>NZ_PZZP01000016.1 GCF_003046315.1 Desmospora activa DSM 45169 | reverse complement strand
AAGTGTGGTATACTGTGTCTAGCGCGTTTTTTCTTTTTGTGGCTCGTCGGTGGCATCCGGCGGGCTGTTTCATTTGTTTTTGGCTGCTTCTTCGGAAGGATTAGTCCCATCTTTTCAAGGTCCGGGGTAATGTCCTGACCTTTTTTATGCTTACTGATTAGCTGGCCTGCCTGGGCTTTGGTCAGCTCCCATTCGGTGGTATTCAACCCCGTGGCCCGATGTAGTGCCATTTTCTGACGAATTGTTACAGCCCCTTCTGGGTCTTTCATCACCTGACCGCGATTAGTTGGGGCTTCAATCCTCTCCCGGTACCGCTCATAAACTTTCTCGGAAGTTTCCCGAAAATAGCGGTAATACTCTAGGTCACTCCGCTTTATATGATGGGGCATCTCTTTTTCAATCTCTTCCCGAAGCTCCGAGGTCCATTTATTGACGGCGGAGATATGAAGGTTTCCACCGCTCAGAATATCTCCTGTAATTGGATCTCTGCTAACCTGTTCATAAGGGCGGACCACCTTATCTACCGTCTGCTCCGTAGGAAAGTTTGTCCATTTAATTATGATGCTGGCCCCCATGCTATATTGATCCGTTCTGACGGAAAACTTAGTGCCTGGAAACTGTTCTTTCAGTACCTTCCTGATTTTCTTTGCTACCTCAGTTGCTTTTGCCAAAGTGATCATCCTCCTATGATGTGTGTGATCCTCCTTGGCCCGCTCGCCTTTTGGGTCGTGGCGTGGCTTCCCCGGAGGGTTCGGCTAATTTCCTTAGCTGCAATCTTATTATAAGACTAATATAATTAGCCGTCAATAGTTTTTGGCTAATTTTTTTATTCTTTGACTATATAATTTAGCCGGATTATAATAAAGGAAAAAGGGGGCAGTGCGTGCGATGCAAAAAGTAAAGATTCGTTCTGGATTGAAGGAGTTTGCTCAAAATAGAGGGCTTACCATCCGACAAGTCGCAAAGGATATCGGGATGGAAAGTAGTTGGGAATCTGTCCGGCGGTTTGCAAATAACGAGAGTACAAAGTATTCCCGCGATATATTAGAAAGGTTAATGAATCGGTATGATTGTCGATTGGACGAACTTTTGATAGTTGAAAAGGAAACAGATTAAAAAACCAGCTTCCT
>NZ_PZZP01000015.1 GCF_003046315.1 Desmospora activa DSM 45169 | reverse complement strand
GTTACGGAGATTAGTCCTCCATTCCCAAACCGAAACGCCGAAAACCCTTGATATGACGAAGGTTTTCGGCGTTTTATTGAGTTTAACAAAAGTCAAGAAACCGGTAAATCTTTCTTTGGTGAGTGGCTAGAGGTAAAATGCTTATCCATAAAACACGTTACCAGACCTAAAATATCGCCTTTAAAGGGTGGTTTATTTTCGTTTGAAGGGGTAAGTATCCCCCATGCAATTAACTTTTGAGTAATTTGAATGTTATCTACCGGGACATTACCGGACATTTTTCCGTTAGTTATCGTCAGCCATCTTTTTAGCTCCTGATGATTGAAAAGGGAAGCACTTATCCTCTCCGCTTTGAAAAGAAATAATTACCAACCACCATTGAAATGAGAAATCACTTTTATAAAGTCGAATAGGAGTGTTTTGTATTTAAGAGATTGGATCTCACATTTTCCCTTCCCGGGTGTATGAAGTGGGAAAAAGAATGCTCTAAAGGTAGAAGGAAATAACCGGGATGAAAGGGGGATCTATCAGTATTGTTGACGTCTACTCTCCTTGATAGGATTACTGGCGAGGAGGCGAAACCATGGAATTGACAATTACATTTAATGTCGAAGAACAATTACGCAAAGAGTTGGAAGGAGCCAAACTCGATGAAAAGGAGATCAAGAAAATTCTCGATAATTTTTCAGATTGGATTGATCCAACCGTCATCGGATTTGATGCTGAAGACTACCTGGATGATTTAGCCGGAGAGTTAATATCAGATTTCATTGACGATCGTCACCCACAGTTGAAAGAAAAAATTTACTCTGTACTTTAAGGAAATCGATGGCCGCAATAACCCGGTTCCCAGCGAGGAACCGGGTTTTATTTTTGTCCGGTAAGGTTTATTACCGGATATTTAATAATCCCGTGATACCCTGACCCCTTCCCTTTCTTTTTTCGCCGCTTAGAAAGAGAATTTCAGGGCCTATTTTTTTACAATAGAAAACCCCGGCTGATGTTTAGGCCGGGGCAAGTAGGTTAAATCGGTAGGGTAGAAAAAAACCACCGGTCGATGTCTTTTTCCAAGCATTCTAGACACTTCCCAAGACAAAACTCATCTGCTTCTTTTTCCTTGCACCCGTTGCACATTTCCTGGTTTTCTGCTGTCATGCTGATCACTCCTTTTTATTAGGTCCCCCGGATCACACCGGGGGAATGTGGTATAATTGGGTTGGGTTTAGTGATGCTCGGTTACAATGCCGTGCATTTTCTTTCCAAGAGGTCCGAACGGTTGCCGCCGTTTTCGGGCCTCTTCTTCGTTTTCCGTCGTCTCCGACTCTACCTCTGCCGGGTCATCCGGCCGCGGCCGCTTCTCAAGTGGGTAGCACTGATCTACGTGTTTGTACAGCTCTTTTTTCATTGGTTCACCTCCTTTCAAGCCTTTGATCAGCTTCTTTAGTGGACAATGCCGGTCCTGTAATCCGTGAATCCCTCCAGTAAAACCAAGTGTGGTATACTGTGTCTAGCGCGTTTTTTCTTTTTGTGGCTCGTCGGTGGCATCCGGCGGGCTGTTTCATTTGTTTTTGGCTGCTTCTTCGG
>NZ_PZZP01000014.1 GCF_003046315.1 Desmospora activa DSM 45169 | reverse complement strand
GGTATCAATTACACGGGAAAACTCTTTACGGGCGTCGGTGGCATTGATTATCGTATCCATGAGCATACCTCCTTTTCACCTCCATTTTATCGAAAAGTGTACACAATGTACATAATGTATTTTATGTATATAGTAATAATATTGTTCTCTATCTGTCAGGGATATATTCCTTCCTGAAAAAAGCGGCTGTTAAGACATCATAATTAAAGGCCAAAGGTTTAATTCCCCTGACCTCTTTCGCTGAGACTTACCCCTTCCCGAAAATAAACCAGCAAATTTCTAGGGCTGGTGGCATGTTAGACGTATTATATTAATCCTTAGTCTCGAACAAGGTTCCCGTTTTTCTCCATCCGATAGGTTTCTCCCTCAATCAAATCCGAAGCTGTATTAAGGCGAACTCGATTCATGATCATATTTAACTTATCAAAGTCCGCAACCTGGGCTAATTTTTGATCCCGTTCACTTATCATGTTCTCTAACTCAGCTACCTTGCGCCTCAAGTGCTGATTTTCTGCCTGTTCTTCTTTCAACTGGCGAACCAATTCGTTTACATGTGTTATTAATTCATTTAAGCCGTGCACGGAATAGTTAACGTGCTGGATACGTTGTGACTCTAAAAAATCGTTCGCAGATGTATCTCTATCTTTTGTCCGGTTGATTTTTCCCGCTTTTTTAGCCGCTTGTACTTGTTCAAGGTGGGATGATCGGAGATTATTCCATCGCTGTTGAATGGCCACCATACCTCGATCTGGATGCTGTTCAGCAAACACCTTATAGGCTTCTTTGAGTTTTCCGCCACGTTCCAATGTATTAAGTATAAGATCCACTAATTTTTGATCTTCATCTTTGCTCCACCGTTTTGCCAAAGTGTAACCCCCTACCTAACATCATTATCTTGTGATTCCTTCCTCTTTTGCCAAACGATATAAGCTAGACCGGCTGATGGAATATAATTGAGCAATTTCGCGCACTGAACGCTCCCCTTTGGCATACTCCTCCAGTGCAACCCGGACTCGCGGGTTATTCTTAGTCAGCTTGGGCGGCCTTCCCTTATACTTGCCTTCTTTTTTAGCAATGGCTATGCCCTCTTTCTGTCTTTGTCTAATCATGCCTCGTTCCAGTTCAGCTAAGGCAGAAAAAACGGTCAAAAGAAATTGGGACTGGGGACTATCGTCCCTAGTGTCTAACCAAGGCTCTGCCAAAGACTTTAAAGAAGCTCCCTTTGCCCGGATCTCCTCCACCAAATCGAAAGTATCTACTGTAGAGCGAGAGAAGCGAGAAAGTTCCTTTATAAGGACTTCATCCCCTGGCTGAAGGTCATCAAGCATTTGCGCTAGTTGCGGCCGTTGTCGGGTGCCACCGCTCATTTTATCAACGTATACAATATCTGCTCCCATTTCCTTAAGTGCTTGCTCCTGTCGCTGAGGATTTTGATCCACTGACGACACCCGGATATACCCTCGAATTGTCAATTTTTGTTTCCACCTGCCTTCATTTATGAAACCACTTATATGAGACATTATAACCGCTGAAAAATCGTTTGTCTTCATTTGTTCTATATGAGTGTACCCTATTGAGACAAAAAACAAGACGGCCTCTTTAATTAAGAGCCGTCTTGTTTTTTGTATTGCATGACTTGCTCAACAGGCAAATT
>NZ_PZZP01000012.1 GCF_003046315.1 Desmospora activa DSM 45169 | reverse complement strand
GGTATCAATTACACGGGAAAACTCTTTACGGGCGTCGGTGGCATTGATTATCGTATCCATGAGCATACCTCCTTTTCACCTCCATTTTATCGAAAGGTGTACATAATGTACATAATGTATTTTATGTATATAGTAATAATATTGTTCTCTATCTGTCAGGGATATATTCCTTCCTGAAAAAAGCGGCTATTAAGACATCATAATTAAAGGCCAAAGGTTTAATTCCCCTGGCCTCTTTCGCTGAATATCATCCTAACTACTCAAAAGTTAATTTAAGAAACTTACCCCTTCCCGAAAATAAACCAGCCTTAGAAAGCAAATTTCTAGGGCTGGTGGCATGTTAGACGTATTATTTAATCCTTAGTCTCGAACAAGGTTCCCGTTTTTCTCCATTCGGTAGGTTTCTCCTTCAATCAAATCCTCAGCTGAATTAAGGCGTACCCGCCTCATGATCATTTGTAGCTTATCAAAGTCCGCGACCTGGGCTAACTGATTCTCTAATTCAAGTGCCTTGCTTTTCCAGTGTTGTTTTTCCGCCTGTTCTTCTCTCAACTGACGAACCAACTCGTTTACTTGTGTTAGTAATTCATTGAATCCTTGTACGGAATGATTAACGTACTGGGTACGCTGTGAGTCTAAAAAATCGGTCGCAGATGCACCACTATCTTTTGTCCGGTTGATTTTCCCCGCTTTTTTAGCTGCTTGCACTTGTTCAAGGTGGGATGATCGAAGATTATTCCATCGCTGTTGAATAGCCACCATACCTCGATCTGGATGCTGTTCAGCAAACACCTTATAGGCTTCTTTGAGTTTTCCGCCACGTTCCAATGTATTAAGTATAAGATCTACTAATTTTTGATCTTCATCTTTGCTCCACCGGTTTGCCAAAGTGTAACCCCCTACCTAACCCCATTATCTTGTGATTTCTTCCTCTTTTGCCAAACGATACAAACTAGACCGGCTGATGGAATATAATTGAGCAATTTCCCGCACTGAACGCTCCCCTTTGGCATACTCCTCCAATGCCACACGAACTCGCGGGTTATTCGTAGTCAACTTAGGCGGCCTACCCTTATACTTGCCTTCTTTTTTTGCAATGGCTATACCCTCTTTCTGTCTTTGTCTAATCATGCCTCGTTCCAGTTCAGACAAAGCAGAAAAAACGGTTAAAAGAAATTGGGACTGGGGACTATCGTCCCTGGTGTCTAACCAAGGCTCCGCCAAAGACTTTAAAGAGGCTCCCTTTGCCCGGATCTCCTCTACTAAATCAAAGGTATCTACGGTAGAGCGAGAAAATCGGGAAAGTTCTTTTATAAGGACTTCATCCCCCGGTTGAAGGTCATCGAGCATTTGCGCTAGTTGCGGCCGTTGTCGGGTGCCTCCGCTCATTTTGTCAATATATACAATATCCGCTCCCATTTCCTTGAGCGCTTGCTCCTGACGCTGGGGATTTTGATCCACTGACGATACCCGGATATACCCTCGAATTATCAATTTTTGTTTCCACCTGCCTTCATTTATGAAACCACTTATATGAGACATTATAACCACTGAAAAACCGTTTGTCTTCCATTGTTCTAAATGAGTGTACCCTATTGAGACAAAAAACAAGACGGCCTCTTTAATTAAGAGCCGTCTTGTTTTTTGTATTGCATGACTTGCTCAACAGGCAAATT
>NZ_PZZP01000011.1 GCF_003046315.1 Desmospora activa DSM 45169 | reverse complement strand
AAGTGCAACTTGCACCGGATACACATTTTCACCGGAGTGATTTGAGGAGAAGTTAGAAAGGGCACACGGTGGATGCCTTGGCGCCAGGAGCCGATGAAGGACGGGGCGAACACCGATATGCCCCGGGGAGCCGTAAGCAGGCTTTGATCCGGGGATTTCCGAATGGGGCAACCCGCCAGCGCGAACCGCTGGCACTCCCACCTGAACACATAGGGTGGGGTGAGGCAGACCGGGGGAACTGAAACATCTTAGTACCCCGAGGAAGAGAAAGCAAACGCGATTCCCTTAGTAGCGGCGAGCGAACGGGGAACAGCCCAAACCGATCGTCTCTGACGATCGGGGTTGTGGGGCGTCCTACATGGAGTTACAAAAGTGGAAGGTAGGCGAAGTGGCCTGGAACGGCCCGCCATAGCAGGTAATAGCCCTGTAGCCGAAACCTTCCACCCTCCAGGACGGACCCCGAGTACCGCGGAACACGAGAAATTCCGTGGGAATCCGGGAGGACCACCTCCCAAGGCTAAATACTCCCTGGCGACCGATAGTGAACCAGTACCGTGAGGGAAAGGTGAAAAGCACCCCGGGAGGGGAGTGAAATAGAACCTGAAACCGTGTGCTTACAAGCAGTCGGAGCGGACCTGATCCGTGACGGCGTGCCTTTTGTAGAATGAACCGGCGAGTGACGATGCCGTGCAAGGTTAAGGTGAGAAGCCGGAGCCGCAGCGAAAGCGAGTCTGAATAGGGCGCATCAGTACGTCGTCGTCGACCCGAAACCGGGTGATCTACCCATGTCCAGGGTGAAGCTGAGGTAAAACTTAGTGGAGGCCCGAACCCACTGGTGTTGAAAAACCAGGGGATGAGGTGTGGGTAGGGGTGAAATGCCAATCGAACCCGGAGATAGCTGGTTCTCCCCGAAATAGCTTTAGGGCTAGCCTCGGATTAAAGTCGCGGAGGTAGAGCACTGATTGGGCTAGGGGCCTGTCAAGGGTTACCGAACTCAGTCAAACTCCGAATGCCGCATACTTGATGTCCGGGAGTCAGACTGCGAGTGCTAAGATCCGTAGTCGAAAGGGAAACAGCCCAGACCACCAGCTAAGGTCCCTAAGTGCATGTTAAGTGGGAAAGGATGTGGAGTCGCATAGACAACCAGGATGTTGGCTTAGAAGCAGCCATCATTGAAAGAGTGCGTAATAGCTCACTGGTCCAGGGACTCTGCGCCGAAAATGTAACGGGGCTAAACATGCCACCGAAGCTGTGGATCCGTAAGGATGGTAGGGGAGCGTTCCCAGGGCGTTGAAGTCGTCTCGTGAGAGGCGGTGGAGCGCTGGGAAGTGAGAATGCCGGTATGAGTAACGAAAAGAGGGGTGAGAATCCCCTCCGCCGTAAGCCTAAGGTTTCCTGAGGAAGGTTCGTCCGCTCAGGGTAAGTCGGGACCTAAGCCGAGGCTGAAAAGCGTAGGCGATGGACAACAGGTGGAAATTCCTGTACCACCTTCCGCCGTCTGAGTGACGGGGGGACGCAGGAGGGTAGGAGAGCGCGCGACTGGATGCGCGTCTAAATGGTGAGGCTGAAGGAAGAGGCAAATCCCTTCCTTCTCAAGGCTGGGCCATGGGCGAGGGAAATTACAGTACCGAAGTCTTTGATCTCACACTGCCAAGAAAAGCCTCTAGCGAGGCGGAAGGTGCCCGTACCGCAAACCGACACAGGTAGGCGAGGAGAGAATCCTCAGGCGCGCGGGAAAACTCTCGTTAAGGAACTCGGCAAAATGACCCCGTAACTTCGGGAGAAGGGGTGCCCCGGTAGGGTGGTCTTCGGACTGCTCGAGGGGGCCGCAGTGAAGAGGCCCAAGCGACTGTTTAGCAAAAACACAGGTCTCTGCGAAGCCGCAAGGCGAAGTATAGGGGCTGACGCCTGCCCGGTGCTGGAAGGTTAAGGGGAAGGGTTAGCTTACGCGAAGCTCTGAACCGAAGCCCCAGTAAACGGCGGCCGTAACTATAACGGTCCTAAGGTAGCGAAATTCCTTGTCGGGTAAGTTCCGACCCGCACGAAAGGCGTAACGACTTGGGCGCTGTCTCAACGAGAGACCCGGTGAAATTGTAGTACCAGTGAAGATGCTGGTTACCCGCGACAGGACGGAAAGACCCCGTGGAGCTTTACTGTAGCCTGATATTGGATTTTGGTACGATCTGTACAGGATAGGTGGGAGCCTGAGAATCCGGACCGCCAGGTTCGGAGGAGGCAATGGTGGGATACCACCCTGATCGTGCTGGAGTTCTAACCGACATCCGTGATCCGGATGCGGGACCGTGTCAGGTGGGCAGTTTGACTGGGGCGGTCGCCTCCTAAAAAGTAACGGAGGCGCCCCAAGGTTCCCTCAGCGCGGTTGGAAATCGCGCTCAAGAGTGCAAAGGCAGAAGGGAGCTTGACTGTGAGACCTACAAGTCGAGCAGGGACGAAAGTCGGGCTTAGTGATCCGGTGGTTCCGAGTGGAAGGGCCATCGCTCAACGGATAAAAGCTACCCCGGGGATAACAGGCTAATCTCCCCCAAGAGTCCACATCGACGGGGAGGTTTGGCACCTCGATGTCGGCTCGTCGCATCCTGGGGCTGAAGTAGGTCCCAAGGGTTGGGCTGTTCGCCCATTAAAGCGGCACGCGAGCTGGGTTCAGAACGTCGTGAGACAGTTCGGTCCCTATCCGTCGCGGGCGCAGGAAATTTGAGAGGAGCTGTCCTTAGTACGAGAGGACCGGGATGGACGCACCGCTGGTGTACCAGTTGTGTCGCCAGATGCATCGCTGGGTAGCCAAGTGCGGAAGGGATAAGCGCTGAAAGCATCTAAGCGTGAAGCCCCCCTCAAGATGAGATTTCCCATTCCCTCAGTGGAAGTAAGACCCCTTGAAGATGACGAGGTAGATCGGTCCGAGGTGTAAGCGCAGTGATGTGTTTAGCTGACGGATACGAATCGGTCGAGGACTTCTCCTGAAATGACTCCGAAGTTTAAAGCGCAATGCGCAGAACACTCTCCACACCGTGGAGAACACATTCTTGTGCTTGACCCGTATCCAGTTTTCAGGGTGTGACCCTGAAACAAGGAAGTCCCTCACAGGGACAACCGCATACGTCTGGTGATGATAGCGGAGGGGATCCACCCGTTCCCATCCCGAACACGGCAGTTAAGCCCTCCAGCGCCGATGGTACTTGGGGCGCAGGCCCCTGGGAGAGTAGGACGTTGCCAGGC
>NZ_PZZP01000010.1 GCF_003046315.1 Desmospora activa DSM 45169 | reverse complement strand
GTGAAGTCGTAACAAGGTATCCCTACCGGAAGGTGGGGATGGATCACCTCCTTTCTATGGAGTATCGGACCTTCGGTCCATACAAAACGAACGAAACAACAGGGTCGTCACATTCGCTCTTTGGTTTTCAGGGAATGCAACCAACCCCTTGGCTGATGCCAGGGGGTTTTTGCTATTCACAAGCCGTCTTATGATATCCTTTTAGGAGGGCGGTTTTTAGCGCTAGGATTCCTAAATTGTTTCTCTCTTTCGGTCGATTCGTTTTTACTTTTATTTTGAGGTGTCGATTACAATGCGAAAAAAATGGTGGGGAACTCTTTTAACAATCCTTTTATGCTCCATGATGTTAATCGGATGTAGTCAGACAACAAACCCTGATATTGCCGCGAATCAAGATGCGACTGAAGAGAAGAAAATAGACACAACAACAATGGAAAAGGAACGAAAAAAATATTTGGAGCAGCAATTGATGCCTCCTCAATTTGGCGGTATCGTGCACTGTGCCGCTGAGCAGGTGGAGGAGAAATGGGAAGGAAATCACGGGAAGTGGTATGGTTGGGTGTTTTGTCTGGAGCTACAAGAGGATGGTTCTGAAGGGGCAGGGGTGAGTCTGCCGGTCGTTCTTGAATTGAAAAAAATTGATGGAAATGTAACCATAACCGGTCATGCGACACCGGAAGACGGATCTGAATACGAGCAGAGTTTTCGCCGTCTTTTTCCGGAGTCGGTAAGGGAAGATCTCTCTCAGGAGAAAATCGATCTCGATGCGCTTGAGCAAGAGGTGAAACAGCAGGGGGCAACAGCACCTTAATACAAGACTGGTGCTCACGAGTATTAGCGAGACCTAAGAGCAAAGCGATCAAGGGGAAAGTTGCGGATCGTTGCATAGATTGAGACTTCACACGCCTAAAGGGGGGATTCTGCAACGCCACCTTTCAGCCCACGATTGAAACCGTGGGTTTTCAGACAACAACTTACTGTGAAAATGACTTAATCCCTGTATATAAGCTTGCGCCGTACGATACTGTACGGCGTTTTCCAATTGTGCCCTCTTTTTTTCTCAGCAAATTCTCATTAAAGGGCGTTACAATATGGAAAATGAAAGAAGCGGGGGACCCTTTAAATGGAAGAAGTAGCAAAACGGATATTAATCGTGGAAGATGAAGTGAATATTGCCCGCGTGTTGCAATTGGAGCTTGAATATGAAGGGTATCAGGTTGAAGTAGCTTATGACGGTGTGGATGGATTGGCTCGAGCGGAAGCAGTTGAATGGGATCTGATTATGTTGGACATTATGCTTCCCCGCCTCAACGGCATTGAAGTGTTACGGCGTTTCCGGCGTATCGACGAGCGGACACCGGTTTTGCTGTTAACGGCTCGTGATACGGTTCCAGATAAAGTGATGGGGTTGGACCAAGGCGCCAATGACTATATCACTAAGCCTTTTGAGATTGAGGAAGTATTGGCCCGTATCCGTGTCAATCTTCGTTTTAGCGGTGGGAGAAGCGAAAAAGAAACAGACGATGATTTGTTGTCTGTGGGAGATCTCACCCTAAACATAAAAACACGGGAGGTGTATAGGGGAAGGAGAGAGGTTCGCTTGACCCCGCGGGAATTTGAATTGCTCCACTACCTGATGCGCCATCCGCGCCAAGTATTGGAACGGGAACAGATAATCCAGGAAGTATGGGGATTTGATTATATGGGGGATACCAACGTTGTGGATGTTTACATTCGTTACCTGCGTCAAAAAATTGATAAACAAGCGTCTACCCCTTTAATCCACACCGTACGAGGAGTGGGTTACACCCTGCGGGAGATAGACCGATGAAATTATCGACAAAGATCCAGCTCTTTACAACGGTGATCCTATTGGTGCTGTTGGTTGGAGCCAATGCCGGTGTTTACGCTTTATTTCAGATGCAAACGAATAACGCTGAAGTGGAGCGGTTACAAGGCACGGCGGAAAGTATCATGAGAGCGGTCAACGTCACGGATGGAGGGGAGCGATCCGCCACCCGCCTATTGCGGGCGTATCTAACGGAAGATGGGATGATCCGAGTGGTTAATGCACAGCAAACGGCGCTATTAACCGTCACGGAACAGCCAGAGCTGATGCAGGACGTCTCACCTCAGTTTCGGGATCGACAGGACCATCGCATTTTCTCGCGGGAAGATGGGCGCTATTTAACCGTGTTTTATCCGCTGGTGTGGGAAGACGGACAAGTAGTTACTTTGGAAGTAACCGAAAGTTTGTATTTGATCGAGGAGAATCTGCAAATTTTGCGTTGGGTATTATTTTTGGCGACGGTGATCGTCCTTATTCCCACCATTATCGCCGGAAGGGTTTTAAGCGGTCTTGTTTTGCATCCGATTCACTCCTTGATCCAAACGATGGAAAACAATCGGCGCCAGGGTGCCTTCCAACGATTACAATTGAATAAACGTTCCAACGATGAACTAAAGCAAATGGCGGTCACATACAACCGGATGATGGATTGGATGGAAGAGAGTTTTCAAAAGCAACAGCAATTTGTATCCGATGCTTCCCATGAGTTAAAGACGCCGCTGACAGTGATTGAAAGTTACGCCAATCTGCTAAAAAGATGGGGGCGGGAAAAGCCGGAAGTACGGGATGAGGCGGTGGAAGCGATTCACGCCGAAGCGAAGCGGATGAAGGCACTTACTCATCAGATGCTGGATTTGGCGCGAGATGATACCCATGAAATACTCCAGTTGGAGACGGTGGATTTAGGTGATTTGTGCCGGGACGCCGTTCGTCCTTTGGCGCGTACCACCGGTCAAATGATACGGGTGAAAGCCGAGAGCGACGTGTTGGCGGTGGGAGATGCGGAGAAGCTGAGGCAATTGTTGTTTATTCTGGTGGACAATGCACTCAAGTACAGTGAAGATGAGGTCGATGTACAAGTGGAAACGACGGAGCAAGGACCTCGTATCCAAGTACAGGATCGGGGAATCGGTATTCCGGAAGAAGATCAGGAACGGATATTTGAACGCTTTTACCGTGTGGATAAGGCCCGTAGCCGGGAAACGGGTGGGAGTGGCTTAGGCTTGTCGATCGCAAACCGGATCGTTGCCGCACACCGCGGAGAGTTAACTCTCACCAGTACGGAAGGGGAAGGGACGGTCATGACGATCCAATTGCCCCCATTGTCTCAACTCTCATGAGAAGGCCACGATATTCTCATCGTTTTCTCATGGTACTCACCATGGTTTATTAGTCTGGCTCCGTATCATGATCCTTGAAAACAACAGCAAGGAGTGAACGAAGATGAGAAAAACAGGATTGGTTGTGTTGGTGGGAGCCGTTATAATCGCAGGAGCAGGATTTGGCGTCAATAAGATTTTTGCTGGTGAGAGTGATCCCACTTTAACCGTTCAGGAAGTTACCCAAAAAGTGGAGGAACGCTATCCGGGAAAGGTGAAAGAAGTGGAGCGGGATGATAAGGGTTCCCATGTGGTATATGAAATCGAGCTGGCGGGTTCCAACGGTGAATATGAGATCAAAATGGATGCCAACACGGGTGAAATTTTAAAGGTGGAGCAACAACAAGTCTTGACGGATGATACCGCCAAAGATAGTAAGGACGGCAACGATGATGAACATCAATCTGATAATACCGTAGCTCGGGACGATGATCAGGAGCAAAAACCGTCCGATGACCAAGGCCAAAAACAGCCAAAGGACAAGAAGCGTATCAGCTACGAGCAGGCCAAAAAGGTCGCTTTAAGTAAATTTGACGGTAAGATCACTGAAATTGAATTGGATGAAGACGATGGCCGTTGGATCTACGATGTGGAAATAAAAAATGGCAAACAAGAAGCCGATGTAGAAATTGATGCCTATACCGGTGAGGTTCTGTTCATGTCTGTAGAAAATGATGATTAAGAATTAACGTCCCTCGTAAAAAGGCCCGCAAATGCGGGCTTTTCTCCATAAAAACGGAGCATAATAAATCACCGAAAAAAATCTTAAAAAAAGGGGTTGATCTCATCTCATATCCGTGATATATTAATACTTGTCGCCGCAAGGTGACGCCAAAAACAAAGCAAGATCCGCACCTTGAAAACTGGATACGAGAGAGCCAAGAATAAAAAATGGGTATCAAAGTGCAACTTGCACCGGATACACATTTTCACCGGAGTGATTTGAGGAGAAGTTAGAAAGGGCACACGGTGGATGCCTTGGCGCCAGGAGCCGAT
>NZ_PZZP01000009.1 GCF_003046315.1 Desmospora activa DSM 45169 | reverse complement strand
GATTCACAGATCGGGCATGGTGCGTATCCATCAACTACATATGGCGCATAGGAAAAACGTCCTCCTCGCTTCCGTGATCGCGGTGTGATCGCTCGTTTCTCTGTCTGTGGTTTATGTGTGATCACATCGTGGTCATTTTGTAGCCCCTGCGTGGTCACATTGATGCCCCCTCTTCTTTTTCCCTCGATCTCTTCCCGGATCAATAAGTAAATCCCTTCGCTGCTGGTCAATCCTAAACGGGCTACATGCTCCAGCCACTTTTTATATAAGTTCTCTGGAACCCTTGCCCGTATGGTCTTTGATCGCTTTTCTGCATTATCTTTCCGTGCATATTTTTCCAGTGCCACATACTCACCACCTTTGTAATCATCGCGTGGTCATTTCGTGGTCATTATACAGTTTTCCTCTCCCTTCTTTAATTGCCAAAATAAAACACCGGGGAAAATCCCGGCGTATCTCATTCAGCAATATAATTTTTCAGCCCCACATGCCACTTGTACGCCACTTCTTGCATTATCGCCCCGCATATTTCGCAGGTGCAACCTTCCGGCGCGCCGTCTTCGTCGATCTTTACAAGATCGGCTTTTTCCGCGTCGGTTTGCTTGAGACGCTTTCGAATCTCTTTAAAAAGCCCACCATAAGCAACCAAACGGCGACTGTGCAACGCCGAATCTAATGTGTCAACCGCGAGATCGGTTCCCATTTCATCAGACGGATCGAGAAAGTCACCCGGTTTAACGGTATATTTCGCGGCTTCCGCAACCGTTGATTCCATCCCTTGCCCTTTTCGTTTGGGCTTCGCGGTACGAATGTCAACGATCGGCGTATAATCAACTCCTAGTGACTTCTGCCACAACTTTACCCATTCATCCTGAGTTATGTATTTCTCTTTCTTCTTGAAGTAACTTGGCGACACTGCCAAAATCGCGTGAAAGTGGGGGTGGTATTCGTCTGAGTGCATTTTGTGCGTCACTTCCAACGCCCGAAACCAACCAACCACACTATCCTTGAATGCCTTCCGGCGTGAAAGCTTTCCCCATGCCTTAAAGAGCTTGTCCAATGTCTCCGCCAATTCTTCCGAGTGAACATTCCTGCAAGTCAGCGTAAGAAAGAGGAACCTTAATTTTCGCTCCTTTGTTGCTTCATGCAAAATGTCATTTGTCTGTTTAAACACGAGCATCGACCGTCGCCATGCACACATTGGACATAACCTCACCTGACAAAAGTAGCCTGCAACTAGCTTTTTCCCGTGGCCACTCTGACATTCACGGAAGACCAGTCTACAGCCACATTGCGCAACCCGTTCCGCTTTATTCTCTATTCCTAAGCGGGTGTATGATTCTTCCAAATTTATCGACTCTTGCTTATGCTTACGCCAAGGCCGCTCCTTTCCCTGCTTTGTTCGATCTTGCAGAGTTGGAGCACTTTCGGGTATACTGTTGTTAGGCATATTAAAAACAGGCTCCTTTCGAGGGGCACACAAAAGACCCCTTTCGCTATTTGGTTGTTCCTCGACAGTTCAATCATAGCAAAAGGGTCTTTTTCTGTCCACCCCTGATATTTAGGAAAAACCCAGTAATAGAGCGGGTTTCATCCACTTTTTAAAATGCGAGTTGTTCACATAGTATCAAGTTAAGAAAAAACCCGTTTCAACCTATCCCGGTCGCGAAAAAAAATCGCCCTCGGACATTGACACGGAGCCTCTGCACCCTCTGGACACCCAAGCCTTGCCGCCAGGTACGGAGCGGGGAAAAGCGCCCCACTCCGTCCTTGGCGGACGGCTAGGCTACCAGATGGTGCCTCTCCATGTAAATGCCGCTCCTGCAATTTTTTTTCGCGCCCTCACTACTCACCCGCCGGGCAGCAGTTACAAACAAATGTACAGGCAGATGTACAAACAAGTGTACAAGTAGATATACAAGTACGCCCCTTCCGTTTTCGGCCTCAAACCCAGTCACCACAAGGGTTTTGCCCCTCCCTATTTGTTACCCGATGAATCGTCTGAAACATACCCCAAGTGAGACCCCTAAGTTAAACCCAAGTAAGACCCTAAATGTCACCCCAGGTGAGGCCCCAAGTGGTTTCCACCGATCAACGCCGTGGATCCCCGACATGCCACCCATGCCCGTCGATCTGAACCATCTCGACTTAGTACCTCCTGTGAGGTACAAGTCAGATACTAGTTTGATGCACAGACCCCGCGCCATCACTGACTTTCAGCTCGTTTTTCGACTTTTCTTAGACCGATGTTTAAACCGATGTTTAAACCGAAACTTAAACCGACAATTAGAACGACAGCAGCGCGCACTTTTGACGCGTTCCTCGCGGACGCTTCGTCTCGTGGGAAACCTTTTATGTTGTTCATATCGATCAACATAAAAGTTAGTCCGGGTCATTTCGACACCGTCCAACCCCGTGACACGCCTGCGCTCGTGCCGTCTTGATAAGTTTTCAGAACAGAGTAATTACAAGTACAAAAACCGGTATAACTACCGGTAGCATTGCGGGCATAATTACGAGTACTCGAAACGCGCTCAGAACGCACTCAAAACACGCTCGAAACATGCTCAAAGTGCGCTCACCGTACATCTCCCAAAGCCGCACCGCCACTGGGTTGCCGCAACTGACAATGTTGTTTTTACCTCTCCATATTCATCCCCTGCGGCCCCCTCTGGGAACCCCCATGGATTCCGAGCGGGACACGGGGAATTTCCCCGGCCCTTCTGTCTGTGTACCGACTTTCATATCTGTGCCCCGCTGTCGGGGGAGGCAGAGTTAAAATCGTGCACAAACTTCGTTTTCGCCGATTAAATCAGTGCTTTTCACGCACACGTTTTTTAGTTCGTGTACATTCCGTACACAATCGTTTCTTAGATATTCGCATCTTATATAATCGTTTTACCCCCGGCCAATAATCGTATCAATGTATTCGCATTGTAAATGCGAATATTGACGTTTTACGTATTGTACGTTTTTAAGTTGTTCGTTTAGGTCGGGGTTTTTGTACGTTTTATATTGTCCGCTTTTAAAATGCGTACAATATAAAACGCACATGAGGCGGGCGCACAAACGCCCGCCTTGTGCGAGGAAGAGTAGTCGCGGCTTGCAAGTGTTCACCCGCGACTACTCTTCCTCGACACCCAATTTCCATATCCATGGTGGGTGACACTGTGGCGGGCGTTTGTGCGCCAAAAAAATATACCGGAAGGGTGGAAGTACCCCTCTGGTATTTTCATAGCTCTATGACCCCTTAAAATTGCTCTCAAGCGCTCTCCTGTTCAACCTCTAGGGTTGCGTCATCATTGTTCATTCTCCCCAACGCTCGGCGTGCTTCCCGATCATCCATCCCACATATTCTAGCCAGTCGTACACGTCCCGGAAACTTCCCATTTTCACGGTGGTACATGTACAGTTGTGCGGCTGGCGTGTCTGGTACGGTCGTACCATCATGTACCGGTACGGCTGGTACGTTTGGCGGCGCGTCTGGTACAGGTGTACCACTTTCCTGCCCGTTGTCTGGTACGCTGTCCCACTTGACTGGTACGGCATCCGATGTAACTGGTACGCTTTCGCCATTGTCTGGTACGGTCGTACCACTTTCCCGCCCGTTGTCTGGTACGCCGTCCATCGTAACTGGTACAGTTTCATCAACTTCCGGCGCGGCGACTGGTACGGGCGTACCACTTTCCGGTACGGCGTCCTGTGCGGTCCTCCCCTGCTGAATGGCTAGGACGATATCCGCCAGGACATTTTCCGCGATCACGATAGCCACGATGATAATGGTTCCTGCCACCATTCCTTCCCACCCATAGTCCCAGCCATAGCGCAAATTTGCCCAAAAGACGGTAGCCCCTCCTACCCATAAAGCAAACTTGATTGACCATGTGGAGCGCTGGCCGGTCTTCCTCATGTATATTTCTGCTCCTGCTCCCATGAGAAACAGGCACTCAACCAAGACAACGCCAAAAATCGGATCGTATCCTTTCCCAAATCCGTTATCTGCAAAGAACTCCGCCGTATGGCCCCAGCTCATCAAACTACCGGCGCCAAAAATCAATATCCCTAGAATCCCCAGATACCATCTCATAAGCCACAACCCCCATATGTACGTTGTGACTTGTGGTATACTTGTGCTCGCGGACGGTCTTGGATCGGTGTGGGGAGATGGTTGGTCGCCTTGCCCCCACCCGGTTGCTGGGCCGTCTTATTCATTTTTGTTCCTCTCCTTTTCGTTCCAGATAGCTAAACAACAGCATTTTCACCAAACCAGAAAAGTTCACATCCGGCCGTCCTGCGTACTCATAAAGCCGCCGTTCTGCCTCATCGTTTAGGTTAAAGGATACTTGCCGGTTTTTTTTCGCCATGGCTTTTTTCTCCCTCCTTCCATTTCTTATTATACACCATAGTACGTACTACAGTCAACACTGTAGTACAAAAAAAGAGGCGTTACCCGCCCCGCTTCTCTTTAACCATGGCTTCCACTTTAGCCATATGCGCCGTATACGCTTCTTCTGTTGAGATATTGTGCTGTCCCATGTGCCGTGATAGGTTTGATCGGCTTACCCATGATTCACAGATCGGGCATGGTGCGTATCCATCAACTACATATGGCGCATAGGAAAAACGTCCTCCTCGCTTCCGTGATCGCGGTGTGATCGCTCG
>NZ_PZZP01000008.1 GCF_003046315.1 Desmospora activa DSM 45169 | reverse complement strand
GTTGCGGAGATTAGTCCTCCATTCCCAAACCGAAACGCCGAAAACCCTTGATATGACGAAGGTTTTCGGCGTTTTATTGAGTTTAACAAAAGTCACTTGTGTTAAACTCATATCGATGTCATAGGGAGGGGAATCAATGGGTCTGATAACGCATTTTCATGCCATGTAAAGCTGCCTTAACCCAACTATCTCCTAATACCCGGAAACAGTCGTCGATCCCTTGTTTTTCAATATGAGGATCAAGTTCAGGATGAGGACCACCAATGAACCTCTCCCACTTACGCTAACGCTAAGAAGTGGGAGTTTCTTACCATTGGAACCAAGAAGCTCTCACGTATCGAAGGGTTTGCCTTCCATACTCGATCAAAGTGATCAGAAAGTCCTCTTCATCCCTAAGTAAGCAACAGGTACCGTGTGTACCAGGGTCGGAACAGACCATCTACTACTTCTCGCCTAGGCGATCCGTAGATACGTTGCTTCTCTTTGGCGCAAATAGGTCCTATTTGCGCTCTTGCGGGAATGATTTTACGCCATGACCGCTTTTCCTCATGGCAACCCCCTATCATTCAGTTGTCAAGGTACAGCACATAAGCATATATGTGCGTAATTATTTTTTCGATCTAGATGGCTTTTTTCCTTCAAAAAAGGAAAAAAGTTTGCTCGAAGCACCCCCAAAGGGGATACCGAGCAAAGCGTCATTCATCTCTCCACTTTAGAAGTGGGAGACTTCTGACGCATAAAGGTTAAAGAGTTCCCAAGCTATGTAGATCATATTTTTTTCACCAGTACTCCACACGTTTGCTGCTTCTATTAAAGCGGAAAACTGAATGCCTGTCTGGTTAATGTATTGATCGATCTCCTTTTTTCCAATAACCGCAAGAACATATAGCGCGGATTCATAATAAGGGTCACCGGCCTGGTGAGTTCTCTTATTGCTGCTCATGTGCCTCATTAATAAAAACCATTGTCATTTTCTCCTTTCGCATTCGACCCTGATAGCATACTGCTTTGTACACAAAGAAGAAACCGGTAAATCTTTCTTTAGTAAGCGTCTGGTGGTAAAATGCTTAAGTCAATCCATAAAACACGTTACTAGACCTAAAATATCGCCTTTTAAGGGTGGTTTGTTTTCGTTTGAAGGGGTAAGTATCCCCCATGCAATTAACTTTTGAGTCTCAAGTCATTTCCCATTTCCGGTGCTCCTCCTACCCCTATCGCTGTGGAGAGAAATCATGTTTTTTTAACAAACTAAAGTAAAGAACCACATCTTCAAATTTGAAATCCTTATTTGTAACCCATTTAATCCCCCGAATCCTACACCATTTACAAGCCGTTAAAAAAGGATCTAATGAATGTCTGTTGCCGGTCCGTCTCCAGTAATTATAAAGTTCAGATTTCAGAAGATCTCTATCAGATATTTTTTCGAATAAGATGATTCCTTTTTTCTTTTCTGGATGTTGATAGAGTTGACGATATACTTCTCGTAAACTTTCTTGCAGTTTTCGGGCTGTTTCTTTACGCTTGTATCTCCGGAACAATCGCCTTTCTAATTCTTGCGCTTCCCGTTGAAGGAGTACAAGATTAAGGGTTTGATCTTGAATATCAGAGTAGACGATCCTCCTCAAAGAAGGAGAAATTAGGCAGTAATTAATTTTGGTATATCTGTTCCAGTTTTCGATGGCTTTTGGCTTTGCTTCATTTGGCAGAATCCACAATTTTATGAGACGTGGATCTTTAGCAAGCGTTGAACTTGGCCGCGATCGGCTCAATGGAGACTGTAACACTTGAAGATAAAAGGGGAGATTGTAAGCTGAAAAAAACAATCCTTTTTCATCTTTCATCTCTTGTAGCCATAAACCGAAGTTAAAATGCAACAATGAATAGTCAAGATTAAAGTGGTGTTTACGCAGTACCTTACTTATCGATTCCAGAAAACCACGTCGACCCATGGGCTTATGTTTACTTTGTGGGCAATTTTCTTTCAAAGCATTTTGTATTAAAGGCATTAGTTCCAGCATCAATGTGTTCAGTCTTTCTCTAGGGAGGGTTTCTGGAATCTTATTTGGGTCAAAATTCTTTTTCTCTTCTTGGTGATTATAAACTTGATCAAAGCTATCCAGAGAGTCTTGAACCTTTTTGATTGTAGTATTTATATCTTGCATGATGTCATGGTAATTAAAACGAAGAACATCATCATATCCGTGAGTAATTAGCCAGTAATCTCGTGCAGTATCCCACTTTTTTTGGTTTGTTTCATCGTGTTGTTGTCCATCCGCTTCTACCACAACTTTTGCTTTTTTTCCAAACAAGACGAAATCTAATATGTATTTAGGATAGTCATCAATCTTTTTATAAACACCATTTTCGTTTCGGTACAACTTTTCTCCGTAAACAGGAACCTGTTTCTGATAAACCAGCCTGTACTTTTGGAACTCTTTCTCCAGCCGCTGTTCCAATGGTGAATCTAACTGCCGGGAAGTCATAAGAATACATCGCTCCTTGGTGTATGAATCTAGCGTTATATTTCAACAACACCCTCATTACTTAGTTTAAGGGATACTTTTTAGAATGACATATCTGTTTCAAAATAAATAGTGTTTTCTGTTTTAAATCTGACTAATCCTACCCTGAAAAAATTCATCATGCGTAGATGGACCACCCGGTTTCCAGCGAGGAACCGGGTTTTATTTTTGTCCGGTAAGGTTTATTACCGGATATTTAATAACATCGGGACACCCTGACCCCTTACCTCGTTTTTTTCTCCGCTTAGAACGCAAATTTCACGGCCTAATTATTACCGACTGTGTCGAGTATTTAAAAGTTTTGCTGTGGTACAATGAATAGAAAGCGTTCCCTCTTGAAATCACGTAAAAAACCCCGGAGGGCAGTCCGGGGTCGGATCAATCATCCCATGTATTTGATTCGAAATTCGGCGGGTTTCATGACGGGTAACGCTTCTTTGATATGATCATCTTGAAAGTCTTTATCCCCAGTGATCAAAATGTCCGGTTGGGTTAACAATCCGAAATAAACGACTGGTTGGTCTTTGGGATCTCGTATGATTGGTGCACTAGATAAATCCATCCGTTTTAAGTCATCAATATCGGCGTATTCATGTTCCGAGTCGAAGAGCAACATTCGCAAGTCCCGCCATTTCTCCATCTTGTGAGGCCATTTTGTTTCCATGTTCCGTTCCACTTCTTCGAGTATATAGTCCGTGAGGATCACGGTCATTTCTGGTTTCTTCAGGATGAAGTGGATCATTTCCTTGATGCTGGGCGAGAACACAACGGCGGAGAGATACACATTGGTATCAATCAGGATACGAATGTTACTTCCCCTCCTTCAGACGGCTCATATAGTCATCGGTGTAATCGGAACGGTCATTTTGGATTGATTCGTAATCTTCTTTAGTTAGTCCCGCCTCAAACGCTTCTTTTTCAAATTGACGTTCTAACTCCTCAACCCTTTTCTGAAACTCCTTGGCACTCTGCAAGATTACTTGCTTTCCTTTCTGAACAAGAATTAATTGATCCCCTTCATTTACTCCTAGTGCATCTCGAAATTCCTTCGGCAGAGTCATCTGCCCTTTCGACGTAATTTTGACGGTTTTCATGTCCTATTCTCCTTTTTATCCTTTATTTCCTTACCCCCTTACATCATTTATTATATCCTAATAACATGAGTTTAACAACAGGTTGGCCTTTAATTTCATTCACCCCTAATTAAAGGTAATCAGTCATTTTTTCGGCTCCTATGATGATTGAGAAGGGAAATAGCTTTTTATCCTCTCCATTTTGCAGTATCAGCCATCGCTCGACGGGATCGATCCTGACCACATGACCGATGTATTTATCCGTCCCGTACTTTGCGGCATAAGTGACCTCAATCGCTTGCTCCTCCAACTTCGACCATGCAATAATCCGTCCGATCTCTTCCAAGGCGTCCGGATCAAGTTCCGGCGGCTGATATTCCTCACTTTTCCGTTGTGCTTGCCATAAACTTTCCTCATGTTCAGGCAGAATAATGCGATTGCCTTCCCATAACTTATTCCCGCGATTCAGATCCATATGTATCACCTCACCTTCATAATATCCGAACAAACGTTTCTAAAATAAGCGGAAATTAAAACCAATTCCTTTGAATCTCGTGTCCGGTAATGATATTTACCGGATATGGTCGTCGTTTCCTCCTCGCTTTTCATGAAAGAAAATAATTACCAACCATCATCAAACTTATATGAAGTCGAAGATGGGCGTTTAGTAATCAAGAAATTGGATCTAACAGTCCCCCTTCCCTGGATGTATTAAGTGGGAAATAGAATGCTCTAAAGTTGGAAGGAAATAACAGGGATGAAAGGGGGATCTATCAGTATTGTTGCCGTCTACCCTCCTTGATAGGATTACTAGCGAGGAGGTGAAACCATGGAATTGACAATTACATTTAATGTCGAAGAACAATTACGCAAAGAGTTGGAAGGAGCCAAACTCGATGAAAAGGAGATCAAGAAAATTCTCGATAATTTTTCAGATTGGATTGATCCAACCGTCATCGGATTTGATGCTGAAGACTACCTGGATGATTTAGCCGGAGAGTTAATATCAGATTTCATTGACGATCGTCACCCACAGTTGAAAGAAAAAATTTACTCTGTACTTTAAGGAAATCGATGGCCGCAATAACCCGGTTCCCAGCGAGGAACCGGGTTATATTTTTATCCGGTAATCGGATATTTAAAACACTCAAGACATCCTGACCTCTTACCTCGTTTTTTTCACCGCTTAGAACGGAAATTTCACAGACTATTTTTTTACAATTAAATACCCCGGCTTATGTTTAAGCCGGGGTATGTTATACTTAAAATGCGTTATTCATGGCCATGCCATTTTCGGCCTAGATCCCCGAACAGTTGCCGCTGCTCGGGGGTCATTTTTTTTGGATCGAACTTTTCCGGTTCTTTGGCAGCATTTTCTCTAGCTCGTTGCATCTTGAGCTGGTAAGTTTTCCATTCTTCTTGGGTCATGATTTCACCCCCTTTCATCGTTTAATGTACAATTCCGTTGTGGTAAGAGGTGTATCCATCTAACAGCACTAAGTGTGGTATACTGTGTCTAGCGCGTTTTTTCTTTTTGTGGCTCGTCGGTGGCATCCGGCGGGCTGTTTCATTTGTTTTTGGCTGCTTCTTCGG
>NZ_PZZP01000007.1 GCF_003046315.1 Desmospora activa DSM 45169 | reverse complement strand
ATGAGTGTACCCTATTGAGACAAAAAACAAGACGGCCTCTTTAATTAAGAGCCGTCTTGTTTTTTGTATTGCATGACTTGCTCAACAGGCAAATTATAAGTTTCGCAAATACGCTCAATAACATCAGACCGGACCCGTGCATCTCTCCATATCTTTGCTACTGTTTGTGGAGAAAATCCACACTCTTCCTTCTTACACATATCCGTTCGGTTCTTATTTTGTTTCACAAACCAGATGCGCAATGGTTCAAACGTTAACATATCGCTTGCTCCTTTTATCTTTTTTATAAGGATAACCGATTTATTCACGTTAGTAAATACTAAATACACATACGTGTATTTTTTTTACACAATCGTGTTGACAATAAATCTGCGATCGTGTATATTAGTATCAGAAGGTGGTTGAACACACGAGTTAAGGAGGTTACATAGATGACAACTGAGATTGGCGAACAATTTGAAGCTTTAAAAAAAGAACGAGACAGATTGTTAAAGGAAAAAGCAGCAGCTGAGAAGCGATTTATTGGAAAAGGTAACGGAGTCCATATTCAAAAGGATCAAGGCCGATTCAGTATTACGATTAAAGGCAACATTGAAGGGGCTATGATCGGTGATTTCAGTGGTCAAAACCGGTTAAACGGGTTCCGATCAGTAAGTGAAATTGAACAAGAGTTGAAAGCTGTAGAAAAAACTATCTCTTTAGCTGAAAGGATGAATAAACAATGATCAAAAAAATCAAGCGTTTTATCCGGCGTCGTACTTGCAAAGAGTGTGGTTATCGGGTGGATCGGGAGGATATGTGCAACAACGGAATCTGCGTTGATTGTGACTTTGAAGAAAAAGAAAGAGAGCTATATTTCCAACAAGAGCAGGCGATTGAGGAGTATAACGCCGCATTAAAGGTCCAAGGGCCTGTTGAACCTGATTTTGATGAATGGTTCGGTTCATGGGAAGTACAGGACGCCTACACATATTGGGCATTTTCTCAAGATTGCCCCAGTCTGATGGAGGTTGCCGAACGTTTTGTGCCCTTTGCTATCGGGACACCAGATTTCGCCAAGGCGGTTCGGATGATTGAATCAAGAATTGATGATGAACTCGAAATGGGGCGGAAAAGACGGGAAGAGGAAGAAGCTTCGATGAAAGAAGCTATTTAGAACAGGCGTCAGTAGCTTGCAACTCTGCTCATCTCTGCGGGGGTGGGCAGGATGGAGGCTATTGCCACCAGGGAGGAGGCATAGGAAAAGGCCTGCCGGGTGACAGGACCGACAGGCCGCGCGACAATGCATATGCAGAAACATTATATCACGATGACTGAAGAAGAAAGAAGCGTTCAAATCAACATAAGTGCTACGGTAGGGATTATGTATTACAACGGTGAGATCGATACTGAAAGGCTATCCTGGCCTGATTTTGAGGGAAGAGTGCTGCCAGAGATGGTTCGTCAGTTTTTAGAAATTCATGAGCCGTTTTCCGACACCTATGAAGAAGATATTTTAAGATTCGCTCAGGATGCACTGGCTCCAGTATACAAGGGAGGTAACAATGATGAAAGAAAAACCACAAGGATTCAAGAAAGGTGACAAAGTGGTAATGCACACTTGCGCTGAGGCTAAGTTGGATAAGTATCACGGCAAGATCTGGACATGCATTACCGATGAACAGGAGCTTCCTTCCGGTGAGCGGGTAGTCGGGTTAGAAGGGGAAAGCGCCTGTTTTGCTACCGAATTTCTCGCTTTAGTCAAAATGTAACGGTAGTCGGGGGCTACACCCCTGGCACTCCACTTCTTCACAAAATTTCGGAACTGTTACTTTACCAAAAAACAGGAGGCGATGGAATTATGAGCATTGATCACACCATGACAGAGGAATCTATTGTTTGCCCACACTGCGGGCATACCGAAGATGGTGCGATAGACCCTGAATCCCTTTCTGAACTAGGCGACAGCGGCGAAATCAAATGCGATAACTGTGAGAAAGAGTTTCGATTCTATGTTTCACAAGTGGTTCGATACTTTGACACCGAAAAAATGGAAGAGGAGACGGTCAATGATGGGCTTTGAAGCTATCGGGAGTGTATGCAATATCGAAACTTCGTGTAATGATGGTAGTTTGATAGAAGGTGCAAAGTGTGCTTGCGGTGATGATAAGTGTGTTCTTGAAATCATAGATGAAGGAGAAAACATCATGAAATTCTATACTGTTTTAGACCCATCTGCCGATTTTGAAATTATATACAAGTGTCCTCGCTTTAGTGTAGCCCGTGAAAGAATTGCAAAGGGGCAGAATACTTGGGACATAGTGAAAGATAAAAGGATCATCGCGGTCTTTTACGATGAGAAAGAACTTGCACATTATGTATTAACTGAAATGAGAGAAACTGGCATTAAGCAAAAATCAGAATATCAGTCATAAAGGCGAAACGGTGGCCGATTACGGGCACCGTACGGCAGGGATGGCCTCCTACCGCTGATGACCGCGCAAGCGGATCGGAAACGATGCCAGGCCAACAGCAGAGCAGAAAGGATTGGTTTAAATGGCTACAATTGAAATTAGTAAGATTGTCACAGGAGGTACAACGGATTTGGTAGCTAGTTACAGGTTTAACCAAGAGGCAGCAGCGGAGAAAGCATTCAACGAAATTGGTGTATACGAAACGGTAAGGAATATCGGGGATTTCTTAGTAGATTTAAAATACCATGGAGATCAAGTTGCTACATTCATTACAAATGAAACGGGAGTTAGACAGATCGAAAACAAGTTCAAGTAGGCGAAACGGTGGCAACGGCCACCGTCCGGCGGGAATGGCCTTCTGCCGCTGATGATGCCAGGCCAAGGGTAGCATAAACCAGAAATGATCGGAGGAGTAAGGATGGAAAAAGAACTGTTAATCAAAGCCATCAATGAGCTAGTGGAAATCCAAGACATTCTTAATAGTTCAACACGTCTTGACTTACGTGATATCGAACAACTCAACGAGAAAACAGACGAAGTTACACGCCTTATCAATACTGTTTTACGTGCGGAAGCAAGGAACTAAGGAAGCAAGGGAGGGCATGGTTCTGCCCTCCCCCAAATTCCGATAAGGCGAACGTATCGGGAATAAGGAAAGGAGAGGAAGGAAAGTTGAACAAGATTGAAGTTGGAAAATGGTATCGAGGTAAGGAAGGGCTTTATCCAGATGAACTCTTAGCCCTCATGAAACGTTATCCATTTGTCCCTTTCTTTATTGATGGTGAGCATATGTTTGAGAGCGGAAGAACCTTTCGTTGGAATATGATTAAGGATTGTTTGGAAATGGAAACAACTGATAAGTGGGTACCCGGAGATTTAGCTCTGATGGTAGATATAATGGAAGATCAGTCCCCCCGATTGGAATTTTCGGTAATCCCTCAGTCCTTTTTACGGAATCAAGGTTGCTCTCCAGGAGAAGTTAAAGTCTTTATTGAACCCCCTTGTTTGGACTGATATGACGGATTGTCAGGTTAAATTGGGCGGGATCTCCGCCCCTCCACCAAGCG
The DNA here is from genome assembly GCF_003046315.1 of Desmospora activa DSM 45169. NCBI lineage: Bacteria > Bacillati > Bacillota > Bacilli > Caryophanales > Thermoactinomycetaceae > Desmospora > Desmospora activa. The sequence goes on along the minus strand of NZ_PZZP01000007.1, from coordinate 1,881 downwards.
GGTCTAGCCTACGTTAGTGCCGCTTGGTGGGGGATACTCCTCAAAGAAATAGGAGGGATTGTGTTGTTAAATAACTTATATGATCTGGCTTTTTCCATTTATTTAACCTATATTCAAGGATTGTTGCAGGTCATGGAATACAACTATTTTCTTGCATTGATTGTGCTGTTTGTACCAGTTGTGTTGGTTTGGCTTATAGGAAATATCATTCAAGTGGTGTTCGAAAAAGCTTGGGGGAATTGATCAAAAGGGTGGCTCCCGATAAGCTATGCGATTTACCGGAAGTAAGAGAGGAGTGACATGAATTGAAAAAATCAACCGCCTTGTTTTGGGCATGGTTATTAATTCAATTTTTGTTGGTAGGGTGTTTGTTATGTGGAGTTGCTGCTGGAATATACGCGGTTGCTTATAAATTCGGTTTTATAGCTGGCTGGGCCTTTATAGATCAGCGCTTAGATAAAGAAGGGTTAATATTATGGTTGCCGATCACAATGATTCCTGTGTTCGCGATTGGGAAGGGGTATTGGTTCATTAAACAACAACGAATCAAAGAAGTGACACAATTTGTAACGGAAGAATCGGAAAGTGAATTGAAAAAACAGATTGAAAAGAGTTTGAACTCTCGTAGCTTCAAGGACAATCAAAGAGAAAGGGCATTTTTAGAACACCTTTGCAAGAAAAGCGAATGGACAGAACTTGAAAAAGAGGCATTGGTCCGATTGTTTTCAGATGGTGGGGTAAAGTTTAGGACAGAAAAAGAATGTTTGAGTCAAAATGAAGTGAATCGAATGATGGATAGGGGCTTTCAGAAAGTAGAGGATTTTGGATATATACTCATTCATCCGATGCCTCACCAGTAAAAGGCGAAACAGTGGCGGCTAACGGCCACCGTCCGGCAGGGTGGCCTCCTGCCGCTGATGACCGCGCAAGCGGATCGGAAAACCGATGCCAGGCCGGAGGTGACTTTATTGAAGAAGGATGACTTTGCAAAGCAATTAGGATTCTTTAATTGGAAACGCCTAATGGATGCAACCGTAGTTAAATATCAAGATATTAATTGTAGTTGGTTTGTGACACAACTTCCTGATGGTTATTGGGCTCATTGGGATAATATTCAGTTGAATCCACAACATGTTTACGTATTTGACACGCTAGAAGAAGCTGAAAATAAATGCCGAGAAAGTTACCAAGATTTTTTAGATATTCTTTCTATCGATTATGGATCAGGATTGAAATTTAAGCTTCGTAAAAGCAAAGCATTTCGTGTATTCGCCGAAATAACACAAGGGCCACCTTTGATTATTCGTCTTTATGCAAAACTACAGGGAAAGACACCAGAAGAATACTTAAATCAAATTAACCAAGGTAAATTCAAAAGATGACTCCCGATAAGGCGGACATAACGGAAGAAAGGACAAAAGATGGAACAAACGAAAAAAACACTGACTCAGCTGGAATATCGGCTGGCCAGGACTACTATTTGGTAGGATACAAAGAGGTACCTATAGATGGCTTGATGGCTCGACAAAGAGGTTGAAAGACAAAATAAAGTGGGTGTTAATCATGGGTATTATAGATGCATTATCTACGCCAGAGGGATTGAGAGCAATTGGAGTAGCAGGATTGGTATTATCTTCCTACGCTTTTGCAATCGGTTTCGGGAATAAGAATCTTTTATTAATAATCGTTTCGTTCCTCGCTTTCATAGTATCTTTGTCGGCAGTATTTGGATGGATGGAAGTGGGCTAATCAGCCCCCTCCGATCCGACGGCCTCCATTGGGGACCGTGGATCGGGGAAAGCAGAACCTTGATGGTTTATTCAGAATTAGTAACAAAACGCACGGATGGTCAGGTTATACGGGCCATTCACAGTTAGTAGG
>NZ_PZZP01000006.1 GCF_003046315.1 Desmospora activa DSM 45169 | reverse complement strand
GTGGATCGGGGAAAGCAGAACCTTGATGGTTTATTCAGAATTAGTAACAAAACGCACGGATGGTCAGGTTATACGGGCCATTCACAGTTAGTAGGTGAAACGGTGGCTGCCAGGATCGAGCCATCGTCCGGCAGGGGTGGCGCTCTGCTGCTAACTAAAGCAAAGAATCAAGAACCAAATTTTTGGGAGGGATAAGATTGAAGAAAAAAGATAAACCGCTTGGTTGCTTTGGATCGCTGGTATTTGTTTTTTTCTTTCAGTTTCTATTCGTAGGATTGCTCATTGGGCTTATTTATCCTAGTTCCCCAATAGCCGAGGGTATGACAGTAATGCTTCAGCGATTTGGAGAACCATGGGGGGCATCAGTGTGGCTAATGGTTTACATGATTTCCACTTTTATTGCGGCAGTTGTTGCAGCTTGCTTCGTTGAGTTAGCTATAAGAATATTTATAAGAATATTTCATCCTAATTTGGCGCCATCAATCAGGAGAAAAAATACAACGTGACTTTGGGGGTGCGATCAAAACACATTTAGGCGAAACGCGGCGGAATCGCCGTCGCGTCGTCCGGGAGTGGCGGCCCGGACCTGATGAGCCAGCCGAAAGGAGGAGTTCCTTTGTTAAACCACTTATATGGTCTTCTTTCAAAGACAACCAATTCATGGCACAATGAAAATACGAAAAATTAATACAGGAGGCGATCCAACTTGGTACAAGGCGCGGCACTCATCATAGCCGGTTGCACAATCAATAACATTCCACTTATACAATGGGTACATCCCCGAGCTAAAGATGTAGTTAGCATAATTTTGTCCATCCTTAGTCTGTTAAGCTGCTGGTTCGGTTTCTCGCTTATTTTTGGTCCATCATTAAACCAATATGGTTGGCAACAACCTATGCTATTTGTAACGGGACTTGCATTACTGGGATGGTCAATTCGCATGATCATTAGAGGGTTTCAAACAATTAAAACACTGCCTGTGATAGCCGGTGTCATCGGGATAATTCCAGCAATGTTGTTGATCCAATTGGGATCACCTGTGATTGCTGAAGGTTGGATTTCCTTGGCTTACGGATTTGCAGCACTTTTAGCAGCCAAAGGAATCTATCATTTTGTTCAACTTTATCGTGGATACCTGAAAACAAAACAGATCTATATCTTGCACATCGTATACGGGCTCGCGTGGATAGGTATTGCCGTTACCGGTGCCGGATATGCTACCACTCAAACAGAGATGTACCTGAATATCGCAGCAACTTTAATGGCGATTGGATTCGGATACTTCTTGTTCTTAAAGGGGTATCAGTTGTATCAAGACTTTAAGAATCAGCCCGAGCTGACAGAAGAAGAACGAAAGCAAATCCGACAAGAGATTTTTAACAAGTGTGGTACAAAAAACTAAGCCGGGTTTCCCCGGCTTTTTATATGAAACACGTTTTTAAGGGCTTCCGATAAGAGGGGAACTATCAGAAGTGAAAAAACACCACGTCAAAGACTTTATAATGGCTCTGACGCGGTGTTTTTCATGTCTCGTGGTTGTTGTTCCAACAAAGATGTTTTTTCCTGCTTGGACATCCCTAATGATAAGGGGATGGACAACACGGCAATTAATGCAATGGTTACAAAAAGTATCGCGCCGCCCAACGCATCCAAAATCCATCCACCAATAACAGGGCCAACAAAATAAGTCAGTTGTGTAAAACCAATCGTACCCAGATACGTTCCGGCCATGCTTTTTGCTTTACCCATCAGGCGGATTTGTTCTTGCCATCGAGGAAAAAAGATGGCCTCAGCTAACGTCAACAATACCATTCCCGTGATCAATGTCCATACGTTTGAAGTTCCTAAAAAGGCAAATCCGAAAAAGAATAAGAATCCACTAACCCACACAAGTTGACTATATCTTGGGATCTTTTTCTCTACCCAACTCGCGAAATTCGCATAGAGAAATAATGAAACTCCAACGGCATTGATCCCCTGAAGGATGGGATACAGCCAGATTAAGTCATGCATTTTTATATGAAGTGGCAAGGTGGTTTCGAATTGAGCGAATCCCAAAGCGAACATCCCACCTACAACCAGAGAAATCACTAGTGCGCGGTCATGTGTGGTTACCTTCACTACTTGAGTAAATGAGGGTTCCGGTTCTTTCTCATTTTTCTCAGGTGTAATCCATCGATGACCGATTAAAGCGATCCCCCCCACCAAGAGAACAATGCACCCGGTTCCAAACATTATCCACTGAAAAGAATATTGAGAGTATAGCCACAGCGCTCCTCCTGCACCGATTCCCATACCGGCATTCATCGAAGCATACGCGTGCTTTTGTATTTTTGCGGATACTTCCTTTGGTGATAAATCGCCGATCAAGGCGTAAGAGATTGAATAAAATCCCCCTCTTAACATCCCGTTCATCATGCCCCAGAAAAGAAACGTGATTAAGGATTGCGATAACCCTAATCCAAAATAGCTGATTGCCCATATAAACAGAGTAAGGTGAAGAACTTTTGAACGCTCCCATTGATCCGATAAGTACCCACCTAAAAATCCACCTGCACAATATCCAACCCCGATACTTAATCCAGCTACAAATAAAGTTGTTACAGTATCAAAACCCTGATCCTTCATCGCAAATACCAATAAAACACCGGAAAATGATGCACTAAACCAACAAACTAGCTTAATGATTAACAATACAGGAACACCCAAAGGAAGCTTGCTGTTACTCACGGATTAACAACCACCTTTTGACATCAATATTTGATGTCAAAATTATATCACTAAGTGGTAGTTAAACCAATTGACAACAAAAAGACCCCTTTAATCGAAGGGATCAGTTTTTTTCATACAACTGATAAGCATTGTGTGCTAACCGGGTGAGGTGGATGATTAGATCATTCTGGGAGAGGTTCAGTTTGTCCGACATCCATTCGATCATTTGATGATCGGAAGGAGGCAATCGAACTGGAATCCGACTTATATCCTGTTCTTTTCTTACTTGAATGGCTGTTGCAAGCTTACTAAATGAAGAAAAGTCATGATAAGCCAACTGGATCAACAGACTGAACAACCGATTCCGTGAAACATTAAGTTTGGTAGTTAATTCATTTAATTTATTTATATCCTCGGTTGGCATTCTAACCGTTATTTGCGGTTTTTTTTGTTTATTATCTTGATGAAGTTGTTCAAATAAATGATTGAAATCCAATGGCTTCACCTGTTTTCCCCGTTAAATTTTCTAGCTTTGAGTATATCACTGAAAACACATAGCCGAAAAATGACAAAATTATATTGACATCAATTTTTGATGTCAATATAATTGGAGATGTAATTAACAGTTAAAGCTTCAAAGGTGGTGAATACATATGAAACCTTTCAATCTGCGCGGTATTCGTGGTTCTTCTGGGCCTGGACCGAGCCGTGGTCGTCGTGGACGTGTTTGATTCTCACAAAACCACTGAAGGAGGTGAGATACATATGAAACCCTTTTGATCTTCGTGGTTTGCGTGATAAACGGGGTTGATCGTTTCTAAAAAGCCAGCCGTGACGGTTGGCTTTTATTCATAAAAAGGGAGGAGTTTTATGCGTGAACTTGATGAAAAATCAATCGATCCAATTGCGTTAGGAGCAGCATTTTTGGCCTCTGTAAATATAGACCCATGACGGAACAAAAAAAGGGGGAGATCGTATGACGGATTTTGGACGCGATTTGCACTATCTAAAAGAAGGTAGCCGGATGACAAAGGAACAGCAGACAACCACCGTCCCACGGGGCCATAACGGGATTGAGATGGCAATTGCGAGCCGGACAAGACTGGAATCATTAAAGATCAAATCACCCGTAGAGGAACAAAAGACAACAAAGACTGATTCAAAGTGGCGTTATCTCTGAAGGAGAGAGAAAGATGAAGAATATAATCTGGATACTTGGTGCTGTTTTTGGCTTTATTGTTGGGTATATGTTTGTACAGGGTATTTAGCTGTAGAGCATCCACAATGGAAAGGCATAGGAAAAAGGGGGAATTGGTCTGAAACGATATGGATTGATCTTACTCATTTTAATGGTCGGGATGATGACGGCATGTGACGGATCTGAGATTGAGGCAATTTTGGATGCCTTAGAGGCCGATCAACCGGTTTCATATGAAGTAAATTCCGAGGAATACGACGAAACCCTTGTTTTTCCTACTGATCGTTACCCAGAAACGGGGGCTCACATCCGTGATGCTATTACGGCCGGTCATTCTAATGTATGCACAATTGACCGTGATGGGGCAGATGAGCGCCGTGAGGAGTCCCTGGCTGGTGTCCCGACAAAACCTGGCTATGACAGGGATGAATGGCCCATGGCCGCTTGCGCGGAGGGGGGAGAAGGGGCTTCTGTACGCCACATCGACCCCTCTGACAATCGCGGTGCGGGTTCCTGGGTCGGGAATCAGATTAGTGATTATCCGGACGGCACTAAAGTAAAATTTATCGTTGAGTGAAAGAACCGCCGATCTTTCGAAAGATCGGCGGTTCTTTGTTTCCAGGATGTATTTCTGCGATAGAGAAGGTGTATCAACTAATTAATTGTATAATTTCCAATTATACCGGACGATTTGAGGAGAAAAGGATCAGAGGAGTACCTGATGTGTTTTAGTGAGGATAAAACACCTTAGAAAGGCGATGAATAGGTCTGAGAGGGTATTATCAGCATAAAGTCTTTGCCAAAGAACAAAGACAGGCGATTGGTTTGTTGTTTACATTCTCTGGGTATGCTAAGATAAAACTGAGCATAAACTACAAGTAGCCCCAGGTGCCAGCCTGGAGCCATTGTAGGACACGCTTCATCGATGGGGCGGGATCGCCGTCCTCTAAAGAGGTATGGAGCTACAGAAACCCCAATCCACTAGCGGGACCGCCAAATCCGTTTGCTAGGGGCGTGGGGTTTTCTTCGTCTGATGCGTCGATGATTCTTCGTCTTCATCATTTGACGAATCTCCAAAAAGGTCTTGAACCCTTTTAGAGCCGTACCCACGATTGCAACCAACATAAAGATGGTTCCTAGTGTTGCTGACAACGCCGTCACCTCCTTTTACGAAAGTGACAGCGACCCAGCCCCTAGCCTCCGCGTGCCATCTCAATTCTACCACATTTTACATCTTCGATGGGATATAATTACCAGATTTATGATGGCCTTTTGACAGCAGCCCGCCGCGCCGGAATATTTCCCCGTTATCTTTTTCATACGTCGATTGATCTTAAAAATACGGCTGCCATATAACTTCACAAGGCTTATTTCCCACCTTTTTAACTCCACCCTACCTTGGGTATTCATTTGCGTTTTGAAAGGCAGAGAGGGGCTTTTCTCTTCGTCTGAGGAAGTGTTTCTATCATTAATGATGATAGATTAAAAATGGAGTGTTGTTTGTAATACAAACTAGTGTTTTTCACAGACTAAATCTTTTAAACGGAAAATCCCCCTGCTCTCTACAAAAAGAGAGGCTGAGGGGAGGATGGTGCTAGTGGTGTTCGTAACTGGTGGACATCACTCGGTTAATCTTGGCTGGCTGTCCAATCATATGGTTCAAAGTTAATATCTCTATTTTCAGTATACCTTTGACTTTTCATTGATTTTGCTGTAATAGCACTTAAATCCCAACTATTTTTTAGTTCCCACACTATAATCCCGTAGGGATTTGTCAGCTTTTCGCCAGCTTCTTGTTTTGCAACGATTACCTCAACCGATTTATGAATAGCTTCCTCAAGGTCTCTATTATGAATCTTTGATAATTCGATCAACTTTTTAATCATCTCGTTTGAATACTGTTGATTAAAGAGGGCTTGGATTAATTCTTTTACAACAACAACGTCCATGTCGTTTTCTTGTTGTTGTATAGTTCTCTCTGTAAGTTCTCCCTGTATGTCTTTCCTGTTAGTATTCCCTGTTAAAGATTTTCCCGTTTGGTCAAATTCGTTTTCCCCCAAAAGGGAATTTCCTTCTTCCCCATCAGGGGAATTCGTTTTTCCCTTTTGGGGGAAAACCAGATTTCCCAAGGGGTTCGGCGCTTCCCCTTGATTTTCCTGAGGTTCAGCCTCTTTGTTTGGAGCATTCTCCTCTGGATAATCCACTTTATCCCTTGATACGTCTGGTTTTTTACCTTTGGGGAAATTCGTTTTTCTACCCTTCTTATCAATCTCCCCATCAACAATCATTTGCTTGACATCCTTGAGCCATTTATTCACCTCAATCTCCAACTGCTCGTAATTCAGTCGAATATGAGTGGTAGGGTCTTTGTCAAATTTGTATATCTTTTTAACGATCAGATTTTTCTGTTGCAGAATTTTGATCGCCCGGTCGTACTGTTTCGGTGTGATTCTTATTTCGTCCCACCAATCTGTTCGGTTTTTCGCCAACCAGTAATGGCCGTCTTTAAAAACTCGTAGTTTGGATTTTCCTTCCTTGTTTGGAGAGAACCAAAAGACAATTCGACTAAGCAACGTTCCTGTAACGAGATCGCCAGTGATGTCAATATAGGAGTGGTGAACATGATTAAAGTGATTGTCATGGTATGCTTTCGCCCTCATGTTTAATTCTGCTTGAGTGAAATTAGTTTTCATCTACAATCCTCTCCCTTTTTTCGCCCAAGCAAAGGAGGAAGAGGTCGCCGTTTCCATAATTACCCTATTGTTTTTGAGATAAGAGGTGATACAATAGGGTTGAGTGAATATTATATAGCGACCTAAGTTCCCTTTTGCTTAGGTTGTGTGTTGTTTAGCCCTTTCGGTGAGCTCCCAAACTCGAACCGAGAGGGCTTAATTTTTACCCGCAATTGTCTGACTTTCTTCAGACTGCCTTTCAAAAAATTCCTCTAACTGTTTTTCAGAGATCCGCCAATGTTTTCCCAGTTTTGCTCCTCGAAGTTTTCCCCTGCGAAGGTACCTTCGTATAGTTTCGGTATTTTTAATTTTTAGCTTTTCGGCAACCTCTTCTGGTGTGTAGTAATTCATTGTTGGCCACCCCTCTCTTTATCTAAATTTATTATATTATGAATCATTTTTAGTAGTCAATAACAAATTATATGCTACTTTTCACTACCGATTCTGTTGCTATAATTGGAAAGGGTTTCCGCTCCCTGATGATGAAAATATTTGTTAATGTTCAATTAGGAATTTTGTTAGGTAGGGGGGATTTAGGAGATGAGTCATGTAATATGTGTGGCTAATCAAAAGGGTGGAGTTGGAAAGACAACAACAAGTATCATGTGTGCTTATCTAATTAGTCAGTTTCACAAAGTTCTCTGTGTGGATATGGATCCACAATCAGATTTTACGGAGGCATTAGCACAAGAGGCGGCTGTTGTTTTTGACGGAGAGACACTTCTTGAGGCAATGTGGAAAAAGGATGCCAGACCGTATATCAAGAAAGTTACCGATAATCTGCATTTTATTCCCTCAAATGATCACTTAACGGGGATTCATGAAACACTTTACACCATGCCGAAGCCAGATAGGTATATGGTTTTAAAGGAAACACTGGCACCAGTACGTAACGAGTATGATTTTATCCTTGTTGATGCTGCCCCCAGCCCAGATGCCAAATTAGCTAACTGCCTTGTGGCGTCTGATTACGTTCTGGTTATGTTCAAACCGGCAAATTTTTGCGACCATGCTCTTGATCGTTTTTTTGAATCGGTTGAGACGGCTCAGGAGGAAGCCAATCCAGACTTGAAAGTTATTGGGATCTTACCAACGATGGTTGGAGCACAAAGAAATGATGTACAGGCTTATATGCATACCGTAAAAAAAGAGTATGGAGATCTTGTACTTCAAACACAGATCAGATATCTTGCAGCACATGAGCGTTTTACAATTGGCGGCTTCTTAAACAACCCTGAAACTCAGAAATCAGCTGAGCCTTATTCAGAAGTTGTTATGGAATTGATGGATAGAATTGGAGTGAAGGTAAATGGGTGAAAAAAAGAATCCATATATGGATAAAATCAAGACGGATAAAGAGAAACGTCGTTCAGGAGCACAAGTTATGTTTGGAAAGAAAACCGCTACCGATCCCGATACCAAAAAAGATACCGGTACCGGTACTGATCCCGCTACCGATCCCGCTACCGATCACGCTACCGATAACCCTACCGGTACCGGTCTCGCTACCGATCCCGATACCAAAAAAGATACCGGTACCGGTACTGATCCCGCTACCGATCCCGATACCAAAAAAGATACCGGTACCGGTACTGATCCCGCTACCGATCCCGATACCAAAAAAGATACCGGTACCGGTACTGATCCCGCTACCGATCCCGATACCAAAAAAGATACCGGTACCGGTACTGATCCCGCTACCGATCCCGATACCAAAAAAGATACCGGTACCGGTACTGATCCCGCTACCGATCCCGATACCAAAAAAGATACCGGTACCGGTACTGATCCCGCTACCGATCACGCTACCGATAACCCTACCGGTACCGGTCTCGCTACCGATCCCGCTACCGAGAAAGCTACCAGTACCGGTACTGATCCTGCTACCGATCCCGATACCGAGAAAGCTACCGGTACCAGTACTGATCCCGCTACCGATCCCAATACCGAGAAAGCTACCGGTACCGGTACTGATCCTGATACCGATCTTGATACTAAGAACCCTACCGGTACCGGTACTGATCTCGTTAATATAGATCAATTGGCTAAAAAGTTAAGGGAGCAGCGAAAGAAAAAACAAAAGAAACCTTACGATCAACGGTTTAAAAAGAAAAATGTCGCCATCGAAATGGAATTGGTTAAATTAATTGATGCTGAATCAGGAGGAGAATATGGTGAAGTGAAAAGAATTTTTAATACCGCGTTACGTATGTACTACAGTCTTCCGTTAAAAGACAATTACTCAGATTAATTATATAAATGTATAAATACTATATTTTTTTCTTGACTATTTGTATCCCTCTGTATACAATGGTACACGGAGGGTGAACACAATGTCACAAACGTTTCGGCGAAAAAGAATTGAAGATTACATATTAAAGCTAAGAAGGAGGGTACGAACATTAGAAAAGCAGCTCAGTAAAAACTACGTTCAAGATTCTGAACCGTTAAAATTGATAATCAGGGGAGAAATAAAGGCAATCACGCAAATCATTGATGAACTAGAGGATAACTTCTCAGTGAATCAATTAGGAGGATAAATGATAAGATGAAAAAGACGGTTCGACAACCGGGAGCACTGGCCACCAACCAAACACCACCGATCACAAACCGTCCCTGTCTAATGTACCATAGACCTCAGAAAGAAAGAATACATATATTTTTCCAGTTTTGGGTCGTTGACGGAAAGGTGGCGATCCAATGAGCAGGGAAAGATCAGCTTTAGACAAGTTCATGGTTGTTGTTGTGTTCATTATCGCGCTTGTAGTGATAGCATTATCCACTCATAACACGGCAATGCTGGCACGTGAATTAAACTTGAATCCGTTTTTAACGGCTGGGTTGGTTGAGCTTTTATTTGCTTCACTTCTCTTCATTCGGGGAAGACAGAGGGCGACACAAAGAAATGTTCCGCTCTTTCTCTCTATCGGATACTTTGTAAGTTTAGGTTTCGTAACTGGTGTCAATATGTATGGGTTGTATCAGGAAAACCCAGTAGTTGGTCCGATAGTCGGGGGTGCGATCACCGGGGCAATGTGGCTCATGGAGAGTACATTAGTGTGGTTATGGACGGACAGCCACAAGCCGCACCAAAAGAATTTACGAGATCTAAAACGGGAAGCTAAGAGGGAAATCAAAAGAATGAAGCTCATCCAGAAGATTGAGTGGATGCGTTCAGAGGCTCAAAAGCCGAACTTAGACCTGATCCGGGAGGCACGGAAGGCGGAAGAGGAACGGAAAGAGATCGTGAAAGGTGGACTCCCAGGATTTTTTAAAGACAGCGGAGAAGACAGCAAGGTAGACACTCGACAAGCAGACATCAGGGGAGACAACAAGCAAGCAGATGCCGAGGTAGACGTACAGGTTGTTCGGAAGGAAGATATCCAAGAAGGCGATGAACAAGAGAAAATCGATCTGGAAAGCGGTAAGCAGGAAGTTCAGGAGGAACAAATTCAGGTAAATACGCTCGAATCGGTTATGGACAAAGATTTGGAGGGGACATCTGAACAAGAAAAGGTAGAAAATAATCTTCCTGCAAGACAAAAGTTGGAGGATGACAAAAAGAAAGAGGACAAACAAAAAGATGCCCCCATTACATTTGAAGAAAAACGAGCTTCTTTTGATAAAGAAATGGACCGAGTTGAGAAAATAGCTCGAGATATTTGGAAGGAAGAGGGGAAACGTCCTGGAAGAAAAAAGATCAAGGATACTGCAATGTGTAGTGACAGGATGTCTAGAAAAGTAGCTGACAAGTTAAAGTTAGAGGAAGGAGAAAAGGGAGTAGAAACAAAAGTAGGTTGATCTTCCGCAAGACTGAGGGAAAGAATATCTTTCCTTCAGTCTTTTTATTTTGTTCAAATGGTACCCGTGGTGTGGTACCCGTGGTGTGGTACCCGTGGTGTGGTACCCGTGGTGTGGTACCCGTGGTGTGGTACCCGTGGTGTGGTACCAGCGGTGTGGTACCAGCGGTGTGGTACGGTGTGGTACCCGTGGTGTGGTACCAGCGGTGTGGTACCAGCGGTGTGGTACGGTGTGGTACCCGTGGTGTGGTACGGTGTGGTACCCGTGGTGTGGTACCCGTGGTGTGGTACCAGCGGTGTGGTACCAGGGTGGTGGTACGGTGTGGTACCCGTGGTGTGGTACCCGTGGTGTGGTACCAGCGGTGTGGTACCAGCGGTGTGGTACCAGCGGTGTGGTACGGTGTGGTACCCGTGGTGTGGTACCCGTGGTGTGGTACCCGTGGTGTGGTACGGTGTGGTACCCGTGGTGTGGTACCCGTGGTGTGGTACCAGCGGTGTGGTACCAGCGGTGTGGTACCCGTGGTGTGGTACCAGGGTGGTGGTACGGTGTGGTACCCGTGGTGTGGTACCAGCGGTGTGGTACCAGGGTGGTGGTACGGTGTGGTACCCGTGGTGTGGTACCAGGGTGGTGGTACCAGCGGTGTGGTACCAGGGTGGTGGTACGGTGTGGTACCAAGGTGTAACCTGACAAAATGATGGTTTTGATCTGTTTTTTCTTTTTGAAGTGATATTTGTTGAATAAAACTAGACAGTTTGTCCGATCATCATAGAAAATATTGTTAGCTAGGAAAGGCGGAGGGATCAATGGATGGATTCATATTACATAACAACACCGGAAGCGGCGAAGCTTTTCGGTCTTAATCATTCATATGCAGCAAAACTGGCGAGGGAAAGTCATAAAGCAGGCAACCCCTATCCAATTAAACGTGGCTTACCTTGGGAGGCCACGGTAGAACAATGGGAAAAAATTTTTAATCCACCTAAGAAACAACGGCGAAAGTCCAGGAGGAAAGTTAAATCATCAGAACTAAAAGGGAGTAGGCCGATAGAAGGAATTTCTTGCGCGAAAGCAGCGAAAAGATTGGGGATGTCATACTCATGGGCATATCGACTATCCCAACGAGCGGTCCAAAGGCGATATCCATGGCCGAAACGCGCGGGAAAACAATGGATCGCCCCGCTTGAAGAATGGGAAAAGATTTTTCGAGATCCATTTTTACGCGAATGGGAAAGAAAGAGATAAACAAAATGTTTAAAAAAAATGTCTTGAAATAGTGATTAAGTATGGTTTATTATGTAATTAAGAGGTGGAAATAGTGACCATTTATTTGGTAGTTCCTCTCTTACATGCCATTCTAGCGATTAAAAAAAGGGGGTAATTGAAGAAACCAAGAGTTTAAATTATAATTAAAACGGGAACTTAAGTTCCTATAATGACCTTGATAAGTTTGATTGGGGAGAGGGGCATCATTTTAGGAGGATGCCCATGAAGATGAAAAAGATTAACATCATTACCGCTGCGTCCCTTCTGGTTTTTGGATCGATGACGGCTTTTGGTTCCACCTTAGCTTTTGCTGATAAAGGAGAAAACCAAGGTGGAGAACGACCGTTAGATATGGTTCCCAGTCAAGAAGAAACTCCAGAGCTTGACGTTGAAGTGAAAGGGGCAGGGCTGGATGTGGAGATCGCCATTGGTAATGACGAATCTCCCGCTGATAAAGCGCCGGAAAACGATCAGGAAACCTCTTCCGATCAACCTCCTGCACAGTCTCAGCCCAAAGAGGAAAAGGAACCGGCCAATGAGAAGCAGCCCGATAATGAAAAGCCGGTAGAGAAACCGGAGAAACCAGAAAAATCGGAGAAACCTTCCGATCAACCACAAAAAGAAGAACCTCAAACAACACCACAAGAACAAGCTCCTAATTCTGCTGACGATGAAAATAAACCAGTAGAGAAATCGGAGCAGCCCCAAAAAGAAGAAGAAACGAAAGAACATCAACCAAAAGCGGATGAACCACTTGAATCTGATCAAAGCAATCAATCCAATCAAGAATCAAACCAAAAGAATGAAGTAGTGGTTGCTCAAGAACAAAGTGAAGAAAAGGCTGCTGCAACTGATACAGAGTCAGAGCGAAATGACGAAGAAACCAATGTTGATAAGGCTGAAGATACAGCAGAAGCCCAAGAAGGAGAAGTGAAAGAGGGAGAAGCAATGGTGGAAACAGGATCTGATACGTTGGTGTTCCTGTTGCTCTCCATTGGGATCACGGGGATGGTTGGAACCCTAATCGTTCGGTTTGGCGGCCTGATCCCTGCATGAAGCAGAAATATCTCCTTCTAATCGGAGGGATAGTGCTGGGAGTTGGCCTTAGTGCCAGTGGTTATTTTTTCCTCTTATTTTGGGAGGAAAACCAAATGGCCCAAGCTTGGCAGGGAGAAGCAAAGAAAACCATTCCTTCCACCCCTACACCTTCACCAGTTCCAAAGTTAGAGATGGCTCCCGAGGAGATCGAAATAGGCCCTTCCGATTCCCAATATTCGGATATTGAATTTAAGAGGAATACAGCGCCGTTAGAGAGTGCTGAACCGAGTATTGGAGAGACGAAGGCAGCCTTACATGAAACCGGCATTACGTGGTCGGATCGCCCCAAGGAAGGGGAAAAAATCGGAACCCTATCAATCCCGGCGATTGAGGTAGAAATCCCGATCTGGGAAGGAGTTGGGGATAAGGAACTTCGCAAAGGAGTTGGACATCACCCAACGCCAGCCCTCCCTGGAGAAGGGGATACCGCAGCCCTTGCCGGTCACCGCGAAACCGCCTTTCGCGATGGTAAGAAGATCAAAGAAGGCGATGAAATGGTGGTACAAACCGATGAGGGAACCTTTACTTACCAGGTTCGGAAAATATGGATCGCAGATGCGGATGATCGGACAGTTGTTGCCTCCACGGGAGAGCCGATCTTGCGGGTATATAGCTGCTGGCCGTTATCTGCTCTCTTCAGCGGATACGCACCCGAGCGAATCGTCTGGGAGGCTGAATTAACGCACGTTGAAGTCGAATAATGCTCCATCTCCCCAATCAGGGATAGGTCATGCTATCCCTGCTTTTTTCTAGTAAAGGAGGAGAGTGATGAAAGTCCAATGGACACAGAAATGGTCTCGGATTGGGTTTTATACGCTGATTGGCTATACGGCCCTCTCGACGACGCTGGTTTGGACAACAAAATGGGGACTGATTACTCCCCCCTCTAATCCAGCTGCCGCTACCCAATCGGAGGAGAAGGTTGAGAAAGAAGATTCCACAGATCAATCAACCGCCCGCGCTTTTGCGGCACGTTTTGCCCGAGAATACTTTCTCTGGAGCGAAGGGAATGAGGATACACGGAAAGACCGGCTATCCACCTATCTCCATCCGGATATAGACGTCCAAGGGGGCTTAAATCTTAAAAACGCGGAATGGGATTCCTGGGCCCGGGAAGTGGAGACATGGAAGGTAGAGTCGGGAGGAAAGGAAGGGCAGTTGGAGGCGACGGTTTATGTCCAACTTACCATGACGAAAGGGAAGGAGCAGAAGCGGGTGGATCGATGGGTTACCATTCCCATGCTAAAAGCGGGGGATTCCTATGTGGTAACAGCTCCACCTTTGTATATCCCCCCTCCTCAAGTGAATCTGCCCGAGGATCAGGAGGATTCCGACAAAGAAAAAGGGGATTCCGTCAGCAGCGATATTCGAGACGATGTTGAAACCTTTTTGGATTCTTTCTGGGACACGTATACCACCGGCAAGCCGGAAGAGATCGACCGGTATCTGTTTGAAGGTGTTGAACCGACAGAGGGCCTGGTTGGAATCTTGCACTATCAAGAAATGGATAAATTAGAAGTTCGCCAAGATGGAGACGATTATATAGCGGATTGCCGCGTGAAATTTCAAGATTTATCATCCCGGGGGGAAATCGAGTATAACTTTACCCTTTATCTCACCCGCGAAGGAACCCGATGGTATGTATCATCGATGCATTTAAAGGAGGCTTAACATGGATTGGTTAACAACGGTTGTTGCAACTTCGTCGATGGTGCTCGCTGAAGGCCCGGGAGAAAAGTTATATGAGGGCGGACAAGGGGAAATCGGAAAGGTCTTTTTGTTGGTTGTCGTAGTAATTGCTGTCTGGCTTTTTTCTCAGCGTGCCTTTACCAAGTTTATCGGTTTTGCGGTGTTTGTAATGGCGGTTTCCGTCTTTATTTTTACACCAGAAACAATCACGACGCTAGGGGAAAAAGGATTTGGCTGGTTGTTTGGGGGTTGGTTAGACTGAGGATCTTACGTGTGTATGATTCCGTTTTTAAAATCGACAAAACTGTTTATTCCATTCAAGGAGTACGACTCCTGTTTCCAGTTTCCTATCGGCAGGCAGGCTTCTTTGTGGGAACCTTGGCCGTGATGCTCATTTTAAACGCGATTCCAGCGACCCGGTGGGCGTTGGATGCGACTTGGGTGTTGGATTCCTATTTGGCTAAATTTATAGGGGTTCCCGCGCTAGTAGCTTGGTACTTTACCAAGAAAACATTGGATGGAAAAGCGCCTCATCGGTTTTTATGGCGGTGGTTGGAGTATCGGTTTTCCCCCCGCCGTTACCGGCGCTATCAGGAGATGGAGCGTCCGAGCAAAGGAAAATGGCAATATGAAGGGGTTATTGGCTACCGAAATAACGGAGGTGAGGCTTAGATGGCAACCCGAATCTCTTTTCCAGTGAAGTATTTTGAAGATAATTTGATTTTCAGTGAGGATGGAGCAGTTTGGACGGGCTACCGTATGGATGATCGCCACTATGATTATCGATCGGAGACGGATAAACTAGCCCTCTTATCCAAGCTGGAGAGCTTCTACTGGAACACCAAAAGCGACACGCACGCCTTGATGGTTCCCCGCTTTCAACGCGGGGATGAACCATTTAAGGTGTTTAATATTAAAACCTTACCGGCTGAAGGAGCCCAATATCTTGAGGATTGCCTAAACCTTCTAAAAAAACGGGAAGTCAGTCACTATCAGTATTACATGTTTGTTCGCCTCACAGAGGTGCAAGAAGTAAGCGGATCGCCTCTTTCCAGCTTGAAATATGCAGTGAAAGACTTCAAACGCTTTCTTACCGATCGTTCAGGAACTAGTACACCTGAAATCTTTGAAGAAGAGATCGAGGCTTGTCGATTGCAGGAAGAACTAGTATTTAACCGTATTCGAGAATGTTTGAATGGAAAGAGGATCACGACAGAGGAGATTCAGTGGCTCATTCGTCGTGGTTTTTATCGGGGAATCGGTGAAGTGCCGCTTCGAGTGGGATGGAAACCCGGAGTGGACGAGGTAGTTGTCAATGAAAAGAAAGCAAAGCGTCCACGGCAGCCGGAAGTCCTTTCCTTAACGGAAGGGAAGTTCAAGGATATTGAGGGCCGTCACTTGGAAGTAGAACAGTTCGTCGACGGAAAACCCCGGAAAGGGTTCATGGCGTTCATGACCATTTCCTATTTTCCCGATTATCGCGACTTTCCGGGGGCAGAATGGCTTCTGTGGTTAAATCAGCTGCCTTTTGGAGTGGAAGGGTCGATTCGTACCGAATACCTCAACTATCATGAAGCTCTAGGTAAAGTTCGGAACAAAAAGAAAGAGTTAGACGCGGAGGAAGAGCATGCTTATGAGAGTGGTGTAAGACCAGCGCGACAGTTGTCTGAATCCCAAGATGATACGGAAGATCTCGAACGGGATCTCAGTAAAGATAAATTTCCGCTGCTGAAAATGTCCGTCGTCCTGTGTGTATCGGCGCCGAATGAGCAGATTCTTCAGCAACGGATACAGGCTGTTCAAGATTTGTACGTTCGTGAGATGTTTGAGGTGCAAATTCCCTACGGAGATCAATGGCGAGGTTTCAACGAGTTTATCCCTGGTGGACAGCGATACATTATCGATTACATCCGTAACGTAGAGCCGGTTACTGTAGCGGCTAGTATGATCGGATTCAGCCGACAGCTAGGGGACGGAGAAGGGTGCTACATTGGAGATTTGGGACACCAGCCGGTCTTTTTCCTTCATGATCGCGGTCCGCGACATCCGATCCTATCCACAACCGCATCGGCCTTGTTCGTAGGCAAAACCGGGAAGGGGAAAAGCCTTCTAGCCAAATTGATCGTCTACCTTGCGCTCATGGTTCTCCGGGCTAAAGGGGTTGTATTTGACCCGAAAGACGAATGGAGAAAAGTGTTGAAGGTGCTGCCGGAACTTCGACCTATTGCCCGGATCGTAACCCTCCGATCGATTGAGGAAGATCGCGGCAAACTGGATCCCTTATCAGGCGCTTCACAAGAGGGATTGGTTGAATCCGGTGAGACAGCCAAGCGAATCCTGCAGTTTCTCGCCCGAACACCCGACGGTACGTTTGAATCGACGGTAATCGGAAAAGCGGTGGATCAAGTGGTCTTAGAGTCCTGTGAAGGAAAACATCCCGCGTCGATGATGAAGGTTTTAGACTATCTGAAACAGCGAATGGAAAAGGCACCAGAGCGACGGCAAGAGCGATTAGAGGAAATCTACGAGGTGTTAATGTACCATGCCTCTTCGGGTCAGACGCAATTGTTGTTCGGGGACGGGACTCAACAGCCGATTGATCTCTCCAAGCAGCTAACCGTTCTCCAGGTCGAAGGGCTGCAATTACCAAAAGACGGCGAGACAGACTTTGGACGGATCGGCTTGGCGGTGATGATGGCGATCTCCGACTTCAGCCGTCGCTTTTCCAATCAACCATCCAATCAGTTCAAATTTGTGCTCTTCGATGAGGCTTGGCGCTTGGCGAAAGCGAAAGAAGGGCGGGATATCCTAGAGGAGTTGATCCGGACCGGCCGGAGTAAAAACTCTGCGATCTATATCGCCTCCCAGTCCGCTTCTAAAGACCTGATGGGCGAAGAAATCAAGAACAACATCGGATATAAGTTTGTTTTCGGCGCCGAAAACGAAAAAGAAGCGGAAGAGTCGTGTAGGCTACTTGGTATCGAGGTTAATGACGATAACATCAAGACAATCAACAACTTACCGCCTGGAATCTGCTTGATGTCTGACTTGGAAGGTCGGGTTAATGAGTTGCAGGTGAACCCGGTACAGCAGCGACTACTGAAAGCCTTTGATACCCGTCCTGGAAGCGATGATAAACCGCAGCCAGTTTCAAATGGAGAACGAAGAAAGGAGGCGGCGATGGCATGAATCGAATAGCGGTAATACTCCTCCTCTTTGCCCTTATCCTTGCGGGTTGTCAGTCAGGTGATGGCAAGACGGCATCCCCCAAGGAAAAAGGGCCAGAAACGATCGACGGTGTTAGTCCACGAGATCTGCCGGTGATAGTGGCTGAAGCACTGCCTCAACAGGATGGAAAAACCTTGGATCGTTTTATTGTTGATGAGGACAAAGACCGATTAAGAGAACACTACGATTTAGATAAAGGTCCTCATGGAATCAAAGAAGATTTCAAGATCGATCCAGACTATCGATTGGTTGAATATCGAGCAAATGATGACCTTTATTATTATCGTTTGGAGTATCCCGGACAGTCGAAAGCAGTGTCAACAGATTATTATAAAGTTTTTCGGACCGATGAAGGATGGAAAACTTACTACTACTACAGCAAACCCAAATGGGAGTATGAAACTCAAGACCTGGAGCCCAATGTCGTCAAGGGGGTGCATGATCAACCTTGAAGAAAAAAATATTGATCTTACTGGCTATCCTAGCCACCCCCCTTGTCCTTTCTTTTACGGTTGCCGCCATTGCTTCAGATGACTTCTGGGGAGATGACGACGACGGAAAAAGAACGGAGGAGTACCGCAAAAAACAAGAAGAGGAAGAGCTGAAGCGAAGAGTCGGGGAGGGGGATATGCCTAATGATCTCGACGCCTACAACGAGCTTCAGGAAAAAGAAAAAGAGAAGAAAGAAGAAAAAGAAGCAGAAGCTGCTAAAGGAGAACCGGATGATTTTGTCTCCCCCGCAATGCAACAGCAATTACGGGAGTTGGGAGACGGCCAACTGACAGCCTATGACTATATGATTTATTTTCCTGAAGAACGGCTGGAATATGTGGAAGAAACGCTGAACTACCCGATCCTATACAACGACTATTATCCCAGTCAGTATTCGCTGGAGTTGATACTGGATGACACATACTGGTGGGAACTAAAGGATACCGCTTCCAATACGGGTCACTTCTTCTTTCATCAATGGGTAAATACCTTGTGGCAGTACCTTGTCGTATTCAACTTTCAAGTGATTTCTTACGTTGAGAATGCGTTCGCCAATGATATTGTGGACTCCCTTGCCAATGTCGTCGGGGCTTCGGTGCAAGAGATCGCTGGATTTTCCAACGGTTCGATTGGCGATTCAGGCTTGTGGGGAGAGCTTTTTACCTTCTTTATTGTCCTGGCGGGTGCTTGGGCTGCTTATATGTTTATGATCAAGCGGGCAACCACCAAAGCAGCATCCGGACTCGGCTTAACCATCTTGGTGATGGTCCTGGCATTAGCCCTGTTTTCCAATGCCTCTGGGGTCATGAAATATCCCAATGATATTTCTTCGGGTCTCAGTCAGGAGATCTTAGGGATTGGGATTAATCTTGTTCCGAACAGTGAACAGCAGATATATGAAGCAGAACAACGGGCTCTTCGCGGGATTGAATCAGAGGAGGAGAAGGAAATCCCCAAGGAGGCAGTTTCCTTCCTGATTGCCGATCGGTTGTATTACTTATTGATTTATGAACCGTACTTGCTGTTGCAATACGGTAAGACATCCAGCGACATCACCTGGAGCCGATCGAGTGCGATTCTACAACACAAAGTGATGAGTGAGCAACGGGCGGATGCTGTTAAGAAAGAGGTTAGCAAAGATAATCCCTACGATGATGAACCAACTTACATGATGACCACTGCCGGTACCTTTGAACGGTTAGCGGTAGTGATCTTGCTCTGGACTACCCATATTATCTTGGGAATTTCGCTGCTGATCATGGCTGGAGCGATTCTATTTTATCAGTTGCTGTTTATTATTTTGACGCTATTTGCACCGATCGCTTTACTGCTGGCGCTTATCCCCGCTTGGACCTACGTCGCCATGAACTGGTTTCAGAAATGGGTTGGTGCGATTCTGATGAAGCTGATCCTGTCCGTATTTCTTACCATCATACTGGCGATTTCACAAGTCTTGTACAACACAACACCGCCATCAGAATATGGCTACATTTGGACCATTACCTTGCAGCTGCTGTTGGTGATTGGAGTCCTGTGGAAGCGGAAGGATATCTTCAATATCCTACGTGCTCCCATCCGGGGGATTGAACAGTTTCCCGGTGAAAATCGCGGCGCTGGTGGTGTGATTCGGGCCGCTACGAGGTATGTAGAACGGGGTTACCGTTATACAAAGGGGCGTGGCCGACAAGATTCTCGTAGCCGTTCGGCTCGTCGCGCTACTTAGGGAGGAGGATGGACAATGCGAGGATCTTTCTTTAATCCTAACCTCCCTAGTGGCCGCCTACGGCTGTTTGTAGCCCTTCTGCTGCTATTTTCCGTGGTTGGTTTTGGTACCCGTTATCTCCTGATTCAATCGGGCTGGGTGGGGTCTTCATCCAGCCCGGTACCACCAACGCAAGAGGAACCTCCGGCTGCAGAACAGGAGGAAGAATCACCGGAAGAGCTGCCCCCGGTAACGGAGGAAGACCGAGAGCAGGCACGGCATGTAGCAGAAGATTTCGTTGCTGCTTATCTGTCCTACAGTCCAGATGAGAAGGAAAAACTTCTGGAGGAAGTGAAACTGACTCGTTCCCTTCAAGCCGAGATTGAACCCATTGGACCGGTAACGGTTCGGTCGACGGAAGCGGCGAAAGTAGAGGATTATCAGCGGGATCAAGACGGTGAGATCGTTTGGAACATTTGGGCGACGGTAGCGAAAGGAAAGGGAAACTTTGAAACGGTGTATGAGGTCGTATTAACCCGCGAGGGTGGCAACTGGCGGGTAGGGGAGGTGACCGCGATTGAGTACCCAGGGCTCGACCGCGAGTAGAGTCGCCCGATGGGCAGGCGGGTGGGTGGTCCATCGAGCCGCTCAAGCAGCGGTCGCGGCACTCGGCTGGGAAGTCATTTTGATCATCTTCCTCATTCTTCTTCTATTTGCGATTCCGGTATTGGGTGTTCTGGCGATTGGTCTGATCGCGGTATTTACCACACCGGAAATGCCGCCAGAAGGGACGCTTGGACAGATTGAAGGTGTTCAATATGCCGATATCATCAATACTGCTGTGGCGGCGGCCTCTGCCAAATACGATGTCGATCTGGACCCCGCGCTGATTGCCGGGATGATTCAACAAGAATCCAATTGGGACCCAAAAGCTGAATCGCCAGCGGGAGCACAAGGATTGATGCAAATCATGCCGTTTAACCTTAACGGCATTGATCCATACAACCCGCGACAAAACATCTTTCGGGGAACGGAGATTATCGCGTCCCATCTAAAGACCTATGATGGCGATGTGGAGAAGGCTCTGGCCGCCTATAATGCTGGTCCTGGAGCTGTAAGCAAAAACATCTCGAATGGGGGCGACGGGATTCCGCAAAATGGAGAAACTCCTGAATATGTCGAGAAAGTGCTGGGATATCAAAAAACATATCAGTCACAGGTGAAGAAAGGGGAAATGGTTGCTGTCATTGGGGATGGAACGCTAGGGATGCCAGCAGAGGCACAAATTAGTTGTGACTATCATTGCTATGACGACCACGGTGGGATCGATTTTTCCGGCCAGGGAAATCGCGCGATTTATGCGGCTGCTGATGGGCAGGTCGTCCGGAAAGAAGATCTTAACGGACGCAGCTATGGCACCTTGGTCGTGATCGATCACGGAGGTGGGTTGGAGACCGCCTACGCCCATATGGAATGGGACGATATTTTAGTAGAGGCGGGGCAGGTTGTGAAACGAGGGGAGCCGATCGGAACGATGGGGAATAACGGAAAGTCCAGCGGTGTTCACCTTCATTTTGAAGTCCGCCTCAATGGTGAACGGGTTGATCCTACCCCCTATCTTCAATCCAAAAGTGAGGGTGATTCATGATGAATTGGAAAATGGGCGTTGGAATGATTGCTATTGGAATTGGAAGCTTGGGAATGCTAGGTTTGCTATACCTTACTGGTTGGCACGATCCATTGTATACAGCACTGATTGAGAAGCCATATGCATTTTTAAATGGGGGTCAAGCCGACTTTATCTTTGAACCGTAAGAAAAGGGTTGAAGGAGCGATATAGTAGGGGTATCGCTCCTTTTTACTAAGAAAGGGGAGAAGGAAATGGCGATTGTAATGATTGCGGCGGTTGGGTTTATCTCATATCTCCTGTTGGGGAAACGCGTGACAAGCTGTTTGTTTCAGACGGTTGGACTGTTTGCTTTGTTCGTTTTCGGGATTTTGTTATGGGGGGTTCTCACCTTTGGCAAAACCCCGCCTCCTTGATGGTGAGACCAAAGCGAAACGGACGGCTTTGCCGTCGTCGTCCGGGGGTGGTGCCCCGGGCCTGATGAGCAGCCGAAGTAGAGGAGGGGCCCATGGTTACCGAAGAATACCTGTTACGAGTGGGGGTTCCTCGCCAGCATCTGGAACAGATGAGGAAGGAGATTATCCACGCACACTCCTATTATCGACATTTTTACAAGAAAGAAGTGGAAGAAAAGAACGTCTTGGTCCCCGTAAATAAAATTCGCGGGTTGCTGGAATCGAGGGGTGATCCCGGTTATTCCTGGCTGGACCATATTACTTATCGGGCAGGATGCCTCTGGCGTCTGGAGAACTTTAAGCCCTGGTTGGAAGAACTGGGGTTAGAGACTTTTCGAAAATCATTTGCCGATCCGGGGTATAGTGTCGAACTGTACTATTATGATCAAGAGGATGCCTATTATGTGGGCGGTGACGGAAATCATCGAACCACCTGGGCAAAGATCGTCAATGCTCCCTATATCTCTGCATGGGTAACCCGGAAATGCTTTCTTCCCGGTCACTATGAGAATTATAAGCTTTTGCGGGCAAAGAAAGCAGAACTGGTACAGACGGTGAAGGAATACGGACTTCATTTGCGCGAGTGGAGAGACGGAGCCCATATCTCGCTGACAGGACAAGGGAGTATCTGGTTCCATGTTACTCCTCAAGTGTTCGACTATGGCAATCAGGAAAAGGTGACAGCCGCCCTTCACCAATACGAAAAGACCCTTGGCTTTCTTCAAGAGTTGCAGGAATTACATAAGCGTGTCCAGATCCTAAAGCAACCAAAATTTCGTAATTTCTTTCTTCAACTCGGGAAAGGCTGGATCACTGATCGGGAGCGAAAACGAATTTACAAAGGGTTGTTGAAGCTTTACGAAGAGGGATGGCCTGAAAAGCGGTACAACAGTGAGGAAGCGGAAGAAACTGAACCTGTCAGACCGCGACTAAAGCTATAAAGGCAAAGGGGGAATTGGATGTCCTGGTTTAAAAGCGACAATGGAAAGCGGCGCGGACCTGGGTCTGATAAGCGGTCAAAGAGAAGAGAGGGTTGGACGTCCTGGTTCCAAAGCGACAATCAAGAGAGAGACAGACAGGGGCTTGATGAACAGTCAGAAAGAAAAGAGAATTGGGCGTCGTGGTTCCGACAGAAACGTCGCCCTGAAAGGGGAGATTAGATGTCTTGGTTTGAGACTTCAAGCGGTAACAACAAAAATAATGACAAGGAACTGGAGACCCTTGGGAAGTTAACGATGGCAATTGGCACGCCGATTGCTGCCTTAATGGGTTTGAAATGGCTTGGAGAACAAGTGGGATTAGGGAGTGGAAGCAATACGAATGTTGGGACTTCCTTTAATGCCTGGGCGGATACGATTTTACAAACGGCTGCTTATACAGCTGGCGGAGGGGCTGTGGCTGCAACAGCGGCAGTAGGGGGGTATGCGTATGCCCAACATTATCACCGGCAGTATGCACAGCGTCACTTTCGCTATATCCGGATTCTCCCTCATGCGGATACCCGCAATGAAGAAGAAGAAATCTTTAAGATGATCGATGGGTTTTACCATGCTCGGCGGCCTAAAAAAGAGCAATGGAAACGCGGGCGGGTATGGTACCAGCTTTTGATCGTCTGCAATCAGGAGGATGAGATCCATTTTTATCTAGGCTTTCCCGAGGATCGGGAAGAGTACATTCCGGGCTTGATCCGGGGAGCTTATTCCGACTGTGAGACGCTGGAAGTTCCAATGAATGAGGTTCCTCTTCCCTTTCTAAATAAAGGCATGGGGGGGACTTTGGTTCCGAGTAAACCAGAGTATGCAGGGTATCCATTTCAATCTTTTGATGGGAAAGAGAAAATTACATCTCTGCTCTCCGTTCTGGTTCCAGGGACGTATGTTGCCATTAACTTTAGTCCAATTCCTTTTAAGACCCTGGATAAAACGGTGGGGAAGACTCGGGATCACTTGCTTGGTGTCAAGCGAAATCTGTGGGGGCAAGAAGTAAAGGCGAAGCAGAAAGGAGAATTGGACGACAAACGCCAGGAAAAGCTGGATAACTTGAAAAACCGACTACGAGGCAATGCGCTTCCATTTGATGTCCAGATCCATATATGGCAAGAAGATAATCGGAACGATGTCATCCATTCGTTGGTTAATCAACTTAATGTGGTTGTAGGCAAACAAGATCAGTTGTTGCGGCTGAAAGAAAAGGGGGAAAGCCCAATTGAACGATCTCCCTACCCCTATCCTTGGGGCAAAGGGGAGGTGATGACTTGGACAGCCGTTGAAGTGGCTAACCTCATCCATTTGCCGTCAGGGCGAACAAAAGAGCAGAAAAAACGAAAGCAGCCTCACATTATGGATCGTATTCCGCATTTGATTGCGGGCCAGGTGCGAGTTACAGATGATGAATTTACGGAAGGGATTCCGATCGGTTATCTGCTTCACCCGGTAAATGAAAAGCGCCTGATCCGGCTTTTAGAGAAGAAGCTGCAAAAGATGGGGCTGGTAGTGGGGCAGATCGGTTCCGGGAAAACGGCGTTGATCCTTAAGATGATTCGAGCCTACTTGGTCCGTCGGTTGGGTTTTACCTTCGTCGACCCGAAAGCAGAGGCGGTATGGACGATTTTGACTTACCTTCGCGAGCGACAGATCGCGGGGGATGAGTTGGAAGAGGATCGACTCCATTACTTTGACCTAGCTTCAGAGGAATTTTCGGTTGGGATGAACTTACTGCAGCCGTTACCAGGTCAATCGGAGCGGGATGTGGTCAACAATACCATTGAAATCCTTAAAAACGCCTATCCCAACGATTCGGGTTGGTTGAAAAAATTCGCTCGTCCTTCAATTAAAGCATTAATGCGAGATAAGACAGAGATCCATAGCGTTTTGGCACTCCCGGAATTTCTTAAAGAAGAAAGCCCGTTAAGGGATCGGATTAAGCAGCAGTTAGAACAAGGAGCAACCTCCGATCGGGAGTTAAAGCGGGAACTGGATGAGCTGGAGGATAAGTTTGGGGGTACCCAGGTTGAACCGATCTTAAACCGGTTGAAGGAATTGATCGATAACCCGATTACCAAGCGAATGTTTGGGCAGAAACAGACCTCCCTAAACGTCCTGGAATGGGTGGAAAACGGCCATATGGTGCTTTTTAATACCCAAGGGCTGACTCGGGAGGAGACACGGCTGGTGATGGGGTATATTGCGGTCCTGTACCACCAAGCGGCACAGAATCGGAAAAACACCTCATCAAACCATTACTTGTTCATCGATGAAGCGCATGAAGTGGGATCTATCCCGATTTTCCACGAGCAAATCATCCCGAAAGATCGGAGTAAGGGCCTCAGTCTCTTTATGCTGACTCAGTTCCCTGAACAGTTCCCTGAGAAGCTAAAAACAACGATCGAAGAACTTGCTGGGACCATTATTTCCTTTACTTCCGGAGAGGCAACGGCACGGGAAATTGAGCGGCTAACCAACGGTAGTTTTGCCGCCTCCGATATCCATGGTTTGAAGGAGTTGCGAGGGGCGGTTTACACCCAGAACAGCAAGGGGGAAAAGGTTAATTTCTTCATCGAAGCCGATCCGCCTTATGTGATTGACAGGGATGGAGAGCTCACTTACTACGGAGACGATGAAGAACGTATTAACCGTGAACGAAACAATGCCTGGCGCGAAGCCCAGGAAGAGCTGGGGAATGTCTGGATGACGCGGGATTGCATGACGGCAGCAGAGGTTGACGCTGAGATGAATGCTTACTTGGAAAAACTTTGGGCAATTGAGATGCCAAGGGGAACCGGGGATGATCAGAAGAGTAAAGGCGGTAAAGGGAAGGAGAAAGGAAAGAAGGGCAAGGAGCGGAAATCTTCCCAACCTCAGGGTACGGGATTAAAGCCGGTTCAAGATATTCCGGCCTTTCGCTCGAATGATAAGGAGGAGGAAAGAGAATGATTGTCGATCTGTTGTTTCATCCAGACTACACTAAAAAAGAAAAGCTGTTGTGGGCGTTGTTCACTTTCGGGATGGCGGATCGGCATCACCTAGCACAAACGTTAAACTGTTCCGTTCATAACATTGATCGGATGATTAAGGAGTGGAACCGGAAGCTACCGCCAACGGATCGTTTTATTTTAGCGAGGCGGCCGTCTCGGGATCAGCCAAGGATGTACTACCTAGGCTCACGTGGTTGGACTCTGGTGATGGAATGGATGGAGGAGAGTCGGCGATATTATGGGAAAAAGAAGAAGAGAGCAGGCCACTATCGTGGGCTTACAGACATTTTTCTCCGATTGGTGCAGCGGATCGGGTACGATCATCTGCCGGATCGGTTAATCTGGCAATCAGACTATGAAGCGTGGGAAACAATCTGTTATCCCTGGCGTCTAGCCAACTCCGAGAGATGGAAAGATCCCCGGGTAAGGGAAGAAGAACAACAACTTCTTACCCGGCCAGACGCTCGGGTTATCGTGGATGGATATGCTTATTGGGTTGAATACGACCATGACACTAAGCGAGAAGCTCCCATGAAAGAGCAGTTTGGTCGGTATATTGAGAGTTTAGCGTACCTTCCCTCTTATGTAGATGTCCATCATCCGGTTGTGTGGGTAGTTCCAACCGAAAAACGTCGCCATGATCTAAAATCTTGGTGGTCCACGGTAAAACGTGAGCCCGATTATCAGGATCTGGAGTATAAACCCGAGATGAGATTTTTTCTCGAAGGAGAAGAAACGAGCTTTTTTCTACGAGAAAATATTCGCCAAACAGGGTAAATCAAGGGCATCGTGATGATGCCTTTTTTTGTACCTGTAATTATACCTGTAATCATACTTACAATTATACCTATAATTATACTTGTATAATGTACTGTTATTAAGATTCTGTCTATTTATTTGTATATCGAAAATCTCCATATTACTCTTTATATCTACCTATATCTATATAGATTGTTTTTCGGACTGACTTTCAGGAGGTCGTTTTCGTCCTCCTTCGTTCCGTTTCTTCGCGGCCTTCGGCCACTCAACACTCCACTTCGTCGTTCTCAAACTCCTCCTGAAAGTCGCCGCTTCGCGGCCGCTGCGCGCCCACGAAGCGGCCCCACCCCATCTGCCTGGATTTCCCAGACAGATGGGGTGGGGTTGGTTATTTATGGTTTTCGGTTGTTGTTGGCTGTTTCTCACGCTCTTTCTACATTAATAATATCATCGATTTCGATTTTTGTCAATCTTTATGATTTATTTTTTTATCACTGTGTTTTACATTGAGGTAAGTTGATGATTATGATGTTGAACTCTTAAATTAAGAATAGCACAGGTCGGAACAAATGTCAATCACTAAGTTTGATTTTTATATCATAATGATTTATAATTAAATCAATACATAAGGTGGGTGATTGAAAAACATGTTAAAGCCTCGGATTTCATCTATGCTTGCACGAAAGAGGGAAGAAGGTGTTAAAATCACACAAACAGAAATAGCAAAAACACTTGGAGTTACGCGTCAGCAGGTTAACTGGTGGGTGACTGGAAAGAGAACCCCTCGACTGGAAACCGCTTTTGAACTTGCTGATATCATTGGTTGTCGGGTGGATGACTTGTTTGAATACACAAAAAAAAGAATAGGAGACGGGTTATAACATGAACCGGCAAGTGAGGTAGGGATACGGCAACGATTCGAGAAATTTGGGGCCACTCTGGAAAAGAGTGGCTTTTTTTGTGCGCATCTACTCAAAACTTAAAATGAAGGGGGTACCTACACCCCTCGGGCGAAAATAAAACAGTCTCAGAAGGCGAAATTCTAGGGACTGGTGCTGTGTCTATGGGTCGCCGTACAAATTTATTTAAAAAACCAGCTTCCTGTACATAAGGAAGCTGGTTTTTTAATCTGTTTCCTTTTCAACTATCAAAAGTTCGTCCAATCGACAATCATACCGATTCATTAACCTTTCTAATATATCGCG
>NZ_PZZP01000005.1 GCF_003046315.1 Desmospora activa DSM 45169 | reverse complement strand
CGCGATATATTAGAAAGGTTAATGAATCGGTATGATTGTCGATTGGACGAACTTTTGATAGTTGAAAAGGAAACAGATTAAAAAACCAGCTTCCTGTACATAAGGAAGCTGGTTTTTTAAATAAATTTGTACGGCGACCCATAAACACAGCACCAGCCCCAGAAATTCGGCTTCTGGGGCTGGTTTATTTTCGTTCGAAGGGTCTAGGTACCCTGCTATTTCCGCATCCCTCACCGATCAGGGGTTGGAGGTTCATGACAAGCTGATTGGACGGCTATTTAACCGCGGGGAACACACCCACAAGGAACAATTCCAGCGGGATGGGAAGATGATCAATGAGAAGGTACGCCTGTATGCGGAAGTAGGCAAGGCGCTCATCTCCGCCCGGGACGCCCCTCATGTGATTGACGGCCTTCTCTATCACGAAACGGAGCTGCAAATTGAGGAGCATTACACGGACACTGCCGGATATACGGATCATGTTTTTGCTATGTGCCACCTGTTGGGCTTCCGATTTGCTCCGCGGATTCGGGATCTGGGGGACAAGCGAATGTATACCTTCGGCAAGCCGACAGAATACCCGGACCTGGCTTCCCTGGTGGGTGGCCGGATCAATGTCAAGAAGATCCGGGACCATTGGGATGACATCCTCCGCCTGGCCACTTCCACCAAACGCGGGTGACAGCTTCGCTCATGCTGCGTAAGCTGGGAGCTTATCCGCGGCAAAACGGTTTAGCCTGGGGGCTGCGGGAGATCGGCCGGATTGAGAAGACGCTGTTCACCCTGGAATGGTTGCAAAGTCCGGAATTGCGACGCCGGGTTCAGGTAGGCCTAAACAAGGGGGAGGCGAAAAACGCTCTTGCCCGGGCGGTTTTCTTCAACCGGCTGGGTGAGGTTCGGGACCGGTCCTATGAGGATCAGCTGTACCGTGCCAGTGGGCTCCACCTGGTGGTAGCAGCTATTGTGTTATGGAATACAGTCTATCTTTCCCGGGCCGTGGATACCCTCCAAGCCCGCGGAATGGAAATCCCAGAAGATTATCTGCAGCACCTTTCTCCTCTAGGGTGGGAACACATTACCCTTACCGGCGATTACGTTTGGAACCTCAAACAGCGGATCGATATCAACAATCCGCGACCGTTGCGGGAAAAGATTGTTCTTGTGAAAGGTGCTGCAGGTAAGCGGTAGAACTTTTCTACCTGTAAATTGTATATTTTCCAATTATACCGGAAGGTTTGAGGGAAGAAAAATCGCAGGGGATGTTGATTATATTCAGGTGGATATAAAACGTCCTGAGAGATACGCTAAGAGGATCAGAGCGAGGGATCTTAGTTAAGGAACTATCAAAAAAAGCCGACTTCCTTAACGTACAAGAAGTCGGTTTTTTTATGTCCAAAAGGTGTCTTAGAGTACACTTTACCCGAAATGGTACGGTGACCCCATTAACTACGATTCAAATTACACTGTAATCCTTTATTTACTAACTTTTTGAATATCATTCCTCTTACTACCGAACAGTGAAAAAATTCCTTTCGGGATACTCCATTTTTATCGGGTTTTCTGTCTGAATCTCATCAATCCGGTTAGGGTATTGCGTGGTCATAATCACTTGTACTCGGGGATGATTAAAAAGTGGTGATAATAAGACGGCTTCTTCGGGCAACGCATCAATAAACATAATAACCGGGTTGATGCTTGTATCGGCAATATGGATCAGTTTCGAAATTAATTTTTGTGGATCTTGGGGCCATATCTGTTTTGTCGCTCCTTCCAATGAATAATCGGCATGGGCTTGGTCCGGAACGAAAATAAGCTGATATTTTTCGGGTAGACTCTGAATCTCCTCAAATTTGCGGTGAAGTTGAATCGTTTTCCCTACACCACAGCGTCCTATATAGGCAATGTGTTTAGCCTCCATTATCTATCCGCTCCTCTATTTTCTTTCTTGATCTTTCAGGAGTCACATTATATTTCCACTTTATCAGAAAAAATGAATACATTCATAAAAAATGTCCTATCTCTTACCCAATCCCATTCGCCAAGCCATTAATGCGACAGCGCTTTCCGATCGACCCAACTCTTTCCCTATTTTTTTATTGGTATGCTGCTTATAGTTGTTTTTGAGATATTCCTTTTCCTCTTCCGTCCATCGCCTGCGCTTCGATGGTTTCCACCCTTTTGATAACCCAAGCTCATAACATCGATTATATGTAGCTTTCTTCCCCCGCTTTAGGTGCTGTGCCATCTTTTGGGTAGACAGTTTCCCGAAATTTTGGCGCAGATACTCATCTTCCTCTGGCCTCCACCTGCCTCGGTGAATCATGGAAAACCACTCCAATTACAGTTATTTCCTCTATGCTTCCATTTTATTACTTTTTCTAAAATTATCAGAATACTATATTCAATTTCGACAAATGGTAGAAGGTGGGAGGGAGCACCCCCACCGGTGGCCCGCTAGGGGCACCAAGGTTCCCTCGGGAGAGGGGACGACCGAAGCGAACGACGGGAGCGCGAAAGGCGAAACCGAGAGAGCGAAGGGAGAAGCCCTCTCCCGAGGGAACAAGTCAGACGCCTGTAAGGTGTTTCTGACTCCAGTAAGATCAAGGGGTCCGGCCTATATACTGAATATTCTTATACCGAAATGAAGAACGATTATTATACCGATGTTTAGTTCGATTTTTAAACCGTAATATACAACGGTAATGAAAACAACCAAATCTAAGCGGAAACCAAGCTGTTATATTCCATCAAAAAAGTCGTTTCTTCACCGGATAAAAAGAAGTACATCTCAGGCTTTTGCTGATAATCCTTGAATCGTGGATGTACTTTTACCTGTTTCCACTGTTGCTCTAAATACTCCAAACGAGAGCGCTCATGTGTCACCCAAACGACGGGGCTATGGAGTCCAGTTTCTCGGGGGATTGGGTTAAAGGTTTCGATATAATTCCGGTATTTACCTCGAAGTTTCTCCCCCCATTCGCTAATGTTATCAAACTCAAGCCAAAATACCTGACCGTTCCAACAAACCTTGGCATCCGGGTGGATAATCTTCTTCATTTCCTCCCTCTTTTTCCTCTCGTCCCGCTTCCATTCCTCCCAGCGCCCCATCTCCCAAATATAGATTAAATCTTGGGCAGCCTCATTCGTATTTCGCCATTCTAACCCTTCGATCTGCTTTTCTACTTGTTCTTTTCGTTTGGCTTCGATCAGACGTACCAGGATGTCATTTAAACCGGCAAAATGTTCATCTTGGGTGCCGGTATGCTCTACGTATTCCAATTTTTCTTCTCGGTACTCCATCGCCCTTTCCCAAGCCACCGGACCAAGAGAGTACATCCGGGGGATCTTATTATTCCCCCGGCGGGATCGAATCCCAAGACCATGCCCTCTCTTCACTTGTTTCCCCACTTGTACTCCCCTTTTTTGCGCCGCTTCTTGATTGATCTGTTCAATGATCTTCTCGATGTTCCGAACCGACTTTGCACAGAGCTTTGCCAATTGGTAGCGATTAGCCGTCCGTAACTCATACAGGACCATGATTAGTTTGTCCTTTACCGGCATAGTCGGGTGATTGATCCAATTGATGACACTCATCGGGTCACTCTCCTTTCGGAAGGGAAAAAGTAGTCGGTGCCTTTGACTCCGGTTTCGAATCTTCCTCGGGCTTCGGTATGTCAAACTGTCCAATTGTCTTTCCTGTTTTCGGTTCTTTCTCCCCCCACAAGCTCTCCAGGTAGTCGTTGATCTGTTGATTTACTTCTGAAATAGGGGTACAATCCCGTTTCTGCAATGGACGGGCTAATTCTTGATCTGCCCAGGCAAATGCTTTATTTTTCTCTCGGTCAATCCGTTCCACGTCTTCGCCAAAATAAGTGGGCTCCCCATCTTCCCCAAACACATAAGGTGGATCAGTCCGAACCAATAGCGGCTGTTTCTCTCCCTTACTGTTTTCCACGTACAAAGCGGCCTGGAAGGATTTTAGATTTTGGATATCGCGGGGTTCAAAGCTCCGTCCAGCCTTTTTACAGGCTTTATCTGCATGCCCTTCGTCTTCTTGCTTAAAGGCGATCTTCGTACCAACCAAGCCCAAGGCGTCCGAAAGCAAGGAATCTTCATATTGCCCATAGTGCTGGGTGCAAAGGTACAACGGCAAGCCGAAATCCCGCAACACTTCCAGCATTTCGGACAACACCGGAAGTTGTACCATATGGGCTTCATCAATAAACAAGGGATGGTTTCGCTGCTTGTATTTACGGTGCTGTGCCATCTGCCAGTATTGATTCGCGATGTACCCCATCGTTAGCCGCATGATTTCCGGCGGAAGGTGCTGACAATTAAACAGCACTACATGTCCCTCGTCCAACCACTCCAGTATGTTCAGGTTGTTCTCAAACTGTCCAAACATTCGTCTGGCGATCGGATTTTTGTTTAAGCGAACCAACCGGTTTCGCACCACTTCGGTATCCTTCCCGCCAAACTTCTCTCTGCTGATTTCTTTGGCTAATGCCTTCTTGGTTGTATCATTGGAGGCCGCAAATTGTTTTACCAAACGATCCCGTAAGGGGCTGTCTTTATCCAGAAATTCGCTAACACCCAAGATTGTATGTTTTTGCTTACTATCCAGTAACAACGCTTCCAGAGCCAAGCGGCCGTATTTATCCAATAAGACAGGGTCAGTCTTTCCGGCGTAAGCGTTCCGTAAGACGGCCAGAGTGTCATCGATCACATCCTCGACCGTTTGCCACGGGTGTCGATGCAAGAGGTTCAACCCCAAAGCGAACTCGGAGGACGCGATATCAATGATATGCAGCCGGTCCCGATGAACTGTTTTTCCAGCTTTCTCATCCTTGAGAATACGCGTCTTCATCGTTTGTACAAGCGTCCCTTTGGGGTCCATACCGCTGAAACCACCCTTGTAAGGGTTTTGATACCACTCTTCCAACAAGGATTGCATCATCATGATCAATAGCGCCGATTTCCCTGATCCGATGTCCCCCACAACCGAACCCATCTTACGGATGATGTTCTGCCCAATTCGAATGATGCGGTCTCTGTTGATCGGATGATCCACATACGCAATCCCGATCCCCTGCTGATATTCCCCTTGGGCTGGCATCTTCTGGCCTTTTCCAACATGCGTAATGCTGTCAAAAACGTGGTTTTCATCCCGTTCTTCCTGCTCTTTCGTCGGTCCTTTCGGGATATGCACCAGGTTCCCCACTTCTGAATGAGTCAAGAGCATGCGAGGAAAGATTGGTAGCGGCATCGGGTTAATTTGGCGGACCGGGTTCAGTTTTTTAAAGACGGAGCGGAGGCGTCGAGCATAAATGAAGTTATCAAACTCCATGGTGCTCTCGACTTGCGATTTCACATCCTCATAGATAGCCTCACTCATGATATCTTCGGGATCTTCAGGAGGTTGAACCAAAAGATAAAGAGCGACCTCAAATCCCTTTTCTCGCCCGTTGTGCTGCTCAAACAGCGATTTGTATTGTGCCCGCTCCGTTGGATCAAGGTCAGATTGGTTCTTTTTCGGATGATTCGTTTCCAGCCGGAAGATGCTGATTAGTTCCTCTTCGGAAAGGCCCAAGCTTTTTAATCCCTGTTTCACTCGCTTTTTCAGCGGTCGTTTCGACTTTTCCGCACTATACCGCAAATCCACCCACGTACCCGGCTCTAAATGAGTAAGAACACTGTTTAACAGCTTGGGGTTGAGCGGCTGCAGTGGCAAACCGGCGCGATCATCCTCTGTATTCAAACGAAAATATCCGCCGGTTCCTTGGGTTGTTTTGGGAAGAGGCAATTGATCATGCGGAACCGGAAACCGTTCGGCATTGGGGAAGTGATCCTGGAAGCATTTTTTTACCCCGTTCTCCTTATCCTGCGGATATCCGATATAAAACTGGATCTCTCTTGTTTCAGGGTGACAATGAATCAGCCACCGATACCACTCCCGCCCACGGGTAATCCGCTTGTACCAAACCCGATGTCTTTTATGTAGGTCTTTTGTAAAGGCATCTACTTTCTCCGCTGAAGCGGTCGTTTTCCGATGGGGGACGATCCGGTAGTACCGGACTTCTTTTCCGGCCCGTCGATAATGATAAACCCGAAGACCAATAAATCCGATCGCCGCCACTCCTGCTATCATGAGGAGTGCAATAATGACGTTAAGTACCCCTTCCCCTACAGTGGTTGCCGGACCGGCAACCCTTCCCCAAAGTTGTCCCCATACTGTAGCCGCCTTCTGAGGGAATAAAAAGATCCACACCAGCCCTGCAATCGGTATCCCATAGATGACGAATTGGCCCAGTTGGGCCATTTCAGCATCTCCTTTATTGTCGGACTTAAACAAGTTCTTCAGAATCTCATCCAGCATAAAATCCCTCCTTTATTACCGAAAATGAATGAAGTTACTGACCTGGGAAGCGGGAATGGATCGTTTGCTAAAGCTGTACGGCTCATAGTTATATTCCTCGATCGTAATCCGATCGCCGTCAACCTCAACCACATAAGCAACATGACCCAGATTGGAGTGACCGAATGCGCCAGCATCCCATTGTGCGACAGCCCCAACTGCAGGTTTGTTATTTACTTTGACTCCTAACTCCCGCGCATTGTCGTCCCAGTTCTCAGCGTTGCTGAATCGCCCTCCCCGCATGGTGTTATGAAATTCGATTCCAGCATCATTGAGCCGCCACGCGACAAAAGAGGTACACTGCCGAATGTAAAACCCCCACGGATCGACCCCGGAAGTATTCGCCTCTTTATAGGGGTATTGATCTCCACTACCGCCCGCAACTCTATCACCGATAACCAATTGATCCTCTTCAACCATTCCGTCATATTGATTCTTGTATGATAGAACATTGGGTACATACGCCTGCGTCTCGCGGAAATTCGGAATTCCATCTCCACCAGCCGCCAACGCCTTATCTACATTTCCAGGGCCCGCATTGTAAGCCGCCAGCGCTAACTTTTCATCACCATCATATCGATCTAGCATCATGGCTAAATACTTGGTTCCACCCAGGATGTTTTGGCGTGGATCAAACACGTCTTCCACACCAATCTCCTCTGCCGTTGCCGGCATCAGCTGCATCAAACCCGATGCCGAAGATTGGGGGTTTTGCGCTAGTTTTTCAAAGTTGCTTTCCTGTCGGATGACGGCAGCTATTAAACTAGGAGAAACTCCATGTTTAATAGCTGCCTCATTAATGTATTCAGCATAGGGAACGGATTGAATCGTTCCCCCTGCCCCCCTTTCATTCGGCTCATAGGCCCCGCCCATAATAGCGGTAAAGGTGCCTACCAGAACATAAAACAGGCCGAAGATCAGGAGAACAATCAGAAGTGCAAGCAATGCATAGCCTATAAACTTTAATAATACAGGCGCCATCGCTGAAGCCACTTTGGCCGTCGTTGCCTGTGCCGCCCGCATCGCCATGCGTCGGGCGATGACTACCGCTTTCGCAGCGGGGGTGGTTTCTTCCTTCAATGGTAGATCACCTCCGCGATCTTCCATTCACTCTTTTGCGGAATCACCTTTAACTCAATCCGGTCCTCTACCTCGCTTTCTTTTCCATCCTCATCTCGAATTACGGAAGAAACTGTTCCCAGCCAAATGACTCGGAAAGCTGTCTCAGTTCCTGTAATCTGCCGCATTTGAACCCGAACCTTGGTCACTTCTTTAACCTGGCTTTCGGGAGGAATATCACCGGGAACGTCATCCGCAGCCTGTTTTTCTGCCTGATAGATATCCTCTATTACATAGGGACGAATCCGCTTTGAGCGATCTTTCATATCTCGATCCTGGTAAGTCAGATATTCCTCTACAAAAGCCGTCCCCAGGTTCTCAATCGCTTTCTCATCCTCCTGGTTCAACCCCGTTTCCTCTTCATCGCTAGACTCATCCTCCGAGGTTTCACCTTCCATCCCAGACTCACCTGGGGAATCCCCAGGCGTATCAGGGGCTTCCTCGGATTCCACAGGAGGAAGAGGATGGGCCGAATTAGAGGCCCCACTTAACCAATTGGCGATCATTAAGACCAGCGCAGCGATAACAACTATGCCTCCCAGGATCACCTTTCCTGGGTCCCAAGATTGCTTGACATGATACAAAAAGGTGGTTAAAAATTCTTCCAAATTTTCGATGAATGTATCACGGAAATCCAGCCATCGATCCTTCCAAGACGGTTTCATATCGCCTCATCACCTCTCTTCGTTTTCCTGTGGGCGAGCCATCTTCCGGTATTCTCTCAAATACGCCCGTTCGGAAGGCTGATGATATCGCGGTGGTTGCCGAAAATAACGAGAAACGGATCGTTCGTACTTTTTATATCGGTCAAGGTAATCTTGTTTATATCGTTCATTGACTTGTTTTTTCGCCTTCTGATATAGACCCCAATGCTTTCGCCATCTCGGTGATTGTTCCCACACTTCATATTCAGGGGTATTTTTTTGAGGCCTTGCCGGTGGCGGTGTTTTTCCATCAAAGTCGGACATTTTTTTCTTCATTTTTTCCAGTCGTTTTTCCGACCACCGGCCAATCTCCGATACCTGGTTGGCTTCGTCGGGATTTTTCTCTAGCCAAGCCAGCCGATCTTCCTCCTGGGTAGGATCATATCCCTCACTCTTCATGGCAGCAAAGGTTTGCTTGGACTCCTTCGCCATTCCGGAATCGAACTGCCGAACCTCAGCCCCTCTTAACCGCACTCGTCGCTGTGGTTTATCTTGGGTTTCAGCACCTGCACCTGCTTCCATCCGATGAAGAATTGCTTGGTTCTCTGCATGGGCTCGTTGGATATTTCGTTGATTCTGGCGATGTTTTTGGTAGCGATGGCCACGCCTTAGGCCTTTTAAGCCCATAGCGGCTAGCCTTGTAGGCATTCCAATCGCCTGTTTCGTTTTATCCCAAGCGACATTCACATCATTAGCCCCTGTTCCATCAGCCGCAATCGAGCCTCCTTGCAACTTCGGCGGATTAATCCATTTCCGACGCAAGGACTCCACTGCCGTCCAAAATCCAAGCAGCAAAAATGAAATTACGATGATCCGTCCACCCAAACCAAGATTCTGCAAATGAGAACCTCCTGGTTGGATCAAGATCCAGGTAGCCAAAAACACTGCCAAAACGATCGCATAGAACAATTTCATCAACAGGGCTGAAAACGATCGCCAAGTCCAATAGGCGACTTCCCCCCAACCAAATCCGGGCCAAAAAGCCAACAGCAGAAAAATCACCCCAAGGATGGCAAACCCCATCGCGATCCCTGTCCAATACAACGTCAGAAAGCTAAAGACCACCAGGGCTAACAACGGAATCAGCCCTAATAATCCAGTTACCACAGCATTGGTTGCCCGCTCCGGAAAGCCTGCTTTTGTAAACTGTTTTAGATCCTCATTCTTAGAAACTCCGTCTTCATCAATCCATTTATTACTTCCTTCCTCATCTCCGTGACGCAAGTATTCGCGACGTTGTTCATCATCGTCACCAAGTGCTAGTAATTCATCGATATACTTTGTACACTTCTCTTTATCGCCACAGTTGGCGACAATATAGGTCTCATAAGCGAGTGACTTCCAAATGGCATCATCGACTGCGTGAATCCCTCGCTTTTCTTTCAGCTCCTCCAGCTCTTTTCGGCGTTCTTCCATCTCTTGTTCATATGCTTGCGGGTTCGTCTCAGCCAAGCGCTGTAAGCGTGCCATTTCCTGGCCGGACATATTGTCAAAGAGGCCTTGATCCGCCTTGACCATCTTCACCAGCACTTCGCCGCCAATATCGGTAGCCACAGAGTTTACCGTCTTTATCCATGCTGGAAAATTCGCCAACAACGAAGGGACGATCGCCAGTAATATAATCATCCCCGCCAGCACCAAAGCAGACCGTTGTGTTTTGCCAGAACCCCAAAGCAGTACGGCAGCTAAAACAGCCACCGAGGCGCCGAGAAACCAAAGGTTGTCCCAAAGTGTATTTTCCAACGCGGGGAAAAGCTCGCCGAGAATGTCAATCAGATCGTTGGTCAATTTTTTATCGAACGCCCAGTTTACGATTCTGATGGTGAACTCAACTAAAAACAAATAGAGACTCCATCCGAGATTGAGCAAAATGTTTAAAAAAAGATAAAACTGAACTTCCATTGTTTCTGCAATACCACTAGGATCTTCTTTGGGAACATAATCAAGCTTGTAGGCGCTTCTGTCGTATTTTTCATAGAAGGGGGAGTCGATCGGCTCCCCTGGTAATAAATCGCTGGAGGCTGAGGTTTCGCTGGGAAATGACCAGAACATTACTCCTAACAATAGCAGCAGAATTAATCGATTGTGGCACTTTTCCATTCATCAATCCTCCACCGTTCATACTCTGGCTGCTCTTGTATCTCCTCAAAAGATTGTTTTCCAGGGTATTTTTTTGTGTTATAAACAAACCATTTTCCGTTTTCTTCTCCTAATGAAAGCTCTACATATACTCGCCGCTCGTATTTTTCAGGCAGTACAACAATCACTTTTTCATTAACGCCGGAAGAATAAGAGCCAAGCAGGACTTCTCCCGGTGGATAACCATCGGTATTGTACACCTCAGGGTTGATCAATTTCTCATTAACCAAGGGCCGGACCTTTTCTGGATCTGGGTGAATATAAGCCGCCTCTACAAATTTAAGTGCATGCTCTTCTGCCGGTGTAAAGGAATCGCCCCCGCAAGCAACTCCCCCCCCTACAAGAAGAGTTATGGTTCCCACTATCCCTATCCAACGTCTCATTAGACCCCCACCTCTTCTGCCTCTTGGGCTTCATTTTCATCGACTTCCTCCAATTCCGGACGGGTTTTCCAAAACTCTCTCATTTCCGCTTGCGGTATCAGGAATTTCACCAATCCCACCCGGTTGGCGAGATCCTTGACGTATGCCTGCGAATCTTTCCGCGCCACTGCCCTTCCTTTATTTGCTTTGGTGCTTTGTTTTTTTCCGAGTTCCAACAGCTTTTCATAGATGCCGCTATGTTCCAAATCCACTTCCATCGCCTTCATAGCTAACTTGGTTTCTTCCGAATCACTGGTCCCCAAGCATATGAAGTAGCCAGCATTATTCCGGATATTCGACGGTACATCAGAAGGGTTTTGGGTTGCCACCAAGGCTCCGCAAAACTTCGATCGTCCCAAGCGGATAATCTCATTAACCTGATCGCTTCCAGTTCGAGTCCGGGTGTAAATTTCAAACTCATCGAGGACACTAAAGCTGAAAGTCCCGTTCTCTTTCCCTTCCAGTAGAAACTGGCGGTTTAAGACTGATATCCCGGTCATAATCACTTCACTCAACCGCTGACTCAACCGCACCACTGACTCGCCCTTTTTTGGCAACTTGAGATTGCGAAGTCGAAGGACGATTAGGCCGGTTTTTGGAAAGCGGATCTTACTCTCCTCTTGAACTTCACCGAAAATCAGCCTTCCAAGAGGTAAATCTTGCGCCCGGCGTAGCGTCTGCGACATCTCCCGGGCTTCTTCCCGCATATCCTCGCTTCCCAGTTCTTCAATCACTCGGGCCATGCTGGGGTTTCCTTTACCCACAGCACGCTCAATCGCCGTCATAATATCATTTTGGAGCCCAAACACCCGTTGTTCCCGATCCAGCCCCAGTGTGTGCTCAATATAGTCCAGAGCAACTTCCTTCGCCTCTTGTTCATCCAATCCTAAATGAAATGGGCACAAAACTCCTGACACTTTCCGCCCATCTAACTCCACCAGCTGAACATCCTCTTTCAAGGTAGGGTGATCCGCCCACCGTTCGTGATCCCCTTTCAAATCCGGGATAAGCCCTCGAGCGGGGACCGTCATCATCGCATCCTCGACAATCTGGTAAATTAGCGTTGTTTTCCCTGATCCAATCCTCCCAGTTATCACCACATGGGAAGACTGATCGTTTTGGGAGCCCCAAGCAAGGTGAAAGCGGAACACTGATCCGTTGCTCATTAGGAAGCCTTTTGGTGGGCCGATCGGATCTCCAACCACATCGAGCGCCCCCGGCATCGCGATCGCTGCTGTTCGATCCGGCAATTGCGGAATCTTGTAACCCATTGGCCCCCAATACGTGCTGGGAAGCCAGCTGTCATAATACTCCCCTTGATCCGCCGACGGATGGTGGGCAGTAACCCCTTTGGTATCCAGATCATCAATCAACGCCTTACACTGCTCATCTAAGTCAGTGGGTGTATCTCCTGATACTTGAAAGATCATTCGCAGGTTGTTCATGGGGCTTTTAGACCGGACAATCTCTGCTTCCATGAGCTCTGCTTCAATCTCTTGATCATCATCGATTAGCGATGGGTCATCCACTTCCGCAACGTGTTTCCGATTCGATTTCGCCACTTTTTTATGTCGCCCGGCCATCGTTTTTGATTGACGATAGCCCTTTTGCTGCCAGTGCAGTAACCCCTGAATATTGCCCCCTAGATTCGGGATATCGTACATCAGGTCAAAACCGGGAGCTAAAATCTTATCGGGAAGAAGGGCAACCGGAATATAAGCTACATACTGCGGGCCATCCGGGGTATCGATTCGGATCCGCTTCCCCTCATCTTCTATGGGATTAGGCAGGAGAAAGGATTTATCTCTCCGCTCCCATGGAAACAACGATCTCAATGTGTCGCCGATCGGAGGCAGCGTCAATCCCTGATAGCTATGCTGCCGGTAGAAATTTGCGATCTCTTCCGCTTCCAGGGCCTCTACATCCCCTAATTGTGACACTTGTTTCGCAAAAGCCCGCTGGTATTGCTGCAGAACACGATTCTTATTAAGAAGCGGTGCAGGTGTTTTTCCGATTACTCGCTCAATCCCGTTTCTATCAATCGGCAACAACTGCGAAAGGTTTGATAAAAAGCTTTGCTGTTGCCTCAATTCCAAAGCGACAATAAATTCGTACCGCGATCGGGCTTGTTGCTCTTCGATCACGCGTAACCATGCCTCGTTTGACTGTTCCAATGTACGTCGGTGCGCTTTTGGGGCTCGCTTTACAATCTGATCCAGCTCATCTTTCCAATCTTGCTCTTTTCGAACCAACCACATATATCCTGTTGCCCCTGGATAAAGCCCTCTTCTGAAAAAATTCGTGGCATCGTTCAATTTGGAATTGGCTTCCTGTTCCGATAACGTACTATAGGTATAGGACTCAATCCGCCCCCACCCAAATGGAACACCATTGATAATCGCGATATTTTCTCGTATCTCACTGGGGAGATGGATCATGCTCTTCCCTCCGATCCAGATGGATATAAGTCATCTGCGGATATTCTTTTCGAACCCCCCGCAACGGAATGGATCGATTCACTTTTCTTCTTCGTGGTTTAAACCATCGCCGGATTTTACGATAAATTTGCTGAAAGATATTGATCCCCTCGGGTTCATGGTAGGAGATCCATATACAGATACCAACCGGAATCACAATGTATTTGACAAGTGGGTTCCCAAATGGAACCCACTTGAACATGATGATTTCCAGCAACACTAAGACAACCAAGCCTGCAATGGTCAACGGAAAGGGGATTGGTATCCTTTCCAGGTGATGGATCATCTTTTTCGTCTTCAAGGTACTGGTATACGTATCCAGTTCGCGCATGTTATCACCCCAAACCGATCGCACTGGCTAAACCGTCGCGCAATCGTTCCAGTAACTCTAAGGATTGTTGCCCATTTGTGAACAGAAGGATGATTAACGCAAACGCCAATGCGCCCACAAAAACCTGTGCTGCTCCCTTTGAAAAGGCATAAAGTGACTTTCCTATCAGGATAACTAGCGCTAGCGCAGCCCCCACACCTACTATTGCAAAAGCCAAATTTTTGATTACTTCAAAAGGATTGATTTCCTCCATTTAACCCCATCCTCCTATTCCATCCCGGTAATGTACCATCGGCCATCTACCTTTTCCATCTTGAGATGATATTCAAAGGCCATCGTTTGACCATAGGCATCGCTGATATAAACCACCGCTTTTACTTTTGGCTCCCGAGTCAAGCCAATAATTTTGACGTCCTGGTACTCACCATGTAGTTTTGTCAACGAATCCGAGGTTTGGATGTCCTCTTTGGTACGTATATATCGTGAAATTGCCTCACTCTTTCCCTCCAGCCAAGCTTCAAAAAAACCCTCTACTACGGCCTTGATATCTTTCTCCTCGGATAGCGTCACCTCTTCTTCACTGGCAAGTTTCTTCCGTTCCGGCTCCGGCATTAAAGCAGGCAATCCGTCTACTACCCATGTTCCAGCCTTGATCATTCGGATTTTTAAATAGACATTCCGGCCATCTTGAAGAATGACGTTGTAGGTAATCGCAGCTTCTTCCCCCTCCTTCACCCATTCTGTTTTCCAGACATCGACCGAGTTGGCTTGGATTGTTTCTTTTTCTTCCGACTTCAAGGTAATAAGCAGATTACTCTCACCTTTGAGCTGGTCTTCCAAGCGATTCGATATATGCTTTTCCAAGCGCTTTGTTTTCTCGGTCGGTGACTCTTCACTGGAGGCATAAAACCAGTGAATGAGGAACTTCTTTCCTACCGTAGTCGCTGCGTCCGGCACCTGCTGC
Organism: Desmospora activa DSM 45169; assembly: GCF_003046315.1. Taxonomy (NCBI): domain Bacteria; kingdom Bacillati; phylum Bacillota; class Bacilli; order Caryophanales; family Thermoactinomycetaceae; genus Desmospora; species Desmospora activa. Next base: position 17,851 of record NZ_PZZP01000005.1, on the reverse strand, counting down.
GTAACTGCTGCCGCTTGCACTTGTGGAGCAGGTGCTGGTTGCGTTGACTTCCACAATAACACCCCCTGGCGGATGGTAAACAATATCACCGCCGTCCATAGCAGCGTATATCCGAATGTCTTCAACCTTTGTTTCATCAGGTATCGGTCCATTTGATACCTCCTCGGGACCGTTTTTGTGGTGAAAAATCCGGGATAGTATTTATCCCGGATTGGAATTTGGGAGATGGGAGCCTTTTTTATTCGACCAACTTGGCTTCGATGACATACCTTTCTTCTGTATCTGCCCCTGCCCAAAGTGGCCAGCATGTGTAAACTTTTAATACTTGCTCATCACTGGGAACGACTACAGTCCGATCATCAGCATCGGCCACCCACAGCTTAAAGACTTTATAGCGGAAGGTTCCTTCTGCTGTTTCGATGATGAGCTCGTCACCCTCTTCAATCTCACCGGCCTTTGCCATCGCGGTTTCACGATGACCGGCTAAAACCGTTACCCCCAAACCGGGAAGATGCGTTGATTCATGCCTTCCTAACCCGCGATCCAGTTCATGATCCCGCGTTCCTTCCCATATAGGGATTTCCGCTTGAATCCGAGGGATGTTTAAGGTGCCAACTTTATCACCAGTATTGGGCGGGTCTTTCCAAAGAGTAGAAGGCTCTTCTTCCTGCGAGGAGGTAGCAGTATCGATGGTGACAACATCCACAGACAGATGACCATCCGGTTCGATGACAATTTCAGTGTCCAGGGGAGGAAGTTTAAGTGGTTCCGGCTTTGCTCCTTCCTGCCCTTCTCCTGCTGTTTTCTTCGGTTCCGAGGAATAGAACTGTTCAACCAACCTCTGGTCATGTTTATAATCGGAGAGCAACATCCCGATCAGCACACAGCCTCCCGCCAAGGTGGCAATTCCACTCCAGAAGAAAAGCCGTTTCATCCTTATACTCCTGCTGACCGGAAAGCTGCTACATTGGTGATCCCGAAGCCAACAAGACCGACTGAAAGCAAAGCCCAGCCCAGCCAATCATCCGCGCCGGTTTTAACCATCTGTTCGCCTTCCTCTTGAGAATTGCCATCAGAGGACGCGTCATCAGACTCTTCTACGGATGTTTTTTCTTCAGGTTCTTTTTCAGATTGTCCAGAGTCAGCCACAACAATTTCTTCTGGCTCCTTGGTTGACTCCTCTGCCTTCTGATCTGAATCAGAATCTTTTTCTTTCCCTGAGAAAGCTTGATCCTGGGTGCTTTCTATGGACTCGGATGTACGCGACTCATTGGAATGGTCTTCTTTCGACTCCGGTCGGCTTTGTTTTTTCTCTTCGTTTACCGGATCATCCGATTCTTTTGGAGCTTGCTCTTGCTTCGGTTGTTCCTGTTTGGGTTGTTCTTGCTCTGGCTGTTCCTGCTTTGGCTGTTCCTGCTTAGGTTGTTCTTGCTCTGGTTGCTCTTGTTTCGGTGGCGGCGTATGTTCCTTTTCTTGAGGCTTCTGTGGCTCTTGCTCTACCACAGGCGGCTCCCCAACTTCAGGTTGTACCCGCTCTTCCTCTTCATCTGAAGGGATTTCAGAAGAAGGAGATTCGGGTGGATCTTGGACAGTTGGCGGCCTCATCTCTACCTCTCCAGTTACCTCCAGATCCGGATTGGCATAAACCATGGAACCACCCGCTACGGCCATACTCCCAAAAATGGCCAAACTGGAAATTGTCACTACCTTTTTCATGAGACCCTCCTATTGTGAGTCTCCCATCTCCCAAGGCATTACGCATGGTTTTTCTCTGTTTATAAAATAGATTCCTGTCAATTTTTTAATAATACAACCAAAGACCTGCTACAACTCCACCTCCTAACCTATAATCATAGGGAACATTAGTTCCTATGATATCGAAAAACTCCTGTCAACGCAACATTTTTACCGTTGTCAAGGTGCAAGTAATTCCATGGATAATCTAACCAATTACTTGGTTAATTCTGATTATAGTTCACCTGAAGGTAACTTTTCAACCTGTTTTCTGAATTAATATAATTTTTAATCTTCTGTCTTCTTTTTCCGTTTCTTAAAAATTCGTTCCCATTCCACCAAAGGTGCCACCCAATCGCCATTATCGTTTTTTTGCGGCCAAGGATTTCCTTTGGTTGCTTCTTCTCTTGCTGCTTTAGCAGCACCACGACGGGTAATTCCCCGCTGTTTCGCTATTTCCGTTGTGCTGTACAGATCTTTTATAATCGACTTTACAAGCAATTCACCCATGCCTGTAGGCCCTTCCATCTCCCGCTTTTCATGCAGCAATTGCAATACTTCCTCAGATACATCCCGAGGAAATCGAACAGTTATAACCACTTCTTGATCAGGTTTGAACATCGCAAATCACTCCTGCTTGTCTGTATACCTCCCTATTGTAACCTGTAAATATTGGACAATATAAAAACACAGCTATCTACGCCACGACGATTCACTCCCGCTATCGGCGACGATCCGATGACGGCTGCTTCAGCGGCCACCTCCCCGGGGCAAGAGGTGGCATCACCGGTACCTATCGATGCGGGTGGCCGCCTCCTCCCGATAGGTACCGGTGATGCCAGCAACGATCTCCCCCCTTCCCGCGGTCGGGCGCCGTGGCCGGCAGCTGTGCTACCGGTCAGCAAGATAATCCCCTGTCGAACGTAAAATAACCATCATTTTGTTTCGTTGTACTACGTTACAAAAAAAGCCGTCCCGATCAGAGCTGTTGATTAACTACCCCGACCTGGTCCCTCACCTGGCTACCCAACCTGGCTACCCCGACCTGGTCCCTCACCTGGCTACCCCAACCTGGCTACCTCAACCTGGTCCCTCACCTGGCTACCCAACCTGGCTACCTCAACCTGGTCCCTCACCTGGCTACCCAACCTGGCTACCTCAACCTGGTCCCTCACCTGGCTACCCAACCTGGCTACCTCAACCTGGTCCCTCACCTGGCTACCCAACCTGGCTACCTCAACCTGGTCCCTCACCTGGCTACCCAACCTGGCTACCTCAACCTGGTCCCTCACCTGGCTACCCAACCTGGCTACCTCAACCTGGTCCCTCACCTGGCTACCCCAACCTGGCTACCTCAACCTGGTCCTTCACCTGGCTACCCAACCTGGCTACCTCGACCTGGTCCCTCACCTGGCTACCCCAACCTGGCTACCCCGACCTGGTCCCTCACCTGGCTACCCCGACCTGGTCACCTCACATCTAAAAGGGTCCTTCAATAAAAAATAGCGAAAGAGAGGAATGTTCCCTCATCTTTCGCTAATCCAATTAAATTACGTTTTCTGCTTTCTCTTTTTCCGTTCGTTCCGCTGCTATTTCTTTTTCTATTTCTTCTTGATTGTCCTTTAACATTTCGATAACACTCTTAGCAACGCTGCTACCACAGCTTGCTTCCTTCATAATTTTATCTCTTCCCGGGCGCTTCCTTGTTTCCTTCCAGATTTGAACAGCTTTGTCGTAAGCTTTCTTCCGTTTTTCGTTTATATCGGTAGGAGGGGTCGTTTTCTTTGCCTTCTTCCTAACAGCCTTCTGTTTTGTTGTACCACTTTGTGGTTCAACCTGATCTACTAGCACGTTGTCCGTTACCGGTACGCTTTCGCCTTCGTCGTCCCTCTCGACCGATACGTTCGGCGGCACATTTTGCACAGGCGTTTCGATTGGTACATCCATAACTGGGACGGTTTCTGGTACGCTTGTACCATTTTCCTGTACAGCGTCTGGTACGCCATCCCACTTGACTGGTACGGCATCCGATGTAACTGGTACGCTTTCACCCTTGTCTGGTACGCCCCTGAAAAACTCAGGGAGTCCATCCTTCACGACTTTTTCCCGTTTTTTCTCTGCTTCTCGTGCTTCCTTGATGAGCGCTAAGTCCGGCTTTTGCGCTTCCCACTTCTTCCAGTCGATGCGCTGTAGTATCTTCGCTTTCTTTATCTCTTCTTCCGCTTCCTTCTCCAGTTCTTTCGCAGTTTTTTCGTGCGGTTTGTGGCTGTCTGTCCATAGCCACACTAACGTTCTTTCCATGAGCCACATGGCGCCCGTAATCGCGGCACCGACCACATAACCGATGGGATGTATCTGTCCCAAGCCCCACATGTTCACCCCGGTCACAAAAGCCAAGCTCGCAAAATATCCAACATCCAGAAAGAACGGAACGTTTTTTTGTAAAGCCCGCTGCCCCCCTCGGATAAAAAGCAACGTTCCGAACAATATCTCCACCAGGGCAGCTACTAGCCACGGATTCAGATTCAATGTTTCCGCCAAAGCCGCCGTGTTCTTAAAAGAAAGGGCTATAACGGTTATCGCTAGAACTCCCACAACCCCAAGCACTGCTTTGTCTCTCAGTGATCTTTCCTGTTTTTCGTGATATGATGTTTCAGGACGGTTTGCGATCGGTAGGGGCTGATGGTTGGTCGCCGGTGCCCCTGCCGGTTGGGCCGTCTTTTTTTTCATGTTTTATTCATCCTCCTGTTGGTCGTTATGTGGTACTCCTTTGAGGTAATCATCCAAAACATCCTTGTGAACTCTCCATTCTTTCCCTACCTTCGCCCCTTTGATTTTTCCTGATCGAAGCATCTTGTATAAAGTCGAAGGATTGGATTTTAAGTATTTTGCTGCTTCTTCTATGTTCATTACTGGTCCTGTCAAAATAGATCCCTCCCTTCTACGCCTATATTATCATTAATGGACATTAATAGTCAATATAAAATATATAATGGTCATTAATGAACAAAATAAAAGGTGTAACGTAACATTATTCATCAAAAAAGCCCAGGACATCTGTCCTGAGCTTTCCCTTAAACCTTTCTCCAATATCTCTGATTCCCCGCTATTTGCAAAAAAGAATCATTTTTTCTTCTCTCGATCAATCGTTCTGCTTCATCTGATTGGATCAATTCCTCTTTTTCGAGCCGATCAGTGCTCTCAAGAGTAAGTGTAAAAAGGGAAAAATATTTCGCGTTCCAGAACAATCTACCGAAAGCATCTGTTGGATTTGGTACCATCCGAGAAGTCACACACAAAAATCCTTTATACATTCGGATTCTTTTGCTGATGTCATACAATCTTTCAAACAATGGATCAGGAAATTGCTCCAGACCATCAATATATACCCCTGTCTTCTCGTACCGGGAGGAAAAAACCGCGCTTTCCACTTGATCCATCATTTTTAACATAAAGGCTTCACGATCTTTCTGATCAGAAAGGTTAATGATGTTTATCTTATGATTCAGATCTATCTTAGTCGTGTCTATTCGATTAGCATCTGATAAAGCAGCAAACTCATTATCAAGGTCAAAAACAAACACACGATCCAACCATTTCTCTGCTCTGCGTACCTCTTGAATGAGATATGTTGTTTTTCCCCCTTTTCCAACTACCACTTCATTTGGATTTTGTTGAAAACGGCTTTCACTGTGCTTTTCAGTTAGGACCGCTTCTTCTTGTTTTGTCATTCCACCTTCAATGATTGGTTCTTTTTCTGACGAATCCCCCATTACTTCTTTCAACCATCCAATACCGTTTCTGAACACGAGTTTTCCTCCTCTACCAGACGGCAGGTTTGTTTTATCCAGGGGTTACCCTTAGGTCTGTCTTTATGACTTTAGAAAGCATCAAATGAATCAACGGCGTTGTCGGCAAAATCCTTGTATTCGATCTCCTCCGGCTCTGTAAGCTTCTCTTGGTTAGAAGGAGGGCCACCCCATCCACCTTCCATATCTCTTTGGATTAGCCCCTTCACATAATCAGAGAAGTTTCCCTGTTTTTCCGCGTATTCAAGCAGCCGCTTTTGTCTTGGATTATCCTTGTTGAAAGCAACCGGCTTCCGAGCAAAGTTATCTTTCTTTCTCTCTTTTTTCCGGCTTTCAGTTGAACTCATTTTTCGACATCCCCTTCGGTTTAGGCGACGACTCCAAATTTCTTCTCCATCAGCCGTTGTACTGCGATGCTGTTTGCGTAGATTGGATCTTCTTCAATTACCCGTCCATCCAATAATCGTAATTTTGGTCGTAAAATTGGTAAGTGACTACCAAATGCATCCCGAATCTCTTTTACCAAAGCAGATACCTTCGCACCGCCGCCACAAAGCCGGGTCAATTCATCCTGCTCCCAATCAAGCTCTTCTGCACGTTCCGTAAGGCGACGGGCAATCTCCCCGTAATTGTCGGTAACTCCGTTTTGCAGACCAAACGAGAGCGTGTCCGATCGCTCCGCAATATACTTTGATTTCAGCAACGTTGCCATACCGGTTTGACCGCTGCCTAGTTCAATAACATGGTGAATATCATCTACAGGATCAGAAAGGCCTGCAACTGCCGTTTCAGGAAACACACCAACATTGTGAATGCGAAAATCATACCGCGTATCATTCACGATTAAAGAATGTTCTCCTAATAAGCGTTCCTGCATTTCCACCTTGTCCTGATTACCGTTGAGTTTAATGGCTCCAATCGTATTCAAAGTACCAATATTAAACTCTCGTTGGGTTATGTTGAACTGCTCGATATACCAAACGATGCCTAGAAGGACCCGCATTCCAGCTTGCGGATGGTTTTTACTCATGGATTTTTTGGTGCCAGAAAGCCCCTTCTTCGTCTCATACTTCACAAACTCTCCCGCAATGCCCCGCGTTCCATTGTTTAAGTACTCCCATACCATGTCATCGTCAAAAAGCTTTCCTTCCCGCAAATTGTTAGGTTTGTATTCGCCCATCAAGCTGTTAAACATCGTTGCCCCATGTGGACCTGCTACCTTCCCAAGGTTATTTCCACCGTCTACTCCCAAATTGATAATCGCCATAAAGAAATCCTCTCCCTCATTTCTTTGTAGTTCACTCAAAACTATTTATTAATTACTTAATCAGTAATTAATAAACTTTCTGCCTTCTCTCTATCATACAATTCAAGAGAAACGGCTAAAAACCTTGTTTTTACTAGTTTTTTTGGGTGAGTCATCTCTACACATCAGTTTGTGAGTCCATTATAACTTATTAAGTAAGTATCACGTAATTAACAAGGTCTTATTTTCTCATCTTTTTTTACGACCAAACCATTCCCCGAAGATTCCTCTTTTACGTTCTGTGTAGGCCTCTACTCGCGATAACGTCTGATTCATCCCTTTCACCTCTTCAATAATGGTCTGATCCCGCTTTTCTAAGGTTCCACGTAATGCGCGAATCTCTTCTTCTAACTGCTCAATTCGCTCTTGGGATTGCTTGTACGCTTCCCCCATCTCAAACAATAGGTTTTTCATACTAACGAGGTCTCCTCTGGTTAGTACCGGACTTGTCGGAGGACTCCCCACTGAAGTATCCTTCACAATATTCATCGGATGCATATCCCCCAGCAACTTCTTGATCCGTTCCTTCCCCCATCCCTTTTGATACAAATAGCGAATTTGATCCATAATTTCAACGGATTCCTTTGGAACCCGTAAAATTCTGTCAATCCGTCGGACTAAAATGAAATCTGGAAAATCGTCAATGTAACGTCGAATTGTTTTGTCCGGCCATCCCGTTTGCTCTGCAATCTCCCGGACACTAAGCCATTCCTCCATCTCATATCCCTCCCCCGTGACACGCGCGGTGCTGTCTTGTCGTCATCATACTCCCTATGCTGAATTTACCTTATAAATAAGGGTCATCAAAGAGACTAAGCTATGACAATTGACCGTTTGCGTAACACATTCATCGCCATAGTCTCTATTCCTGCCATGACAAAACGTCATTTAGGGAAATTTATGTAAAAAAAGAGAGGGCCTGTTCTATTAACTAGTAGGGGGGATGCCTGATGTTTTTAAATATGAAACGCGTTCTAACGAACGTGTATTTTTGGAAATAAAAAATATTTAATTATATCAATTGATGCTTATTGATAAATAATGATAAAAGTGATAGAATAATAGAAAAGCAAGGGAGGGTTTGAAAGTGAATAAGAAAATCGTTTTCACTCTAGATGAAGCTGCGGATTACCTTATGGTTCATCCACAGACTCTATATAAAATGTGCCGAAATGGCCAACTACCCGCTGCTAAAGTCGGACGATCCTGGAGATTTCATCGAGATATCTTAGATAGCTTCCTGAAAGGCGAATTTCAAAATGGGGGAAATCAAGAGAAGGTATATCATCCAGGATAAACGCGGAAAAACGTACACCCTTTAACCGAAAAGTTATTCAGGCTGGCACAGATATTGAATTGCCAAGTAGATGATCTTTATCAACTTTAAAGAATTGTTCAAACACAAAAACCCCTTCGGTATGAGTTTGGCCGCTCACCGAAAGGGCTTAACAAACACCAACCCAAGCAAAAGGAAAAAAGCTTAGGTCGTTAAATATTCATTATTCACTTAACCTCATTGTAAATACTTATTGCCCTAAAAACAATAGGGTAATTATGGGTATTAATTGAGGGAAAATACAAAGCGACCTCTTCCGCCTTTGCTTGGGTAAAAAAGGGAGAGGATTTTATGGAAAAGAAGAAGACCTATCAGGTCAACATGGCAAAGCCGATCTCCTTTGTCCCGGCATTGGCTCATCTCGTAAGCCGAGGTGCGAAAAGGGCAAAGATTACTGAAACTCTTATATTACAACAAATGATCGATTGGTACATTTGGAAAATCGGCGATATTGGGAATAAAAAACATCAAATCGAAATGCTAAAGAAAAATGATTCATTAGATGAATGGGAGCAGAAAGAACTTGAAAAGCTTCGGGATGATGTAGAAAACGGGGAATGGATATGGAAATCATCAGATGAATTAGCAAATGGAGACTTTGGAGGAACCCTAACCATTCCTTCTGTAGCTCGAGCCTTTGAATACTTGGTAGAAAACGGATTTTTATGGGTTCGAACTAATCCAAAAGTAAAGATGGACCGTACATACCAATACCGTCCACGAATCAACTATATTCGCCGAGAACTTCACAAGATGGGGCATGCATTATACGGATTTTCGGTATGGAATGAATCTGAACAAATTGAACCTGAGCAAAAAATTTTTCCACCATCGTGGAAAGGGAAAGGAAAAAAAGCAAAGGATATAAACGAAGAAACAAAATCCTTACCTAAAGTTCAAAAAAGCGCACAACCAGTTGATTCAGAAGAAGAAGAAAGAATTAAGGTCATAACGAGAGCATTCAAATCAGCTTTTGACGGGTATAACCTCCAACCGGTGTCTGCAAAAGTCATATTAAAAGAAGCCAACGGTGATATTGAATATGCACTTTCTTTCATCAAGCGTGTTTCCTCATCAAAACTCTACAAAGAAGGGAACCTTCGTAATAAAGTAGGGGCTGTTGTATCAGCCATCAAAAATGGAGAGTGGGATGATGAATTAAACAAACACGAAGATAAACTTCCTCGATCTATACAAGAAGCAGAAAAAAGACAAAGAGAAAGAATTGAGCAAGAAAAAGAAGTTAATCCCGAAGCAAAAAAACGTATTGAATTATCATTGTTAATGATGAAAGCAAATTTTTGGGCTAGACAAAAACAAATAAAAGGTCCAAAAGAAGAGAAAGTTCGCGGATTTTTATTTAACCATAAATTTGACCAAGAAACGTCCGAATGGATCATTCGATCAGAAAAGCCAAATGACAAAGAATTAGAAGAAATAGAAATAACTATTCAAGAGATGCATCAATTTATCCCCGAAAAATTAGCAACATGATAAGACTGTATTGACACTCCTCATGGGTGTCAATTTTTTTATCTCGAAAGCACGCAGGCCAAAAAGCTCTTTATTCTACGCATTTCTCAAATTGATAAATGGCAAAATGCTTTAATCTACGCATTTCTCAAATTGATAAATGGCAAAATGCTTTAATCTACGCATTTCTCAAATTGAATAAAGCAATGTTCAATTTGAGAAATGCACTTCTCAAATTGAACAAACAATATCATTTATACATATCATTTATACATATCATTTATTTACATATTTACAACAACAGTGCTTCTGTCTCTAAAAACAGATGAATGGTTTTGTTGTTTGATTTGTATGAATGATGATTAATCTCTTTGTCAACTTTCTTTTTTAAAAAACTCTTGTCTGTGAAAAACACCGGTTTGTAATACAAACAATATTCCTCCTTATAAACTAACATCAAGATAATGATAGAAACACCTCTGTAGACAAAGAGAAAGGTCCCTTTCAGCCTTTCAAATCGGAAATGAATACACCGAGGTAGGATAGGGGTAAAAAAACGGAAACAAGCCCCTTCTTGATGACTACAAAGATAGGCTATCTCTTCATGTTAGCCATATTTTTAAAATCAATCGGCTTACGGATATGATAACGGAGAAATATTCCGGCGCGGCGGGCTGCTGGCAGAGGCAAATCTGGTAATTATATCCCATTTGAGATGTAAAATGTGGTAGAATTGAGATGGCATGCGGAGGCTAGGGGCTGGGTCGCTGTCACTTCCTTTAAAAGGAGGTGATAGGCGTTGCTGAATACCATTCTAGTCGTGGTAACAATCGTGGGATTAACCTTGAGAGGATTCAAAACTCTCTTGGAGATTCGTCATATGCTAAAGACATCGAAGAAGAAACAGCTCAGAAGACGAAGAAAACCCCACGCCCCTAGCAAACGGATTTGGCGGTCCCGCTAGTGGATTGGGGTTTCTGTAGCTCCATACCTCTTTAGGACGGCGATCCCGCCCCGTCGATGAAGCGTGTCCTACAATGGCTCCAGGCTGGCACCTGGGGCCATCTGTAGTTTATGCTCAACTCCATATTAGCATACCCAGCAACTGTAAACAACAAACCATAGCCCGTAGTATTCTTTTGTTAGCAATGTTCCTTTATAGATAATGCCCTCTCAGACCTATTCAGTGCCTTTCTAAGACGTTTTATGCTTACCCAAATACATCAGGTCCCCCTGTGAACTTTCTCTCTTCAAATCATCCGGTATAATTGGGAATTATACAATTAATTAGTTGATACACCTTCTCTATCGCAGAAATACATCCAGGAAACATAGAACCGCCGATCTTCAATAGATCGGCGGTTCTATCACTCAACGATAAATTTTACTTTAGTGCCGTCCGGATAATCACTAATCTGATTCCCGACCCAGGAACCCGCACCGCGATTGTCAGAGGGGTCGATGTGGCGTACAGAAGCCCCTTCTCCCCCCTCCGCGCAAGCGGCCATGGGCCATTCATCCCTGTCATAGCCAGGTTTTGTCGGTACACCAGCCAGGGACTCCTCACGGCGCCCATCTGCCCCATCACGGTCAATTGTGCAAACATCGGAATGTCCATCCACGATAGCATCGCGGATATGTGCTCCCGTTTCAGGATATCGCTCTGTGGGAAAGAGTAAGGTTTCGTCGTACTCTTCGGAATTTACTTCATATGAAACCGGTTGATCGGCCTCTAAGGCATCCAAAATTGCCTCAATCTCAGATCCGTCACATGCCACCATCATCCCGACCATCATCAAGATGAGTAAGATCAATCCCCGTCGTTTCACACCAATTCCCCCTTTAAAGTAAAACGAGAGCCATGTTAGGCTCTCGATGTCACCATGTAACACTAGCTACAGCCATAAAGCCTACGAAAGCGATTAAAATCCAGAAGTATAAAAATTTCTTCATCTTCTTTCCCTCCCTTCAGCGATAATGCCACTTTGAGGGGTAGAGGGATGCCACAAGACGTCCCTCTATTTCTCTATTGTCTTATGCCGCAGAAGTCTTTTTATCTTCCGTCCGATTTTGCACGAGTTGTTGAGTCTTTCCGAAGATATAATATAGAACAGTGGAGAAAATAATTCCATCTAAAACTGGGATCGTCGTGAAATTAAAAATTCCAAATCCACCTTCACCGCTAGGGGTAGTACAAAAGGTTAACAATGTTGCCAATGCCCAAACGGTCAAAACTAATGGTTTAAACATGGGGGGGTTATCCTGACGAACAAATGCCATCTTGTACTTGTGATTGTTGAGCAAGAAGTAGTCCACGTATAGAATCCCGCCAACAGGTGCAATCAATGGGGTTAGAATAAATAGAAAAGTGGTCAGATTATCATATATCCCCAAAACTCCAACCACGGTACCGATCAGACCAGCCCAAATGGTCAACGCAGATTTAGGAATGTTTCGCATCATCCCTGTCAGTGCTAAACCACTTGAATACAAAGCGTTGTCATTTGATGTCCATGTAGCCATCATCATGATGAGAAGCGCGATCCCACCCCCTCCAATCCTAAACATCACATCCACCACGTTATCAGCACCAGTGATGAAATACAAAATCACCGCGATTATTGCTGTTAGAGAATTTCCTATGCCGATTCCAAATGCGCAAGATAACCCTGCTTGAATCTTATTTTTTGCAAAACGGGCCACATCTGGGGTCGCGGCAATGGAACCCACCATCCATGCTCCAGCGACCAAAGAAACAATGAGACCGATCGGCATCCCTTCATCTCCTCCAATAGGGGGAGTAATCGTGAGGTCCGTAAAGATAGAAGCAAAAATTAAGCTGATCAACAGCCCAACCATAAGAGGAACAGTTAGGGCACTCAGGTTCGAAATTGCTTTAAAGCCCCAGGCTGCGGTGAGAGTCATTAGGATGCCACCCAAGATCATCCACCACAGGGGGGCGATTTCGATTCCCACCCATTCGGCTAGTGTCGCAGATGCAGCTTCCCCAAAAAAGCCGATCTGAACACCAAACCATCCAATGTTGTTTGCTAGAATAACCAGCAATACGATGATGGCTCCAAAGCGACCCAAGAACTTCCGGGCGATCATGGCAAAACTTAAGCCAGTGGATGCGCCAATCCATCCCGAGCAAAAAGCGATAGGCATCAGAATCATCGACCCGCCAACAATAGCCAAAATGACTGGTAATAAATCATTTCCCTGGCTAAAAGCAGCACCCAAATAAAAAGCGGCCAAGTCTACACCCATCGCCATCCAAATCATAAAGAGATACATCCAATGAACTCGTTTCGAAAGAGGAACTGGTTCCCGAGCGTAATCTTCACTGAAAAGGTCGAACAAGCCAAAAGACAATTTTTTCTGTTGTTGATCCAACATATTTACCCCCTGTTCGCACAATTTTTTTGAATGCCCTTTAGTCCTTTTGTTCAGAAGTTAGTTACTTTGCGATGGTTTTCGCGGTGAAGGTTTCGCGCAAGATCATTGTCATAGAGAAAAGTATAGCCTTGAATCATATCCATTAGTTGTTGATCATCAGCAATAGTCTTCAACTGGCGTAGGTACTGAAGATCCTTTTCTTTTCTCTGCATGAGTTCTTGCGTAGACTGGATGATCGACCCGTGTCCTGGCACCGCCCATTCCATTGTGTGATGTTGTAAAATTCTATCTATTTTTTCTAGTGTTTGTTTATAATCATCGTAATCTCCGAAAATAAAGGGGAATTCAATATCCGATAAGTAGTCTCCCAATACCCATAGCCCGTCCACCACAATCATCATACTTTCCCTGGTATGCCCGGGTGCATGATAGAAAGTGATCGCCGTATTTCCTACATGAAGGGTTTGTCCATCTTTTTCAACGACCACATCCAATTCTGGGAACTCTAAAGGTGGGGTGTCTATATAGAAGAGGTGTCGAAGGATTTTTCTTCCTTCCTCTACCCTTTCTTGTTTTGCTGTCAATTGTGCCATTCCAATACTTCCGATCATCCGGGGAGTCGAGTGAGGAGTAGCATGCCATCCCTTTGCACCCATCACATGGTCCCAATCTGCATGCGTAAAAGCAACATACAAAGGACGACCATCCGCAATTTCAGATACGTATCGTTGAATGGTTTGAATATCATCCGGGAAAAGTCCCGGATCCACCACCAAGATCAAATCTCTTGTTTGAAGAACAGTAGCATTGTACTGGTAGCCCGTACTTTGAAAAACCTTAGCCTCTTGATGGGACCACTGCTTGGACCATACGTTCACGGTTGATTCCCCCTTTTATTTTTAATACTTTTTTAGGATCAGCGGGTGGAAACCGATAATACCGGTCCCATTTCCAATTATGGATTTTCATACAAGCGGTACTGAACAAATCGAATATTTCTTTTTCAAGAGGAGTTGGAGTAGGACTCCAATGATATATATCCATCTCAACAATTGTGCCTTCTTCTGTTGGTCGGAGGTATTCGATGTGGTCAGCCGGCTTACAACCATTCCTTAGGTAGAAAGTTGCTCGCCGACCCGAATCCGGGTCATGCTCCACTACCGGTTCCACTTCCATGAGTATCGGTTTTCCTCTTGCCTTCAGTCGCTTCATAATGTTGCTTCCTATGCTCATACATCGAGCATCTTCCCTCACCCAGAGAAAATCTAAATACGTGAAGGTGGGGAGTAATCCGTAAACAACGACATATGTTTCGCTATATTCCACCAAGTACCATTCGGTCTCTCGTACCATGTCTTGCATTTGATCAGGATGTTTCATCAATTCTGGAGGAAAATACGAATCTAATTTTTGGTACCAGTTCATGCTCTTCCCCCTTTTCGCAGATCCAACAAACGCTGGTACTCCTCATACAAGATAATCCGATACTTTAAGAGATTCTCCAAAACATCCAACTGAATGGCAACGGGATTTTTGTACCAATCCTGCAATGTCTCTTCAATTCTGTTTTGCTTGTGAATAATTGCGGTGGATAATTGCAATTGATCCAACTTCTTTGGGTCAATTTCTTTTTTATTCTGGCCTTCTTTTAGTTCATAAAAACGATCCTCCGCTTCGTTATGGAGTAGCTTGATTGGTTGTGTTTGGGCACTCTGCTGTTCTCGTCTAGCAAAAAGATTTGACCAATGGCCTTTCAAGTTTCCACCTCCCTTCAAATAAGTAATCGACATCCGGTACACTATATTATACTTATTCTACGCTTTTTAATAGGTAGAGAACATATACTTATTTTTTATTTGCAATATTTTTGGGATGCTTTAACGTGAACATCATCATTACGATTCTTTAGGCTACTTGTTCCGATTTTCGCAACTTGGGTTGATTCAGCGCCAACATTGGAACCATCATCAAGGCCATGACAGCAACCGTTAAGAAAAGCACCATTCCTCCGAAGCTTTCTAAGATCCATCCCCCAGCCAGGGGGCCGATGAAATAGCCGATTTGTATCAGCCCCGAAGCTCCCATGTAGGTGCCTGGCATTCCCTTTCTCGCCCCCATCTGTCGAATATATTCTTTCCATCGTGGGAGAAAAAGTGCTTCACCGATGGTTAGGAGTGCCATCCCAACGATGAGAATGACAACCGAGTGGGATCCCAGAGAAGCGTATCCGACAAAAAATAGAAGGACGCTAACCTTCACCAGTGATTGAAAGGTAGGGAACCATTTTCGCGACTTTTCAGTCAGGCGCAAGAAGATAAATAGTGAGACACCAATGGCGTTGATCGCCTGAAGCACGGGATACATCCACAAAAGCATGTACTGCTGCAAATGGATTGGCAACGTGGTTTCGAATTGCGAAAAACCCAAGCAGAGCAAAATCGCCATTCCTAATGCCACCAACAACCGCCGATCCTGCACCGCAGTGCAAATCACTTTCCGCAGGGTCGGTTCTTCTTCTTCCTGAGGGATCGAAAGAGAGCGATGCATCCTCAAGGTGATAAGCCCAGCCAGTGTTATCACCGCTCCCGTTGCAATCAGTACTGAAGAAAAGGGAAGTTGATGGTACAACCACACCCCCGCAGCCGATCCCAACCCAATGCCGGCGTTCATCATGGCATAAGCTAAATCCATCGCTTTATGGGTAAGTGACTCATCCCGGTTAGAGCAGAGATCACCCACCAAAGTATAAACAATCGAGTCGAAAAAACCCCGAAGGAGCCCGTTCAAAAGCGTTAGGCAAACGAAATGAACCAGTGTTTGGGCGAAAGCCAGGCCAAAAAAGGTGATGCCCCAGAGAAGCAGGGTGACATGAAGCACTGTTGCTCGTCCAAACCGATCAGACAAATATCCGCCAATGAATCCCCCAAAACACCCCGCCAGAAAACCGAATGCCAACGTGGTAGCTGCTATTAATACGCCAAATCCCTGATCAGTCATATATAGCATCACCAGAGGTATGCAGAGAAAAGCGCTGGTCCAAATGAAAAGTTTAAGTACCAGCAACACCCGGATTTTAGATGGAAGGGATGTGGGTATTCTTTTTTTGAGACGAATACATATCACTCCTTTGGTTAAACATACAGCATTTATGAAAAAGCGCTCCATAAAGTTGGGGCGCTTTTTTTAAGACTAAACCGTGTTATTCCTTTTATGATTCTTCCCGTTTCTGTTTGGCTTCAGATAGGGAAGAACCAGCAACACTCCAGTATGTCCAAAGTATGTTACTTAAAGCCGGGTAGTCATGAATAACGTGTTTTTATTTGGTCTTTAAGTACTCCAGCCGTTTTTGCGCAGCAATTCGAGCATCCACCTCATTCAGATTTCGCGGAGGAGTAAGTACCGGCCCTTCGGCTGGTTTCCTCTCTTCCTTCTTACGTCTGTTCCCATTCTCTATATAATAATCGTCTTTCCCCCAACACGTCATCGTGCTTCTCTCCCTCGAATTAGATAATGGCGCCCATGTGCAACTGCTAGTCATATTAGAATCCTAACTCACCGCTTTCTTGAATAAAGCCAGCCGTTTGGACGGCTGGCTTTATAAGGAAGGAAGGCGGATTAGAAAGGCCGATTCAAAGGTTTTTTCAACGGCTTCATTTAAATCCCCCCTTTCTGTGCAAATCAGGCGACATGGTATAATAACAGGCAGATGCCAAAAGCCATCTGTTTATCCCCCATCGCCTTATGTATTTGCTTTATACGTGATACACTATACATTATACACTTATGTATTTTTAATGCAAGGGGGGAATTTCAAATTGGAGGGTCAAAATATGAAAAAAATCAAGCACGTAACGCCACGACTATCCGCCATATTAAAAAAACGCGGGATCACCCATGCCACTTTTGCGGAAAAAGTCGGCCTCCTGCAACCTACGATCAGCCGCTTCGATAAGATGACCCGCCACGAATCCATCAACCTTTTCCGTATCGCCCAGGCGCTGGACTTGCGGATCGAGGATTTATTTGAGGTTGAATATGATAAGGATTAAACCATAAAAAAACCCTTCACCGAACTGGTCTTCTTCCCTTTTCTTTATCGGTATTGCCCTTTTAAGCTAGTGTTTATCTCGGCTCAACCAACCTCACATGGTTCGGGTATTTCCTCGGCCCTTTGGCTGGCGGGTGGTTAGACGAAACCGGTGGAACCGTCCTTTTTCCTCTGATGGGAGTGTTTAGCTTTATGATTATGGTGCTGTTTTTCCTCGGCATCGCCTATCGCAGCAAACCAGCAACGCACGAAACGGTTTAACCATTTAGCGAATATAAAAACCGGGTAGGGGGTAATTCCCTACCCGGTTTTATTGTGTCTGTTTACTTCCGATAGTTCCCCTCTTTTCGGGAGTCGGGATATCCATATCCCATCCTGCTATACGCTTCGTAAAGGTGCTCGATATCTTCTTCCTGCACGTTATATCCATTTCTTTCCAGAGCCGTCCTAATTGCCTTTCGGACGGTCAATCGCTTCTCCCATACCAAGTCAACCGCTTCGTCAAATACATCTACCATCTCAGCTTTTGTTAAATAATCGCCCATTTGAATAACCTCCCGTTAAAAATTTGGTTCTTGATTCTTTGCTTTAGTTAGCAGCAGAGCGCCACCCCTGCCGGACGATGGCTCGATCCTGGCAGCCACCGTTTCGCCTACTAACTGTGAATGGCCCGTATAACCTGACCATCCGTGCGTTTTGTTACTAATTCTGAATAAACCATCAAGGTTCTGCTTTCCCCGATCCAC
>NZ_PZZP01000004.1 GCF_003046315.1 Desmospora activa DSM 45169 | reverse complement strand
ATCCACCCGTTCCCATCCCGAACACGGCAGTTAAGCCCTCCAGCGCCGATGGTACTTGGGGCGCAGGCCCCTGGGAGAGTAGGACGTTGCCAGGCGTTTCCCCTTAGCGGGGAAAAATGTATTGACAACTGAAGATGGGCATTATATAATATAACTTGTCTTTTGAATGCTGATCCTCAGTAGCTCAATGGTAGAGCGCCCGGCTGTTAACCGGTAGGTTGTAGGTTCGAGTCCTACCTGAGGAGCCATATGCTCCCATAGCTCAGTTGGTAGAGCGCTTCCATGGTAAGGAAGAGGTCATCAGTTCGAGTCTGATTGGGAGCTCCACAACGGCCCGTTGGTGAAGCGGTTAACACACCAGCCTTTCACGCTGGCATACAGGGGTTCGAATCCCCTACGGGTCACCATCTAAAATCAACCACCGCATCCTATGCGGGGGAAAACATCCGTAAGCAGCATCACTGCTGGCGGACTTCTACGGACGGTTAGCTCAGCTGGGAGAGCACCTGCCTTACAAGCAGGGGGTCGCAGGTTCGAGCCCTGCACCGTCCACCATCTAATTTTATATTTGCAATCCTTATATGGAGGGGTAGCGAAGTGGCCAAACGCAGCAGACTGTAAATCTGCCGGCTCTGCCTTCGTAGGTTCGAATCCTACCCCCTCCACCATTGATGGGGCGTAGCCAAGCGGTAAGGCAACGGACTTTGACTCCGTGATGCGTAGGTTCGATCCCTACCGCCCCAGCCAATATGAGCCATTAGCTCAGTCGGCAGAGCACCTGACTTTTAATCAGGGTGTCCCAGGTTCGAGTCCTGGATGGCTCACCATCTTCTCTACTCATTGTAGGGAGGGTCGTTAGCTCAGTTGGCAGAGCACCTGACTCTTAATCAGGATGTCGCAGGTTCGAGGCCTGCACGACCCACCAATTACATAGGACATGCGGAAGTGGCTCAGTGGTAGAGCACCGCCTTGCCAAGGCGGGGGTCGCGGGTTCGAATCCCGTCTTCCGCTCCACACCAAAAGCTTTCCCATATGGGAAAGCTTTTTTAATGACTTGAGAACCACATGGGATCGCAAGTCATTTTTCTATTTAATGGATTGATGGCGCCGAATTTGCTGGATACTCCTTCTACCCCACTTTAAGGAAGTGGGGTGGCAAAATGGTTTGTGGTTACAAATGATATCTCGCAGGTGAAAATGGATATCGTCCTTTTCACAAAGCAAATACTTTGGCGCCACTGTTTGAGAGTTCATTTGGATGTTTCCTTGCTTAATCAGTTTTTGGATTTGGGTTCGGCTTACATCCTTAATTTTGGTCGAAAGCGCTCGATCCAACCTCAAGGGGTTTGCTACCGATTGGATGCAAATGTATAGGGTGTGAATTCCTTGTTTCGATAGTTCCCCAATGATATCGTTGAATCTTTCTGTGTCATTTAATTTGTTTAATGGCCAAAGTGAAGTCGGCTTTGCCTTCTGTCATCTACTTGGCTTTAAGCTGATGCCCTGATTCAAAAGTTTCGTTTATACCCCGCAAAAAATTAAGCTATAACAAAGGATGAATTTTCATTAATCATATTTCCGTAAGTGTGATGTGGGTTAGTGGTTTATCAAGAACAGAAGCGTATCGTTCAATCTCATTTCATATAAATATGCATGCGCTTTCATAAGCCAGCATCCCTGGAAAAAAGCAGATATGGTAATTGTGCTACAATGTGGGGAAACCAATGGGGACCGATTCATCCCCAACACGAATCAGGGAAAATGTGAGGGATACGATATGGGGAAAGTGAAACAACCGATTTCGATCGTGGGTGTGCCAATGGATTTGGGAGCCGATCGCCGTGGTGTCGATATGGGTCCCAGTGCGATCCGGTATGCTTTGGTACAGGAAAAGCTGGCGTCTTTGGGTTATGAAGTGGAGGATCTAGGTAATCTTCAGGTGCCGACGCTAGAGTCGTATCATGAAGGTCAACAACAGTTGAAATATCTACGGGAAATCTGTGCAGTCAGTGAGGATTTGGCCCGTACATTGGATAAAATCGTGGAGAGAGAACGGTTTCCCCTCGTTTTAGGCGGAGACCACAGCATCGCCATTGGAACGATCGCCGGAGTGGCACGCCACCATCAGCGGATGGGTTTGATCTGGTTTGATGCCCATGGTGATTTGAATACGGAATATACGACACCATCGGGCAATATCCATGGGATGCCGTTGGCGGTCGGTTTGGGGTTTGGTCATTCTGACTTAATCAACATCGGCGGATACACACCGAAAATTCATGCCCAAAACATCGTTATCATCGGAGCACGGCAATTGGATGAAGGGGAGCGGAAGTTGATTCGTGAACAACAAATCCGGGTGTTTACGATGCATGATATTGATCGTCTCGGTATGGCGAAAGTAATGGATGAGGCATTGCAAATTGTGACTGACGGCACCGATGGTGTTCATCTCAGTTTAGACCTTGATGGGTTGGACCCCAAGGACGCTCCAGGTGTCGGTACACCGGTTGCCGGTGGAATTACCTATCGTGAAAGTCACTTGGCGTTGGAAATGCTGTCGGAAGCAAATGTGTTAACGTCTGCTGAGTTTGTCGAGGTAAATCCGATTTTGGATGATGCCAATCGGACGGCCAAGGTGGCAGTAGCCCTGATCGGCTCCGTTTTTGGTGAAAAAGTGCTTTGAAATCTTGCACAAAAGCGTCCGTTGCATCATAGAACTTTGAAGCGAGTAGATAGCATCTATGGGATATAAAGGATTGCTATCCATCGACCAAAATAAATCCGGGATGAGTTATCAGCATTGGTTCTGGGTTGTCATCCATCCCAGTGAAATGGAGGAGAAGGCGTTGGAGAGCGTATCTCAAGTACTTGTATAAACTGGGATCGTATACCCTCTTTTTTGTGTTCACATTTTTGCTAAAATAGGAGTAATAGCGTTTTCCGATAGGGCTTACTTTGGTGAACGATCGAATGCTGCTGATCCGAAGCTGCTTCGGAGAATGTTTTTCACTTATTCGAAAGGAGTGATGGATCGCATGAACAGACCGACCCCTTCGCTGGAAACGGAAAGAGATCATCCGTTACGAAAAGATGTGCGATTTTTGGGCCATATCCTGGGAGATGTTCTAGTGATGCAGGGAGGCCCCACACTATTGCAACAGGTGGAAGAGATCCGTGAATTGACCAAACAGCTACGTGCATCCGGCGACCTGGAGCTGTTGGAACGCTGCAAACAAGTGATCCAACGTTTATCTCCTTCGATGCGTCGCGATGTGATTCGAGCTTTTGCGATTTATTTTCAATTAGTCAATATCGCTGAACAAAACCATCGCATCCGTCGCCATCGTGCTTATCGCCGTGGTGAAGCGGAATCGGCGCAACCCTTCTCGATTGAAGGTGCGGTACGAACACTGAAGGAGATGGACCTTACCGCAGAGCAGGTGGAGTCGATGTTGGGCCAGCTCTCCTTGGAATTGGTTATGACGGCACACCCCACAGAAGCGATGCGTCGCACAATCTTGGATATTCACCATCGCATCGCTACCCTTATGGCAAAAGTGGACGATCCGTTGATAACGGAAGTAGAAAAAAACCAGTTTCGCGATGAATTGCTGGGAGAAGTACTCACCTTGTGGCAGAGTGATGAGCTGCGCCACCGTAAACCAAGTGTGCTCGACGAGGTGAGAAACGGACTATATTATATGGATGAGACGCTGTTTGAAGTGTTGCCGGAAGTGCACCGGGAATTGGAATATGCGCTGGAACGGTATTATCCGGAACGGAAATGGCATGTTCCCTGTTTTTTATGGTTTGGTTCCTGGATTGGCGGAGACCGGGATGGCAACCCGTGGGTCACTCCTGAGGTAACTTGGAAAACATTAGAGATGCAGCGTGGGCTAGTGATGCAAAAATATGAGCACTCGCTACGACAGTTGATTAAAAAATTAAGCTATTCCACTCGGATGGTAGAGATACCGAGCGAATTATTTGATTCCTTGAAAAAGGATGAACAGGAGGTGGATTTGGGCGATATTGGACAAGGGAAATGGCGAAACGAGCATGAACCGTATCGACGGAAATGTACGTATATGTTGGCGCGCCTGCGACATACCCGCTTCAACCAAAAAGAGCGAGGCGCCTATCATCATAGTGATGCCTTTTTGGCAGATCTCAAATTGATCGATCAAAGCTTACGTACCCATCAAGCGGATACCATCGCTGATGGTGAGTTGGCACGATTGATTCGGCAAGTGGAGCTGTTCGGCTTTCATTTGCTCACCTTGGATATCCGGCAAGATAGCGGTGAGCATGAAGCGGCGTTGACGGAAATTTTGGCTTCTTTAGGGATTGTGTCCGACTATAAGGGATTGTCGGAAGAGGAAAAAGTGAAGCTATTGACGGAACTGCTGCTCGATCCAAGGCCATTGACATCGTCGTTTATGGATTTTTCAGCGGAGACACGGGAGTGCCTGCGGCTGTTTGAAATTATCGCCCAAGCGCAAAAAGAGTTTGGTCCGGCAGCGATCCGCAATTACCTCATTTCCATGACACAGGGTACCAGTGATCTATTGGAAGTAGTACTGCTGGCGAAACAGGTGGGATTATGGCGGCAGACACCGGAGGGACCTATCTCTTCCCTTCATGTGGTGCCGTTACTGGAAACGATCGATGACTTGCATCGAGCCGGTGAAATTATGGAGGCTTACTACCGTCACCCCTGTTTTGTACCGGATCGAAAGCCCGGTTTTGCTGTACAGGAGATTATGTTAGGCTACTCCGACAGCAATAAAGATGGGGGTGTATTGACGGCCAACTGGGAGTTGTTCCGGGCGCAAAAGGAACTTTCCCGCCTCTCCAGTCGCTATGATCTGGCGGTCCGCTTTTTCCACGGCCGGGGCGGCGCTTTGGGGCGTGGAGGCAGCCCCCTCAATCAAAGCATTATGGCCCAACCACCGGAAACCCTGGATGGAGGCGTAAAAATTACGGAGCAAGGGGAAGTGCTCTCTTCCCGCTATGCGTTAAAACCGATCGCCTATCGCAGCTTAGAGCAAGCGACTTCTGCCTTGTTGGTATCCGCCGCCGGTGCCTTTTTCGGAGAAACACCGGAACCGGAACCTCGTTGGCTGGAGTGGATGGAGATAACCTCCACCGCTGCGCGTAACCATTATCAGGGGTTGGTGTTTAAAGATGAGCGTTTTATTCCCTTCTTCCATCAGGCGACACCCTTGCCGGAGATCGGGGAGCTAAATATCGGTTCACGTCCCAGCCGCCGCAAAAACAGTCAAGCATTTACAAGCTTGCGCGCCATTCCTTGGGTATTCTCCTGGACGCAAAGCCGCAACCTTTTCCCTGCTTGGTTTGCTGCGGGAACGGGGTTGAAACAGCTACTGGAGGAGGAAGGGGGATTGGAATCGCTACGTGAGATGTATCAATCCTGGACTTTCTTCCGGACATTGGTGGATAACTTGCAAATGGCGTTAGCCAAAGCCGATCTGGTGATTGCCCGTGAATATTCCAGCTTGGCGGGAGAGGAAGGGGCAGAATTATTCCGTACCATTGAAGCAGAGTATCGTTCCACCCGAGAAACGGTGTTGGCTATTACCGGTCAAAAGGAGATTTTGGATCATATTCCCGTTATCCAGGAATCGATCCGGTTGCGTAATCCCTATGTAGACCCCCTCAGTTTTATCCAGGTGTATCTTTTAAGCGAAAGCCGAAGAGAAGAACATTCACAAACCCGGCAGGATGAGCTGGAACAGGTGCTGATGACGATCAACGGTATTGCCGCTGGCTTGCGTAATACAGGTTGATGATCAAGCAATTGCAGTGGATTTCAAATCGAGGCTTCCGTACGGAGGCCTCTTTGCTGATGGAAACGTATTTTGGCCCCGATTGTCCAAATTGGCTTTGGGGCTAAGCTTGTTAATTAGCCTAGCCATACCTTGGATGAAGGGGGAGGGATTTTTGAGTCGGCGTGCTCTATAATCAACAGATCTGCCTTGAGGCATTTCTTTTTTGCGGCACTTATCGCATAATGGGATGAAGAGGGTGACATGGATGGAGCGAAGAGTTGGTTGCATACTACAGATAGGATGGGCTGTGGAGGGGTCCAATGCAAATACTTGATGGAATTACTCGGTATGTCAGTGATATCGTTGATGTCCTGATCGTCAGTTATATTATCTATAAATTGCTGATGCTGCTCCGAGGAACGCGAGCGGTGCAATTGCTCAAAGGGATTTCCATCGTGATCGCTGTCTGGATGGTTAGCAGCTTTTTTCAATTGTCCACCTTGCAGTGGTTGATGGAAAACCTTTTCTCATTGGGGATCATTGTGATTATCATTATTTTTCAACCAGAACTGAGACGGGCCTTGGAGCAATTGGGACGTGGTCGGTTATTCGGACGCAGCAGCCAGATGGACGAACAAGTGATTACCAGTATCGTGGGGGACATTGTAAAAGCTGTTTCCCACTTATCCAAGCGCCGCATCGGGGCTTTAATTGTCGTGGAACGGCAGACGGGTCTATCGGATTATATCGAGACCGGGACGCAACTGGAGGCACGATTAGGATCTGAATTGATGACCAATATATTCCTTCCCAATGCTCCCCTACACGATGGAGCAGTCATTATTCGCAACAACCAAATTATGGCGGCGGGTTGCTATCTGCCGCTATCAGAGAATCCTTTTATCAGCAAAGAGTTGGGAACTCGCCATCGAGCCGGGATGGGGATGAGCGAGATTTCCGATGCGATCGCCATTATCGTCTCAGAGGAGACGGGACAGATCTCCCTGGCGATTCATGGCAAACTGGAGCGGCGACTAACGGAAGAACAATTGATCTCCCGGCTCTATAAAGAATTAAAGCCTCCAGAAAAAAACGGTTCCACCTTCTGGACTCGCAAAGAGGAGGGGGAAAAAGAAGATGGATAAATGGCTGCAGAACAACACAATCGTCAAATTGATCGCTGTCGCTTTGGCGGTTATGTTGTGGATGTCGGTCAATGATACCTCTTTTCGTTTCCCCCGCAATGAAAGTACCGCCAACACGATTCAAAATGTAACCCTGGAGGCCCGCTATGACGATACACGGTTTGAATTAGTGGACATTCCTTCGACTGTTGATCTAACATTGCGCGGAAACGCCTTCTCACTTAATCTGGTTTCACCGGACCGCTATCGAGCCTATGTCGATTTGAGAGAACTAAAGGCGGGCAATCACACCGATGTCCCCGTGCGGCTGGAAGGGATTCCAAAAAACGTGGAAGTCCAGGTAAAGCCTGCGCGGGTGGATGTGGTGCTGGAGGAAAAACTACAAAAAGAGATGCCAGTGGAAGTAGAGGTAATCGGCACTCCGGATTCCGATAATGAACTGGGTGAACCGGTTGCCTCACCCGATAAGGTATTGGTCCGGGGTACAAAAGCTCAACTTCAAGAGGTGCAAGCAGTTAAAGCGGTGGTGAATGTAGAAGGAGCCGCGGAAACAATTGAAAAGACCGCCTCGTTGCAAGTATATGGAGCAAAAGGCTGGATGGATGGAGTGGAAGTCACCCCTGAAGTAGTGGATGTGAGTGTGCCAATCGACAGCCCTCATGCGACGGTTCCCCTTAAAGTGGCCATCGGCCGCTACCCGCCGGCGGGATTTGCGGTGAATCGGGTTACTACTGACGTTGCGAAGGTAACGGTTTATGGTTCTAAAGGCTATATTTCCGCCTTAGAAGCGTATAAGGGACCACAATTGGATCTGTCTAAGGCCAAAAACGGTCAGCCCTTTCAGATGCCAATCCCCTTGACCAGCGGTGCAGTTAAAATAGAACCGGAACAGGTAAAGATCGATGTGGATATTGTAAAGGAAAACAAGAAAAAATGGACCGATATCCCAATTGCGATCAAAGGGCTAAATAAGAATATGAGTGCGACGATTCAAGGAGCAGAGACGGTGGACCTCACGCTGTTTGGGGCGGCGAAACGGTTGGGTTCGATCAAGGATGAAGACTTACATGCGTTTATCGATGTGTCCCAGTTGACGCCGGGAGAATATGAGGTACCCTTGCAATTGAACCGGCCGCCGTATATTCGCTGGGCAGAAGAAGGCCAGACAACAACCGTAAGGATTGCGAGATAAAGAGTGGGCGAAGGAGGAAAATCATGGGTAAGTATTTTGGAACGGATGGTGTGCGCGGAGTCGCCAATCGGGAATTAACCCCGGAGCTGGCGTATCGCCTGGGTCGAGCCGGCGCTTTTGTGCTTACAGGTGATACGAACGGGGATAAGCCACGAATCTTGGTCGGACGCGATACCCGTCTGTCCGGAGAGATGCTGGAATCTGCGTTGATCGCAGGCATGATGTCTATCGGTGCCGATGTATGGAAATTGGATGTCGTCACCACTCCCGGTGTGGCGTTTTTGACGCGGGAATTGGGAGCTCATGCAGGTGTGATGATCTCTGCTTCTCACAATCCTTTTACGGATAACGGCATCAAATTTTTTGGGCCGGATGGTTTTAAGCTTTCCGATGAGCTGGAGAATCGAATTGAGCAGCTTTTAGAGGTTGATGACCAGATGCCTCGTCCTACAGGTGACGCAATCGGCTTGACAAAGGATAAATCGAAAGAAGTGCAGCGTTACCTCGACCATCTTCGCTCCACCATCGAGACTGATTTGTGTGGGATGGACATCGTCGTCGATTGTGCCAATGGAGCCGCTTCCAAATGGGCGCCGCTGTTGCTCCGCGACCTGGGAGCCGATGTGACGGCTCTTCACGCCGAACCGGACGGAGTGAATATCAACGTCGCCTGCGGTTCCACCCATCCTGAGGGATTGCGCAAAGAAGTATTACAACGAGGGGCTCATCTGGGGCTAGCCTTCGATGGAGATGCGGATCGCCTGATTGCGGTGGATGACACGGGCGAGCTGGTCGATGGGGATCATATCCTATGGATCTGCGGGGAATACCTGAAAGAACAAGGACAACTTGCCCATGACACGATTGTGACGACCGTGATGAGCAATATCGGCTTATATAAAGCGACTGCGGATGCGGGGATTCATACGGAGAAAACCCGTGTGGGCGATCGCTATGTGATGGAAGCGATGCGGCAGGGTGGATTTAAGTTGGGTGGAGAACAATCGGGACATATTATCTTCTTGGAACATATCCCCACTGGTGATGGGTTATTGACCGCACTGCAACTGTTGCAAGTAATCAAAGAGAAAGCAACCACCCTTCATCAACTGGCCACCACTATGAAAAAATATCCGCAAATCTTGGTCAATGTCCGTGTCGGCAGCAAAGAGGGTTGGGACCAGAAGGCGGCGATCACCGATAAAATCCGGGAAGTGGAACAACTTCTCGGAGAAAACGGCCGTGTTCTGGTTCGCCCCTCGGGTACGGAGCCTTTGATTCGCGTCATGGCTGAAGGGCCTGATAAGGAAGAGTTGAAAAAGCATGTGGATGATATCGCCGCTGTGATTCGTGAGACATTGACCCCGGCAGCTGAGGAAGTGTAAACAGAAAAAACCGTCTGTTTGACGGGGCAGATTCATGACAAACTACTGGAATGGTTAGAAACACAGGTCGGTGTGGTTTCCGCGTATAACCCGATAAGTTCAACTAACCATCGGTGAAAAGACCCTACCGATGGAGTTTCACTTTATCCGGCGAGCAACTCTGCCACGCATGGAGCGGAGACGGATAACCACCCCGACCGTCCCGCGAACAGTTTGTCAGCAGCCTCACCCGTCTGTTTGACGGGTTTTTTTGTTTACGATGGAGGTCACCAAATTGACCTGTTCCCCTTTACAAATGAGTTATTGTTGCATAGCATAGAAGTAGTTGTTTCTGGAGGTGGTATAGAAAAATATGGAATAATGTTATGCTTAACCCGTTGATAAGCGCCAGAACTGTGGTGGATGAGAACTGCAGTTGACGAGGTGGAGGCGGATCGATTTTTTCGGCGGATACCTCCCGGCTTGCATCGGAGCCGAGGAGCTGGGGAACAAATCCTGGGGGTGACCTCGGTGACAAAATCCCTGGCACGATGATGACGCGACAATCAATATAGACATGACGGTTCGCTCCCTATGACGGAAGCGACTCCATCCATGACTTTCAAAAACACCATGGGGGTGTCGCTTACGAAAAATGAAACAAAAACATCAGCGACACCCCTGAAGAATCTGGGGGTAAAACATCAATGTGTGGAATTGTGGGATATATCGGACCAAAACAGGCACAAAGCATTTTGTTGGAAGGCCTGCGCAAACTGGAATACCGTGGATATGACTCTGCCGGTTTGGCTGTTTACTCGGATGGAAGGCTGGCGGTGCAAAAGACCAAGGGGGCGCTGAATGCACTGGAACAACGTCTCTCTAGCCACCCTTTAACCGGAGAAGTGGGCATTGGTCACACCCGTTGGGCTACCCATGGTAAGCCTTCCGATGAAAACTCCCACCCTCATGTGGACGGCGCTCTTCAATTTTCCGTCGTTCATAACGGGATTATCGAAAACTACATGCAATTGAAAGAAGAACTACAAGCCAAGGGTTACACCTTTACATCGGAAACGGATACGGAAGTGATCGCCCATCTGTTGGCCGACCAATGGGACGGGAGTCTGGTTTCGACGGTGCGTAAAGCGGTTCGGCATATGGAAGGGGCTTATGCCCTTGCGATTGCCAGCGTCAAAGAGCCGGACAAACTGGTAGCGGTCCGTCTGGCCAGCCCGTTGATCGTGGGTGTCGGTGACGGCGAGAACTTTATCGCTTCTGACATTCCCGCCATCTTAGAGCATACCCGCAACGTTTATGTATTGGAAGACGGCGAGATGGCGGTGATCACCCGTGACGAGGTGTCTCTTGTCACTACCGACGGTACCCCGGTCCATCGCGAGCAGTTACGTGTTACTTGGGATGCGGTTACCGCTGAAAAAGGCGGCTACGATCACTTTATGCTGAAGGAGATTCATGAACAGCCCAAGGCGATTCAGGATACGTTGGTCGGCCGAGTAAAAGACGGTGTAGTGGATTTGTCCCAGGAGCTCTCTTTGACGGAGGAAGAGATCAAAGGAATCGATAAGATCCACTTTGTCGCTTGTGGCACCGCCTACCATGCCGGTCTGATCGGAAAATCCGTTGTGGAAAAACTGGTTCGCATTCCAGTGGAAGTGGATGTGGCATCGGAGTATCGCTACCGCGACCCCATTATCACTCCTTCTACCTTGGTGGTGGTGGTAAGCCAATCCGGTGAGACCGCCGATACCTTGGCCGCCTTGCGCGCTGCAAAACAAGCCGGGGCCAAAGTGGTAGGGATCACCAATGTCGTAGGTAGCTCCGTCGCACGGGAAGCGGATGAGGTGTTGATGACTTGGGCAGGGCCGGAGATCGCCGTAGCTTCTACCAAGGCTTACACCTCGCAGTTGATCGCGATTGACTTATTTGCCCTGCACTTGGCCCGTGTACGTGGAACTCTAGATGAGCAGACGCTGAAGGCTCATACCACGGCTTTGCTCAACCTCCCACAACAAGCGGAGGCCATCCTGGAGCAGGCTGGTTCGATCCAGCCCTTGGCTGCTGCCATCGCCAAACATGACAACCTCTTCTTTATCGGGCGTGGACTAGACTATGCGGTGGTGATGGAAGGCTCCCTCAAACTGAAGGAGATCTCCTATATCCATTCGGAAGCGTACCCCGCCGGTGAGCTAAAGCATGGCACCCTGGCCTTGATCGAAGAAGGAATTCCGGTGATCGCCTTGGCGACACAAAAAGAGATCTTTGAAAAAATGGTTTCTAACATCATTGAAGTAAAAGCCCGTGGGGCCCATGTGATCGGGCTGGGCATTGAAGGCGACACCGAACTGGGCAAATCCGTGGATGAGACGCTCTTTATCCCAGCAACGTTACCTTTACTCAACCCTGTCCTTGCTGTCATCCCGCTGCAACTTCTCTCTTACTACACCTCTGTTGCCCGTGGCCTTAACGTCGACAAGCCACGCAACTTGGCTAAAAGTGTGACGGTGGAGTAAGAGTAGTAGAGCACACCCTTATCGGTGTGGCTTTTGAAATAAAGTCGTACCGTTTGTAAAAAAGATGTACCGTTTTAAAATAAAGTTATACCGTTTTTCCCCTTTGGATATGATTGTCTAAAGGGGTGTTTTTGTGTCGAAAAGAAAAAGAACATCTAAAGTCAATTAGTACATTATCTGGAAAGTAACTTTTGTGAAACCTGAGAGAAGGATTTACAACACCGATTCTCGCACCGATTATTAAACTCCAGGTAAAATACATGGGGAGAAACATACTTGTATAATCTAGTTTAACAAGTGCTATAATGATCTAAAGTAGATCTACAGGAGTGAACTATGAATTTATTCGATTTAACAGGATATCTCGTAAACAGGACGGATGTCAAAATAACAAATTATTTTAGTAAATGCTTAAAGCCTTATCAAATAACACCCGAGCAATGGGCAATTATATGTGTATTAGATGAGAAAAAAATGACTCAAAAAGAACTGTCTTCGTCAATTGATCGAAACCAAACAACTGTTGTTCGAATGGTGAATTTACTAGAGAAAAAGTGCATTGTTTCTAAAGAGTATAATGCGGACGATAAACGGTCACACTTTATTAAATTAACTAAAAAGGGACAACAACTTCAATCGGAATTGATTCCAGTCGTTCTGGATGCTCACCGAAGAGTTACAGAGGGGTTAAGTGAAGAGGATTTAAAACAAATACAGTTCTATCTAAATAAGCTCTATCAAAATGTGAATAAGCACTTGTTTTAGTGTTATTGTTGCGTGTCGTCATTTGAAGTCAGAAGCAAATTTATTGAGATGTTAAATCTATCCCGAACATTTAGAATTTGATGTAATAACCTTCTAAGACTATGCCCTTGACCCAATTAATATTATTCTCTATAATATATGCTATAGCATATGATGCTATAGCATATAAATGCGGTGCACTTCCAATCAAATCGATATTCTATACCGGTCGGGACATACACTAGAACGGCGATCGTCCGTTTTCACATCGTCAACCACTTACTCAAAATTTATGACTCTTCTACCAGAGAAATCATCGCCGAGCACACCATCTCTCAAAAGAAAAGGAGACTGATCAAGAATAGGACGTGAGCGGTCCAAGTCGCTCAATCTGTTAAGACAAGAACTGATTACACTCCTTGCCCATGATCATGCGACAGACTACATAGAAATAATTAGCACGGATTATGGACGTTATCGCCGAAACCAATTTACACTGATCAAAATAGTGGCGCAAGAAAACGCTGAATGAATCCACCTGGCGCTTGAAAAGTGTATGAGATACAACAGATTCCATTACTTAAAGAGATAGGGTGAAAAAATATGAATTTTGTTGATCCAAAGGTTTTAGAAGAACACTATCAGATGTATCAAGTGATAGATGAAGAAGGGAAGGTTGTTAATGAAGAGAGTCTAGCAACTTTTTCCGATAAGCAGCTTAAAGAACTTATGACAAGAATGGTATATACAAGAGCATGGGATGAGAAGTCTGCTATTTTTACAACTAAAGAAATAGGTATTCATGCTCCTGTCAGTGGTCAAGAAGCCTCAATGATTGGCTCACAATATGCTTTAGGTCAAACAGACTGGATTGCCCCAACATTCCGTGACATTCCCCAAATTATGTGGCATGGGTTTCCTAAATATAAGGCTATTTTATATCAACGTGGTCACTTTGTAGGTGGGCAAGTACCTAAAGATGTACATGTGTTAAATCCTCAAATTGTAATTGCTGCGCAAATGACTCAAGCAACTGGATTAGGATTAGGGCTCAAAAAAGATAATAATGGTCAGGTTGTTATTGTATACGGTGGTGACGGAAGTACGTCACAAGGAGATTTTTATGAGGCAATGAACTTCGCTTCTGTATTTGGTACAAATACTATTTTCTTTATTCAAAATAACCAATATGCAGCCACCGTAAAAATAGCTGATCAAACAACGACAAAAACACTTGCTCAAAAAGCTTTAGCTGCCGGAATAAAAAGTATACAAGTTGATGGTATGGATGTATTGGCAGTATATAAAGTAACTCAAAAAGCTAGGATGATGGCTGCAAAAGGTGAGCCAGTATTAATTGAGGCAATCAATTATCGTATTCACGCGCACTTCGCTGGAGATGATCCTTCTAGATATAGATTATTAGATGAAATTCATGAGAATTGGTTAGCGAAAGAACCACTAATACGCTACAGAAAATTTCTTGAAAAGCGTAACCTCTGGTCAACTGAAGAAGAAAAAGCTGTTATTAAACACGCGGAGTATGATTTGGATCAAGCTATTGAAAAAGCTAGGCAAGTGCCTAAACAAACTATCGCTGATTTGGAAACGATCATGTATCAATCAACTGATTAACAACTTAAATAAAAAATACATGGTTAGGGGAATTGATAATTATGACGAAAATGAACATGTCTAAGGCGATAAATCATGCCATTAGAAATGAAATGCATAGAGACGAAAAAGTTTTAGTCTATGGAGAAGACTTAGGGGTTGCTGGAGGGTCTTGGAGGGTCGCAGAGAATCTTCAAAAAGAATTCGGAGTCACACGTGTATTTGATACCCCCTTGGCTGAATCCGCTATTGCAGGGATGGCTGTTGGATTAGGATATGTCGGATATAGGTCTGTCATTGAAATTGAATACTCAGGTTTTATGTTTGAAGCAATGGATGCATTGGCTGGTCAAATGGCACGCGTGCATTATCGATCGGGGGGAGCATTTAATGCCCCAATTACGGTAAGAGTTCCATTTGGTTCAGGCATGGGAGTCGTGGAATTGCATAATGATAATTTAGAAGGTCTTTTAGCTCAATCACATGGACTCAAGGTAGTGATGCCATCATCACCATATGATGCTAAAGGGTTAATGATTTCGGCGATTAGAGACAACAACCCTGTCATTTTCTTTGAGCATTTAAGTTTATATTTTAATACAGAGGAAGATGTACCAGAAGAAGAATATATGATTGAAATTGATAAAGCCAGTATTAAAAAGGAAGGTCACGACGTTACGTTGATTACTTATGGAGCAATGGTTGAAAAAGTAATGAATGTATCTAAAACAATTGCAGACAAAGGTATAAAAGCTGAGGTGATTGATTTACGTAGCTTAAGCCCTATTGATTACGACACTTTAATTACATCAATCCAAAAAACAAAGAGAGCTATTATTATTCAAGAAGCTCAAAGAAGTGCAGGAGTAGCTAATATTATTAGTTCGAAATTAAATGAAGAGCTATTTACAGAATTAAAATCACCAATCAGTGTGATTGCTTCGCCTGATACACTGCATCCATTCGTTGAAGTTGAAGATGTTTGGGTTTCAAATGAAAACATGATTGTCGACAAAATTAGCAGCCTATTTGAAAATCAAAAGTAAAAGAGGAATTACTTCCTTATATAATAAAAAACCCTGATTTTTCTGCTTAACGTAGAAAAATCAGGGTTTTACCTTCTAAAAAGGCTTGACAAGAGTATGATTCAATGATAAAAATTGATTGATCAATCAAAATAAAAATTGACCGACCAAAAAGGGGTGTTTTTGTCGTGAGTAATCAGGTGAATAACTTTCACAATCTCCCACGTTGGTTCCAACGTATCATTCCATTGATCAGTGTGATTTTGTCTGTACTGACATTTTCATATGTCTCCTACCTTTACAACCATACAGCATTGGAGTTTGTACACTGGATCCGGATGATCATCTTTACCGTTATCGGGATTGGGTTGCTGCTCTCCGCAGTTATCTATGTCTATAATCAAGAAACCGCTTGGAAATGGTTAAAGGGTGGATTGACATTATTGGCGATTCTGTTGTTGTTACCATTGATCATGCTTCTTATGAATGTCATCAAAACCGCCATCCAAGCTGTTTTTTAAGGGAGTCATCCTAAGCCGGTTCGCTTATTTATTGAAAACTAGCCAAGTAAGTTGATGTGGTAAGATCAGCAGTGGTTTTTATTGTGGGTGTTCTGTGGATCATCGATAAACTGAAAAATAAAGCAATGTAATACGGAAATGAGGGATTGTCGTGGGAGATCAACCGTCTTTTATAGCAGAAGCAAGAAGAGAGCAAATCATAAAGGCTTCAATCGAAGCATTGAATGAGCTGGGCTATGCAAATATAAGTTTGGCCAAAATCGCGAAAAAGGCAAAGGTGAGTACCGGGCTAATCTCCTATCATTTTTCGGATAAAGAAGATTTGCTGAACAACACACTGACCTATCTACTTAAAAAGCAATTTCAGTATATTATGGAACGTGTTTCACAAAAAGATTCTGCCTATGATCAACTCATCGCTTTTATCGATGCGAGCTTAGCGTATCAAGGAACACACCACGCCCATAATGTTGCATTAATTGAGATCGTTTTTAATGCGCGTACATCCGACAATGTGCCTTACTATCAAGTATCAACGGATGAAGAGGATCCGTTGTATGTGCGTTTACAGGAAATTTTACGTTATGGACAGGAGACAAAAGGATTCTCTGGGTTTGACCCGCAAAACGTCTCGATCATGATTCAGGGGGCGATTGGTGAGAGTATGCTGATGAAAGGGGAAGGCTTTGATTTAGAAGCATACCGGGACGAATTGGTTAGTATGGTGACAAAGATGGTGAAATCTTGACCTCATCTTTCCCTGAGAGGAGAAGTTCATTTGACTAAGAAATCCACACCGCTGATTCGTGGATCAGTGTCGGATCGTGAGCGTTCGTTGGCACCTGATCTAGCGCGGGGGTTTATGCTTTTGTTGATTGTTTTGGCTCATGCCCCGTTGCTGTTATTTGGTACAACCCCCGGTGTGCTTGGTGATTTCGGTCGTCCTGAAGGAGTTAGCTCCGTTGATAAAGTAGTCGACTTCGTTGCTCTGTTGTTTGTAGACAGCAGGGCTTACCCGATGTTCGCTGCACTTTTTGGATATGGTTTGGCGATGATGGTTGGACGTCAGCTCGCCTCAGGTACTTCGGAGTTAGAAGTTAGACGATTATTGCGAAGGCGTTCACTGTTTTTGTTATTGTTTGGTCTGGTTCACTTCGTTATCATCGGAGGCGCCGACATTCTCGCTTTTTACGGTGTCGCTGGGCTATTAGTCGGTTGGCTATTGTTTCGCGAAAATCGGATGCTTATAAGAGCCCTGTTGTTCGTTGGTCTGCTTTATCTCATTCTAATACCACTGGCGTGGGTCGGTATTGCGTCCACCTTGGTAGGAGAAAGCATGGATAGGGGCATCTCCGCGACAACAACGTATGCCGAGGTTGCATTGGAACATCTGATTGCGTTTCCATTCGTACCGCTTTTTCAGCTGTTGTTGTGGCCGATACTATTGCCGATCCTGGTTGGGATTTGGGCTGCGCGCAAACACCTGTTGGATAAACCGCAAGCGCAGTACAAATTGCTGCGGCGCATTGCGATCATCGGGATCCCCATCTCAGTTGTTGGAGGTCTCCCTCGGGCGATGATCGAGGCACAACTGTGGGAACCTACTTCTGCGATTATTGGCTTGGCTGCAGCGGTACACATTTTGACAGGATTAGCCGGCGGTTTGGGATATGGGGCAATGTTTGGGCTTATCGGGGCCAGAGTTAGTAGGATTAAAGCCAGCGGTCACACCGGAATGGTTGCTTGGTGTTTAGCAGCGATGGGGAAGCGATCGCTGACCTTCTATATCTATGGCGAAGCGATGCTCGTCATCATTCTCTCCCCGGTAGCCTTTGGATTGGGTGGTATGCTGCACAGCACTGGAGCGGCTATTGTTGCCGTACTTGTCTGGCTCAGCGGTGTCGGTCTCGCCTCATTGTTGGAGTTTAAGGGGCTGCGCGGGCCGGCTGATGCCCTGCTGCGCAGGCTCGTCTATCGAAACCGGGGGCGTCGACAAGAGAATGGTTCGATGAACCTCACAAAGTAAATCAAAACCGGGTATGAATAGGGGATCAATGCAGATATACGGAAGGCTTCTTCTAATTGATAGATGGTTGTAAATTAGGAGGTCTTCCGTTTCTTATATCAATGGTTTATGGATGTCATGGTGACTGTAATCGTTTGCGGTTTTCCCAAGATACGTTTTTTATCACGCAACAACTGGCGCTACCTTCATGACCTCAATTACCAAAATTCATGTTTCGCCTTGACAGCTTATAAAAATAAACATATATTATAATCGAATGAATGAATCATTCATTCTAAAATGTATTTAATTCTTGTGTGCTGAAGGGTGGACATGATGATGGATACAAATCACGCACTATCGCAAGGTAATAAAAAACGGGCGATTGTGATTGGGGGAGGAATTGCCGGCTTAATGGTGGCGAGAGTGCTTTCCGATTATTATGGAGAAGTTCTTATCGTGGATCGGGATAACTTTCCTGTTGCACCTCAAAATCGTCCTGGTACTCCACAAGCGTTTCAGCCCCATCGTTTAACACCGCGTGGTAACATGATTATGGAAAAACTTTTTCCTGGATTTAACGATGATTTGCTGAGGCAAGGGGCGCCCTCCTCACAACATAAGAGCGTTCATTTTGTCAATCGATATGGAAACATGGTCATGCAAAACAGGAACCATCATGCAACCTTTAGCCGAGCACTGCTTGAGTGGGTATTTCGTCAACGTGTGCACAAGATAGCAAATGTTCATTTTCTACCGAAGCATGAGGTGGTCGCTTTACAAACGACTTCCGATCGGATGGCCGTTACAGGTGTTCACATACGAGAACGCGAAACCCGGGATCAGAAAACCTTGACGGCTGACATCGTATTGGATGCCAGCGGACGCTCCTCCAAATTGGTAAAATGGCTTCAGGAATTGAATTTTGCTGTTCCAGCTCCAGATGTCTTGCAAGTGAATCTAGGGTATAGTACCCGCCATTACAAGGTTCCTTCCCACCTCGCGGAAAAATGGGATGTAATCCGTGTCGAAGGCAATCCTGATAAAAGGAGTTTTTCCGAGGTATTTTCCATCATAGAAAATAACACCGCAGAGATGTTGTTCTGGAGCGTAGGAGGTCACTATCCTCCAACCGCTGTTTCCGACTATGAGCATGCGCTTACCCGGCTAACAAGTCCACTAATGATGGAAGTGATACAGGGGCTTGAGCCGCTTACTTCTCCCAGAGGTTATCGTATCTCGGAATTGTTCCGTCATCATTTTGAACAGATGGAACGCTGGCCGTCTGGATTGTTGGTTTTAGGTGATGCTTTCTGCAACTTTGATCCCATCTATGGGCAGGGAATGACCGTTGCCGCCATCGAAGTAGAAATATTGGAAGCCTGTTTACGGGAACAACAGCAACACCCCATGGCTGGTTTTGAACGTCGTGTACTCCAAAAAATGCAAGCTGTCGTTGAACCGGCTTGGTGGTTAAATGCCGTTGCCGATTTGCAATGGCAAGGCGTTGAATATATAGGGGCTGAGCCGTTGAAAGGAATCACATTCGCTCAGAAATATATGGATCTGTACCAGAAACATGCAACCCTTCAACGAAATTGGGATTTATATGGATTGTACTGGTTTGTGAATTCATTGTTTCTCTCTCCCCGTGAAATTATCAATCCAGAAATGGTAACAGCTGTTTTGGGTGCATCGGATGAAGGCAACGCGTATCTCACTTCGCTTTTACAAGAATACGGTCAACCCTTGGATGAAGTTTTGGACCAGATTGTCCCTTCTTTTTCCGATGCATCCTTTGTCACGATGGATGCGATTAATTGAGACGTTGTAAAGGAGCGAATAAGATTGACGCCTTTAAGAGAGGAACAATTGCAGCAAATTCGCGATGAACGCAGACAACAAATTATGGATGCCTCCCTGCGAATTTTTGCTCGGCGAGGCATTATTGGAACAAAGATGAGTATGATCGCCACGGAAGCCGGTATAAGTCCGGGCCTCCTCTACCGCTACT
This sequence comes from Desmospora activa DSM 45169, assembly GCF_003046315.1. Taxonomy (NCBI): domain Bacteria; kingdom Bacillati; phylum Bacillota; class Bacilli; order Caryophanales; family Thermoactinomycetaceae; genus Desmospora; species Desmospora activa. The sequence continues at coordinate 152,125 of NZ_PZZP01000004.1, read as the reverse complement.
TTCAATCAAAAGATGAACTTTTTACGACGCTTGTGCAGCAGGCGATGCAAGAATCGGTTGCAGGAATTGCTAGTGTAAATCAATTGTCGGGATCACCGCTTGAAAAAATAAGAGCATTGACGGAGCTCATTCTCGATAAAGAGGGTCAACTTTATTTTTTGCTGATCCATCAAGCCAGTACATCGGATGAGGTTCCAGAAAAAGCAATCCAGTTGCTTGAACAGTATTCGATGAATGTGTATGTCGACCCATTGGAGCCATTATTTATTGAAGGGCAGAAAGCAGGCGAAATTGCCGCAGGGGACCCCCGAGAATTGATCTCCTGTTATATTACGGTGTTGTCCGGCCTTATGACGTTAAATATCCACGGGGATGAAGGCTACCCGATGCCGAATATCGATATCTTGTTGCGAATGGTGTCGAGTCCCTATACGGAAGCGTAATAGACGTAGGAATCGAAACCCGATCCCTTCGTTTTTTTTTGCGTTTTTCGGTGCAAAAGAGTATATATTGACCGGTTGATCAGTATATAGTAAAGTGATACTAACCGATCGGTTAGTATCATAAGGAGGAGGATTTCGTTCTTGCCTTTGCAACGGTATGAAAAAGAACAAATCTTGGATGCTTGTTTAGCGGTATTTGCCCGTTATGGATATGAAAAGACTTCAACGGCGATGTTGGCGGAGGCGGCGGGAATCTCCAAGGCGTTGATCTTCCACCATTTTGGGAGTAAAGAGGCGCTGTATTTCTCCATATTGGAGCGATGCATGGAAAAGGTGATGAAGGAACTGCGGATGGATGAACCCTTGGAAGGTGAGGATTTTTTTACAGCTTTAGAGCGAATGAGCCGAGTCAAACTGGCTTATCTCAAAAAGAATCCCAACATGTATAAGTTGTTGACGGAAGCCTTTTATGGGACACCGGATGAGCTAAAGGCGGAAATGGTAGAGAAAATCACTTTTCGGATCGACAGGCGGGATCAGGTGTTGGAGCGACTATTTGCGAGTGTTCCTCTCAAAGAAGGAGTGAATCGTCGGAAGGCACTTGAACTGATTCAAGTGGTATTGAAGCATGTGGAGAATAAAACGTTATCGGCGATGACGGATCAAACCGAGTTGGATGAAGCGTTTATGGAAGGCATCATCGATGAGATGAACGATTTACTTGCCATGATCCGAACGGGAATTGAACGATAGTTTCCCATGGTCATACGAGATCACTCTCCGTATGAGACCCAAGTCAAGCGAAACCGGGAGATGAAATTTTGGTAATCCATTTTGATCAGCTGGTTGAGCGACTAATCTACAATTGGCGCGGGTGTCACATTCATTACCCGTCTCCTTGCGATTTGGTAGGTATGCGGGGAGGGTGACCTGGCATAACAGTTGAGTCAGGCGCTGATACAACCAGCTTGTGTATTGCCTGTTTCCTTGCAGTTTGAGAATAAAGGGTAATTCCATGTAGGAGGGGTGTTCGGATGTCATCGGTACTCCATTTTCGGGATATTGATCAAACCGAGTTGATGGTTGTCGGAGGAAAAGGCGTAAACTTAGGAGAATTAGCGAAAATAGAGGGGTTACAGGTACCGGAAGGTTTTTGTGTCACCACCGATGCTTACAAAAAAGCAATTGATCAAAACCGGGAGTTTCATGCCTTAGTGGATCAACTATCCATGCTCAAGGCGGAAGAGCGGGAGAAAATTGGTGAAATCAGCGGTAAGATTCGTGATATCATCGAAGCGACCAAAATCCCGACGGATGTAGAAGAAGCGGTGGCTCACCATCTTACCCAATTGGGTGAGGAGCATGCTTATGCCGTCCGCTCCAGCGCGACGGCGGAGGATTTGCCCCATGCATCCTTTGCCGGGCAGCAGGATACGTATTTAAACATCATCGGCACTGAGGCGATCGTAAAGCATATCAGCAAATGTTGGGCTTCGCTGTTTACCGATCGGGCTGTGATCTACCGCATCCAGAATGGATTTGACCATCGTCAGGTTTATCTGTCCGTTATTGTTCAGCGGATGGTATTTCCGCAGGCGTCAGGAATTCTATTTACGGCGGATCCCGTCACTTCCAATCGGAAAGTGCTGTCCATTGATGCCAGTTTTGGGCTGGGTGAAGCACTCGTCTCCGGGTTGGTATCCGCCGATAACTATAAAGTTCAGGATGGCGAAATTATCGAGAAGACCATCGCCACGAAACGAGTAGCGATAGCCGCTTTACCGGCAGGCGGAACAGAGGAGAGAAGAATTGAGCCGGATCAGCAGAAAAAACAGACGCTGACAGATGAGCAGATTTTGCAGTTAGAGCGGATGGGCAGACAGATTGAGGCTTATTTTGGTTGTCCACAAGATATTGAATGGTGCCTAGCTGATGATCGGATTATCATCGTACAGAGCCGCCCCATCACCACATTATTTCCAGTTCCAGACGGAAACGACGGGCAGAACCGCGTCTATATCTCCGTCGGCCATCAGCAGATGATGACAGAAGCGATCAAACCCTTGGGTATGTCGTTTTTCCGATTATTAGCAGGAGAATATCCGATGCATACAGCCGGTGGTCGATTGTTTATCGATCTTTCCCATGACCTGGCTTCACCGGTGGGACGTAAAATTGTCCTCAGTGTATATGGCAAGAATGATCCGTTGATGAAAAGCGCCCTTTCCAGTTTAATCGAGCGAAAAGGTTTTATCCAATCACTGCCCCGGGGTAAGAGAGTTTTTAAATTAGGCAATGAGAACCTCTCTTGGGCGCTGCCGATTGAATCGCTAAAAATCTATCGTAAAAACGACCCTGCGATCGTTTCAGATCTTATTTCCCGCAATGAGAAGTCGATCAATGAGCTAAAACAGCGGATTGCTAACGTAACGGGAGATGAGCTGTTTTCATTTATTTTACAGGATTATCCGCAATTCAAAAAAGAACTGTATAACCCGCAGAGCTTAGGCGTGATCATGGTTGGGTTATATGCGAGCAGTTGGATCAATAAGAAAATGGAAAAATGGCTGGGTGAAAAGAATGCCGCCGACACGCTTTCCCAGTCGGTCCCCCACAACATTACATCGGAGATGGGCCTGGCGTTGATGGATGTCGCCGATGTGGTACGGCAATATCCGGCGGTGATTCAATACTTTGAACACGCCACCGATGAATCCTTTTTTGAGGATCTGGTCAAGGTGGAAGGCGGTGAAGCAGTCAATCAAGCCATCCGGGGATACCTTGAAAAATACGGCATGCGTTGCTCAGGGGAAATCGATATTACCACCCCCCGTTGGCGAGAACGGCCGACTGCGCTGATCCCCATGATCGTAAGCAATATCAAAAATTTTTCACCGGGTGCAAGTCAAAGTAAATTTGAACAGGGTCGACTGGCAGCGGAGCAGAAGGAGCAGGAACTCTTAAGCCGCTTGGAACGACTACCCCGTGGACGACAAAAGGCTAAAAAGACAAAACGGATGATCAACATCTTGCGCAACTTTATCGGTTATCGGGAATATCCCAAGTATGCCTTAGTCTGGCGGTTCTTCATCTATAAACAAGCGTTGATGAAAGAGGCAGCCAAACTGGTGCAAACAGGAGTGATTCAAGCGGAGGAGGATATTTTTTATTTATCGTTTGCGGAGTTACAGGAGGCAGTTCAAACCAATCGCGTCAATAACCAAATGATCGCCGAGAGGAAGGCGGATTACGCCGTTTTTCAGAAGCTGACACCGCCACGAGTGATCACGTCCGAGGGTGAAGGGATAAACGGTCAATACGACACCGACCATCTCCCACCCGGTGCCTTAGCGGGCAACCCGGTATCAGCTGGCGTTATCGAAGGACGGGCACGTGTCGTTTTAAAAATGGAAGATGCCGATCTCCAGGAGGGGGATATCCTTGTCACACCCTTTACCGACCCCAGCTGGACACCCTTGTTTGTATCGATCAAAGGATTGGTGACAGAGGTAGGCGGCTTGATGACGCACGGCGCCGTCATTGCCCGGGAATACGGCCTACCGGCGGTTGTCGGTGTGGAAAACGCCACCACACGGATCAAGGATGGGCAGCGTATCCGCATCAACGGCACGGAAGGGTATGTAGAAATCCTGTGATTGAGTGATAGAAGACAAATCCATCCATACAAAATACATTCAAGCGAAGTGGCAATAGGTGCACAAATAAACTCCCTATCAACACCACCAGCAAATTACCGAAGATCAATCAGCAGTGAGGGAGCTGTTAAAGGGCAGTACCTTTACTGCTTACCACTCATCGGAAGTATTTTTCATCTCGGTAAGGAGGACGGTTCCCCCATTCGCGGGTTTCCGCAGTTAATCATGCTTAAAAACCACCTACAAACCTTAGCGGCTGTGCGGGCAGGACGGATTGATTGCCAAGCTTTCGCCTATCAAGAAGCGTTTGACGAAGAAGGGCATTCCTATGACGCCAATCGATTGAAACGCTTTCGACTGTTGCTGGCCTTACAATATGACAGAAGTGAACAAGACGAACCCCTGCTACAGAAATTGATGCGGCAAGAAACGATTATGCACAGACATGCTCCCTTTCAAGGTTTATATCCCTCTCTCTGTCTGTGCGCCTATCTTTTGTCCCGTTTTCGTAGTCCCATGAATGTTTGGTTGTTTACACAGGCGAAACTCTCCAACTTTGACACCCACTGCGGCTTTGATGTGCAATACCTCGTGTCGGCGGGCATCGAAGAAACCTACCGTTATGTGGTGGATGCCGAACATGAATGGAAGTCAACTTTTTATGATTATGTAGGAGAAGATAGGGAAAACTGCCGGATCAATTCATCAGACCTAACGCGCTGGAGAGAAGCGAAAGAGAAGCAATATCCTTCTCAATTGGATATGGAAAATATCGAGGATGTCATTGAACTAGCGATTGACCTAGAGGAGAAAGAGCTTTTACAGGAGAAAGTGAGAGAGTGGAAATCGCAACAAAAGGACTGGGATGAAACTACCCTCAATCAATTGGTTGTTTATGAACGGCATTGCGACAACGTGGCGGGAGTGATCGCTGCCCAGGAAGAATTGTTGAGGTATAAAACAACAGATTGGGATATTGCCAGTCAATTACGGTCATTGAGTGAATGGTATCTTAAACTGGGCGAAGCGGATGTAGCTTGGGCCAAAATCGATACCGCACGCCACCATTTGCAACATATCCCCGATTGGAAGCGGGTTGGACTGGGAAGGATGATCGTTGAAAACGCCTTTGATGTAGTCTTGCTGCAAAATGACGCCAATCACCCCACCTGTCGTGTTGCCTATGAGTGGGCGCTGGAACAAATTCAAGCGCTAGAGGGTCCTCACTTAAATCTGTTGCAGAAAGCGGCAGAGGCGGCTGACATCATGGGAGATGAGCGGATGGAAGAGCAGTTTTTGACCGCTTATGTGGAAGAGGAGAAACGGATTTACGATGAAGATTGATCTTTTGGTTGCGTCATCAATCTGACAGCCTTTTGTGGGCTGTTTTTTTATGCCATTATTTATCTATGCTAGCCAATCTAGGACTCCTCCTTTAGGGATAAATGTATACGACTTAATTGCCAAAACGGGTTTGGATGAAACGGTTGTCCTTTAAAAACGGTATAATTTTATTATCCGCTTCACCTCGTTAGGGAGGTTAGTTGAAAGGGGGGGCGGCGGCAATTTGATAGTGAAGCGTGCGTCAGCGTTGATACTGGTCGGTGGTATGTGTCTAGGGTCAATTGGAGTTATATTAAAGTTTGCTTATGGTAATAATTATCCATTTTTGCAGTTAACGTTATTGCCGGTTCTACTGGGAATGACGCTACTCTGGCTTGTGTGGTTTGGGAAACACCGTCGTGAGATGGCGCAATACCCGGCGAACAAGGCATGGAAAATGCGGTTGACATTAATGGCTTGGGGATGTGCGTCAGGGGCGAGTACTTTGTTTTATTTCCTCGCTCTTCAAACGCTTCCGGTTTCGATGGTGACCGTGTTGATCATTCAATATTTTTGGATTATCCCCGTGGGGAAGGATTGGGTTATTAAAGCGTGGGAACAAAAAAAGTCAGTTGATTTTAACGGCTTTTTGACGGCGCTGATTCAACATCGTCCTTCCAAAAAAACAGTAAAGTCGTGGATTACGATTTTGGTCGGTACCTTCTTTGCAATGGAACTGTATAATTTCTCATGGTATGAAATTAGTAAATGGGGTTTGCTGTTCGGTTTTTTGACGGCGGTTAGCGATAGTTGCTGGATGCTGGCCACAGGACGACTTCATACCCATCTATCGGAAGAAACGAGATCCGCCTGCTTAATGACCGGGAGTGCCCTGTCATTGCTCGCTGTTACTCCGCTATTAATCATGCTTGGAGGGACATCGATCCTTTCCGGCTCGATGGATTGGAAGTTTGGAGTAACGGTACTGATTATCGCTCTGTTGGGATATGTCATCCCTACTTGGTCCTTTGCCAAGGGGATGACGGCTTTGTTCAACAAGGGGAAATCAGTCCTTGCTTCCTGTCTGCCTGCGATTGAGCTGCCATTTGGGATCTTGTTGGCCATGATCCTGTTGTCGGAAGCCGTAACCACCGTGCAGTGGCTAGGGATTCTTTTGATATTGTTGGGAACCGCGTATCAAGCCAATGACGAGGAGACGGAACAATCCCAAGCGATGGGGTACTCCAATGAAACCACCTATATCAGGTTGGAAATCGCCCTTGCCAATGTACGCAACCCCGAATACATTACACAATACATTCAACAGAAAAATGAGCTGGAAATGGAAAGACCGCAACAAACAAAAAACAATGGTTGGAGAAAATGGAGGCTAAATAAACAATTATAATCCATCCTCCAAATGAGAATGCCTGAACAATCCGCTTTTAGGATCGGATAAAGACGATCCCGAAAGCGGATTTTTTGTTTGGATGAAACGGTGGATAAAGCCGTTTATTAGTATGGGTGGAACTATTTCTGAATACTGGATGGATTGTATGTTATAGTGTTTTTGATGCCCGTTTTCGGGATTGGGGAGAGAAAAAGGGGAGAGCGCATTGGACATCTTAACACTATTACTGGGATCTGTGCTGGTTTTAAACATCCTGCTTGCAACCGCCATCATTTTTTTGGAACGGCGTGATGTCAGCTCGACATGGGCTTGGATGTTGGTGCTATATTTTATCCCCGTTCTCGGTTTTGTCTTGTATTTGATTTTTGGTCGGAAAATAAGCAAGCAAAAAATTTTTACATGGGACAAGCAAATCCACGTTTTATTGCAGGAAGCAGTTACAACTCAAAAAGCGCAGCTGGAAAATAACACGTTTCAGTATGGGAATTCTTCCTGGCAAGAGTATAAAGCGTTGATCTTGATGCATTTAAACAATGATCAAGCGGTGTTGACACAAACGAATCAGGTTGAGATTTTTACCGATGGTCAGGAAAAGTTTGATGCCTTGATAGAGGACTTAGAGCGGGCACAACATCATATCCATCTCCTCTATTACATTGTGAGACCAGACGATCTGGGAAAAAGACTGGCCCGGGTGTTGGCCCGTAAAGCACGAGAAGGTGTCCAGGTAAGACTGATCTATGATGATTTGGGTTCCAGAAGGCTGAACAAGGCGTTTATTCGCGAAATCCGTGAAGCGGGAGGGGAGATTGAAGCCTTTTTCCCCGCGGTGTTGCCGTTGATCAATTTGCGCCTCAATTACCGCAACCATCGGAAACTGGTGATCATTGACGGGAAGATCGGATATATCGGGGGATTTAATATCGGAAATGAATATCTGGGCTTAAACCCGCGCTTTGGCTATTGGCGTGACACCCACTTGCGCATTCGGGGGGATGCGGTCCACCATATCCAATCCCGTTTTATTCTTGATTGGAATCAGGCGTCACGCCATGATATTTCCTATCAGGACAATTATTATCCGACACCGCTGCGAGAGGGCGATGTCGGGGTGCAAATCGTATCCAGCGGTCCTGATTCAGAATGGGAGCAGATTAAGAACGGCTATATCAAGATGATCTTAACCGCCAAGAAGTATATTTATATCCAAACCCCGTATTTCATTCCGGATCACAGCTTGTTGGACGCTCTTCGAATCGCTTGTCTGTCAGGGATCGATGTTCGCATTATGATTCCCAACAAACCGGACCATCCGTTTGTGTATTGGGCGACTTTCTCCCATGTAGGTGAACTGTTGCAGGCGGGAGGAAAGATCTACATTTACCAAAACGGCTTCCTTCACGCTAAGACGATTGTGGTGGACGATAAAATCGCCTCAGTCGGAACGGCTAATATCGATATGCGCAGCTTCCGTTTAAACTTTGAGGTAAACGCTTTTTTATACCATGCTGACATGGCAAAGAATTTGGCGGAAATTTTCCAGCAGGATATGCTTCAGTCCACTTCGCTGACTTGGGAAGAATACCAACAGCGCTCTTACACCATTCGCTTTAAGGAGTCCATCTCACGTCTGTTGTCGCCGATTTTATAGCTCCCTCTTTTAGGAGGGAGTTTTTTGTCTGCTAAGGGCGGCATGTTTTTATCCGTTTAAGAAAAAGTTAAAGATTGCCGTTCGTTTTTGTTAAGGTGCGAGCTGTATCATTCTTAGAAAAAATTAAGAATTGCCCTTTATAGTTGATAAGGTGCAGTCGTATCTTTATTTTCAGGAGTGAGGAAGTGGTTGGATGGATGTGCACGCAGTTTTGGAGTGGGTTTCCCAACATGGAATAATCGCTTTATTATTTGCCTTCAGTCTAGGACTAATAGGAATGCCGGTTCCCAATGAAGCGATTGCGATGCTGGCCGGGGGACTGGTGACGATAGGGATGCTGAAACCGGGACCTGCTTTCGCCGTTACGGGTCTGGGTGTGACAGGAGTGCTGACAGTTGAATATCTGCTGGGGCGGGTGTTTGGTTTTTGGAGCAGCAGACAGAGGAAGCTAGGGGGAGTAATGGCGACTCGATTGTTGCGGGCTAAGCATTTTCACGATCGATATGGACCGTGGGCATGGGGTTTGGCTGTTTTTTTGCCTTTACTCCGGCACGGGGTTCCACTGATTGCGGGGTGTCAACGTATTCCTTTTAGGCGATATGCACCCATTGCTTATGGAATGGCTTGGTTGTGGACGGCGCTTTTCTTTGGGTTAGGGATGTTGTTGGGGAATGCTTGGGATACTATGGTGGAACTCTCCCATGATATTGCCTGGTCGCTTGCAGTTATCACTTTGCTCATCCTTGCTGGGATTGTTTACAAACAATGCAAGACTGCTCCCGGTAAGGTTGATGAAATGAGGAAGGAACATGTGGGTTAAGTTTTGTTAGGAGATAGCAAAGAAGGATAACGATGAAGATCGCGATTCAATTTTTGCTATTGGTATATATACCTACCTTGGCTTTTTAAAAGCTTTTATGGTGTATCGGTTTTATTCCTGATAACACGGATTGACTTAAAGGGTCCTCAATACGACGATGTCGGTTTCATTTACCGGACAAGTTGTGAATATCAATTTAAGAGGCGATTGTACCGTATCAGCCATCCAGGATTGGGTGGTTTTTTCGTTAATCGAAGATGATCGATGGTCTTTGGAAGCTTGTTCCGGTTACAATAAAAGATGATTACAAATTTCTAAGGACGGGTGGCTGGATGAAATTTTTACGGTCCGTTATGTCGGTTGCATGGCAAGTATTGTCACAGGTATGGAAAAACGGTTTACCTGATTTGGCGGCGGCATTGGCCTATTATTTTTTGTTGTCTATTTTTCCGCTGCTGATCTTTACTGTTGCGCTTTTGCCTTATCTCAACTTAAACCCGGATCTGGCAGTTTCCTTTGTTACCAATATGTTGCCGGAAGAGGCATCCGCTGCGATCGATCGGCCGATTCGGGATCTGATGGAGCAACCGCGAGGCGGGATTTTATCCTTTAGTCTGTTGGCAGCGTTGTATATTGCATCCAATGGTGCGTTTGCCATTATCCGTGCCTTAAACATCGCATACCGAGTGGAGGAAACACGTCCGATTTGGCGGTTGCAACTGCTTTCGATTGCGATGACGGTCTCTATTGTGATGGTGTTTGTGGTCTTGTTGCTCTTGCCGGTGTTTGGACAATTGATCTTCCGCTATATGGATGAAGTCTTCGGGCTACCACCGGGCTCATGGACCACTTTTTTATTGATGCGCTGGCTGGCTGTATTTGTTATGACTAATTTGGTTCTGATCGCGATCTACCAAATTGCCCCCAATACAAAAGTAGCTTTTCGCAAAGTTGTCATCGGCGCCTTGGTAACCAGTATCGGTTGGCAAATCAACTCCCTCGGGTTTTCCTACTATGTAAACAACTTCAATAACTTTAGCGCTACTTATGGTAGTCTGGGGGGAGTAATCGTGTTGATGGTTTGGTTTTACTTGACCGGTTTGTTGTTGGTGCTGGGGGGATTGGTCAATGTGACACTGCATGAACGAAAGTATGGCCCCTTAGCAGCGAAAAAAAGATAGCAAGTGGAGCGGATTGTGGAGGGGAAACGATGACAAAAGTACTGTTAACCGGATTTGAACCCTTTGACGGTGAAGAGGTTAACCCTTCGTGGGAAGCGGTGCGCTCGTTGGAAAGAGAAGAAGTGGAGGGGGTGGAGATTCGGGTCAGTTGCTTGCCTACGGTTTTTGGGAAATCCATGGTTCATTTGCGGGAAGCGATTCATCAGAGTCAACCCGATGTCGTGATCGCTGTCGGACAAGCGGGAGGAAGGACGGCGATTACACCGGAGCGGGTCGCAATCAATCTGGAGGATGCGCGTATCCCCGACAATGAGGGCAATCAGCCAGTGGATCAGCCGGTGGTAAAAGGAGGACCTGTCGCTTATTGGTCCACCTTGCCGATCAAGCGAATGGTGCAAACCATGCGGGAGGAAGGGATTCCGGCTGCGATTTCTCACACCGCGGGCACTTATGTATGCAATCATCTGTTTTATGGGTTGATGCATGAGATCAATCACTCCAACCGCCCGCTGCGCGGCGGTTTTATCCATATTCCGTTTGCGCCGGAACAAGCGGTAATGGGAGACCATCCCAGCATGTCTCTAGAAACCGTGCGTCGAGGATTGCTGCTAGCCGTAAAAGCGTGCCGACATGAGCAAGATCTTGCGGTTGGGATGGGAACGACTTCTTAGGAACAGGTAAGAACCACCTGATTAATCATCGAAGAGGGAAAAAAGATGAACGAAAAACAACAAGGAATGGGTATTTTAGCGGCGGTTACCGCCTATTTGCTATGGGGGATACTACCCCTTTATTGGAAGTTGTTTGAGGGTGTCACCCCCGCTGTAATCTTGGCTCATCGTATCGTATGGTCGCTTGTTTTTATGATTTTGGTGCTGTTATGTATGCGACAGTTGGGGAAGGTGGCAAAAGAGATCCGTCACACATTTTCCCATGTTACATCAGTGCTTACGATCTCTTGCGCGGCTGTTCTTATCAGCATCAATTGGTTTCTGTTTATTTTTGCAGTAAACAGTGATCGTGTGATTGAAACCAGTTTAGGATACTATATTAATCCGCTGATTAACGTCTTATTGGCTACGATCTTTTTGAAGGAACGGTTAACCCGTTGGGAGCTGCTTTCCTTTCTTTTGGCAACCGGTGGTGTAATCACCATAACCGTTGATTATGGGGGCATACCGTGGATAGCGCTTGGTCTTGCATTGAGCTTCGGCTTATACGGTTTAATTAAGAAGACGGTCACAGTAGGAGTGTGGGCAGGGTTAACGATTGAAACCTTGCTGATGACTCCCTTTGCCATGCTGTTTTTGTTGACTGTGGGGGATTCATCATCAGGGCATCTCTTTGAGAGCGAAGGGGTCCATACAGTGATCCTGTTACTGGGAGCGGGCATCGTGACGGCAGTTCCGCTATTGCTTTTTGCCACAGGTGCCAAGCGTATCTCCTTTTCGTTAATCGGATTTCTGCAATATATAGCTCCCACGATTATGTTGTTCTTGGGTGTGTTTCTTTTCCATGAACCCTTTAGCCAAGTGAAGCTGTTTTCGTTTATCCTTATCTGGATTGGGTTGGTGATTTTTACTACTTCACGGTCGAGAGCGTCTTTAGTGAAGAAGAAAAAAGCAACGCTTGCCCCGGAGAAGGCCCCTCTCGGGACAAACTGCCCGACAAAAATGTAACGAATCCAGAAAGGGTACTCGCTTCCCTCTTTCCCTTTCAAAGATGTAGGTCTATCCGCTTCGCCTCCTCCGTTTCCAACCAGCGTACATGCGAAAGGCTGTGTGGCCCTAAATGGTTGGATCCTTTGATCCTTCTGAGGCTCCGCTGGATAGTCGGTCAAAGCGAGACTTGTGCTTTACAAAGGGCGCTTCACTGGAAATCGCTCCCCCTCTCGTCTCTCCGCCCATAGGGCGGGCTTTTTTCTTATGCGAGAGGAACGTGCGATGAGGAGGGTTTACATCAAGTTACAAGTGCTTCCAAGCCGCCAAAGCGATACAGACCCAACCCGCTAGAAAAGCAACGCCGCCGATGGGGGTGATGGCGCCTAGCACAGTGACATTGGTAAGAGCCATGACATATAGACTGCCGGCAAAGAAGAGGATTCCGGCCACAATCAACCAACCACCGGCGGTAACCAAGGATGATGGGCCAATTTTATCGGCTAAAAGGCCGATAAAGAACAATCCTAAGGCATGCACCATATGATAGTGAGCGGCGGTATGCCAGTTGCTCAGCATCCGTTCAGAGATGCGCCCTTCTAGACCATGAGCACCAAATGCCCCCAAAGCAATACTGAGAAACAGATTGAGCGCCCCTAGAATGATAAAGAGTTTCAACCGTTTCACTCCTTTGTACAAATAAACAGTCAGATTGATAACAAAAGAAATAATGATCGAATCGAAATATCAATCATCAACAAATTTTCGGCTATGTATCCCATTTCACTGTATATGGCGAAAGAGGATGTTGATATAGTCACGCCCAGTATACCTTTTTCAAATGGGGAATGCACGTTTTTCACCGCTTTGTCAAAACAGAACCATAGAGGGCTTTTCAAAAACTAATTCTTACTTTATAATGATTATAAATACATTTCCTATAGCCAATTGTGTTGGTTTGAATCAAAACTGAATTTCATTCTCAGTTGTGCTGTCCGCAATTCAGCGGGCAGCATGTGCATTTTTTATGAGCGATAACAATGAATCTTATTCTCAAAAGGTGGTGTAAGCGGTGAGTGAATGGGTGAAACGGTTGGTGATGCCTTCCCGTTATTCGGTACTGACCGAGCAGGAAGAGAAAAAAGGGACAGCGTGGATACGGCGACACGGGGAAGGGGTTGCCGCAGTGGTTAGCGGCGTTCTCACCTTGGTGGCGTGGTGGATGACCGAGTGGATGCCGATGAGTGCGCTCACTTTATATTTAGCCGCTTATGTCATCGGAGGTTTTGCCAAGGCGAAGGAAGGGTTGACGGCCCTTGTCGTGGAGAGAAAGCTGGATGTTAATCTGCTGATGTTGGTGGCTGCGATCGGGGCTGCCTTTATCGGATATTGGATGGAAGGGGCGCTTTTGATCTTTATCTTTGCGCTCAGTGGTGCGTTGGAACGTTATAGTGAACAGAGAAGCCAACGAGATTTATCCTCACTGTTGTCGCTGCAACCGCAGTCGGCGTTGTTGTTGCGGGGAAGCGAAGAGACGGAAGTATCGATCGATGATTTGCGCCCGGGTGATCGGGTGTTGGTAAAGCCCGGCGCACAGCTTCCCGTTGACGGAGAGGTGATCGAAGGGGCGTCGGAAGTGGATCAATCCACCATCACCGGTGAGTCGGTTCCGGTAGGAAAGCGTCCCGGCGACGGGGTGTTTGCCGGGACGATCAACGGCACCGGCTCACTGGTGGTAAAAGTGTCACGCCCGGCGGAAGAGAGTACATTTTCCAAAATTCTACGTTTGGTGGAAGAGGCGAAGAGTCAGCAACCGCCCTCACAGCGTAAAATTGAACGATTTGAAGGCATGTACGTGAAAGCGGTGTTGTTGGTGACCGGTCTGCTGTTGATCGCGCCACCGCTGCTGTGGGGATGGAATTGGAGCAATACCGTTTATCGGGCCATGGTGTTTCTGGTGGTGGCCTCCCCCTGTGCCGTCGTTGCGGCGATTATGCCGGCGGTCTTGTCAGCGATGTCCAACGGTGCCCGCCAAGGGCTGCTGTTTAAAGGTGGGGCTTATGTTGAATCCCTGTCTGAAGTGCAAGTGGTAGCGCTGGACAAGACCGGTACCCTTACCAAGGGTGAATTGGCGGTAACGGATGTTGTCCCGTTGGCAGGAGAGCAGGAGAGTGATATTTTGTTGGCCGCAGCCTCACTGGAAACCTTGTCTGAACATCCGATCGCCCGCGCAGTGGTGGCGGAGGCAAAAAAACGCAACCTATCACCGGTACGTCCGCATTCGTTTCAATCGGTTACCGGTCACGGAGTAAAGGGCGAGTGGCGACAAAAACGGTGGCGCTTGGGTAAACCGGCTTGGATCATGTCGGTGGATCATCCTGCGCTGGCGCGTCTGGAAGCGGAAGGGAAAACGGTGGTGGCATTGGCACAAGAGGAGACACCGATCGGGTTAATCGCCCTGCGTGATCAAATCCGTCCCGAAGCGAAAGAGGCCATCCAAGTGTTACAAAAGCGGGGACTGGAAGTGGTTATGCTTACCGGGGATCGCCGCCGGACCGCAGAAGCGATCGCCCAAGAAGTCGGGATTCAGCATGTGGAAGCGGAATTGTTGCCGGAGGAAAAAGTGGCGGCGATTCAGCGCTGGGCACAAAAGCGGGGCCCGGTAGCGATGGTGGGCGACGGTGTCAATGATGCTCCTGCTCTCGCAACGGCGCACGTGGGGATCGCCATGGGAGCCGCGGGTAGTGATGTCGCCCTGGATACCGCCCGTGTCGTTCTGATGAATGATGATCTGGGCAAAGTGTCGGAAGCGATTGCGTTAGGGCAGCGTACCTGGCGGATTGTGAAACAAAATCTCGTCTTTGCCCTGGCTGTGATCGGTGGATTGATCTTGGTTAACTTCACCAACGGCATTGCGTTACCATTGGGAGTGGTGGGGCATGAAGGAAGTACGCTGTTGGTGATATTAAACGGATTACGGTTGTTAAGGTGAAAAGGAGAGCTAAGGATAGAGGAGAGTTCCCGAGTTCCCTCTGATCGACAGAAATACTTCTTAGATCCATCACAGAATCCAGCTCTGCGATGGATCACTTAATTTTAGAGTTGACAAAATTCAGGTCACTCTGTAATATGACTTTAAAGTCATTTTATGAATGTAAAGTTCACTGGAG
The DNA here is from genome assembly GCF_003046315.1 of Desmospora activa DSM 45169. Lineage (NCBI taxonomy): Bacteria > Bacillati > Bacillota > Bacilli > Caryophanales > Thermoactinomycetaceae > Desmospora > Desmospora activa. Next base: position 136,812 of record NZ_PZZP01000004.1, on the reverse strand, counting down.
GTATATAGTGGAAAAAAGAGCGAAACTCACTTTAAAGGAGCGCCAACGTCAGGAAAGAGAGCAGTTCATACTTCAAACAGCTGAAAATGTTCTAATGAAGAAGGGATATCATCATACAAGTATGGACGAAATTGCAGCAAATGCAGGTATCGCGAAAGGTACTTTGTATCTGCATTTTAAAAGTAAGGATGAGCTTGTTTTTGCTTTAGTTGAACCGAAGCTGTATTCTTTTTTAAATACTGTAGAGGAAGCAAAAGCTTATCATGGTTCGAGCAAAGAAAAATTAGTGTTTTTAATTAAGAAAGAGATGTCGGGAGCATTTTTTCAATTTGTAATGAAGAGTTATCCAGACATGGCTTCCGTTTTCCAAGGTGAAAGAGGCGTTCAAATTCAAAAAGTATTATCAAATATTATAAGCGGTATTATAGAGATTCATGAGGAAGGCAAAGCAGCCAAAATTTTTGATTCTGCTATTCCTACAGAAATGATGGCAAATTTGTTTATGAACATTTTTGATCCACATGTTTATAGTGAATCGGTGAAAAATGGAAAGGTATCAAAAGATGATTTCATTCGGTATGTCATAAAAATGTATTTCCAAGGAATCGAAAAATAAGAGGAGCTGTTCAAAATGACTTCTCATTATAAGAAAATAAAGGATCTGAACGTATCGGAAGTGATGACTGAAGAACAATATCATACTCTGAGAGAAGTTGTTTTTCTTTCGGTATTAACAGAAAGATTGTCAAATGACGACAAGCGAAAAAATGATGAGTCTGAACAGAGGGAGATTTTAAAAGAGTTATTTGGAATGAGTGAACAAGAAATTGAAGACAGAATCGAAGGCTTCCTGTACTATCAATCCGAAAAGAAACAGATTGAGGCAAATGATAATGGAACACAGTAATCCCCTTAGCTATGAATCCATTCCAAAGCTTTTATGGAAAATGTCTGTCCCAGCCGTGCTCGGTATGTTGATCAATGCTTTATATAATATTATGGATACCATTTTTATAGCTCATGGTGTAGGGATATTGGGTGTTGCAGGCCTCAGTATTGCTTTTCCGGTTCAGATGATTATTTTGGCACTTGCCGGTGCCATAGGCTTGGGGGGAGCTTCCGTGGTTTCTCGACGTCTAGGTGAAGGGCGTCGAGAAACTGCAAATACGGTGTTTGGAAACTTGCTCTTAATGGTATTCGGTGTTGGGATATTAGGAGTGGTTTGTGCACTCTTCTTTTTGAAGCCTTTGTTGCGGCTGTTTGGAGCGACTGATATGATCATGCCGTATGCTTCAGATTATTTGTTCCCGATTTTAATGGGTACCCTCTTTTCTGTCTTTGTTTTTACTTCCAACAACTTGATTCGATCGGAAGGAAATGCAAAGGTTGTTTTTATATTGATGGCTACGGGATCGTTGCTTAATATTGTTCTTGATCCTATCTTTATTTTTGGATTTCATATGGGAACACAAGGTGCTGCTATAGCAACAGTTCTAGCTCATATTGTTACCTCTATACTTGCGGTGTTTTATTTTTTATCAGAAAAGAGTAACTTTTCACTGGGGATCAATTCTCTTCAACCGAAGCTACATCTTATGAAAGAGGTTCTTGTGATCGGTCTGCCTGCGGGTATCCAGCTGGTTGCCGGTAGTCTGATGATCGTAGCCGTTAACTATATGTTGAATGTTTATAGTGGGGCTATCGCTGTTGGAGTCTTTGGTATTATTTATCGAATCATAACGTTTACGTCGATGCCGATCAATGGTGTGGTCCAAGGCATGCAACCGATTGTTGGGTATAACTTTGGATCAAACCATTTTCAACGGGTGAACGATACTATCACCCTTGGTTTAAAGGTTGCCTCAGTCACTTCGATTATCATTTTTATCGTCATGATGATATTCCCAGAATGGATCATGAGGGTCTTTAGTTCGGACAAGGCAACTGTGGCACAAGGTATCGAGGCGATTCGAATTGTATTTGCGGCTAGCTTCTTGATTGGATTACCAATTGTGATCGGAGGCCTTTATCAAGCGCTCGGCTTTGCCCGAAAGACTCTAATCTTATCGATGGCACGACAAGTACTCTTTTTGCTTCCACTTGTATTAATCTTGCCCAGTTTATTAGGTGTCAACGGAGTTTGGTTAGCCTTTCCTACTGCTGATTTACTTGCATTCTTTCTCTCGATCCTCTATCTATATAAAGACCGTAATTTACTTTCTAACACTTAGTCAAAAAACTACAATCAAAGAAATTCCGAATGCTATTTCGTAAATGTAACTCCATCTGTTCCGATATATTACCTATAAATTCATTATCGAGTGGTACTGAAATAGCATGTCGACAGGAAGTGGAGCAAATCGGTAACCACCCCCTCTTCTGTTTGGAAGAGGGGGTGATCTGTCAGACAATCTCTTTTTCAACCGTTTTGTCGGCTTCTTCTTTTTCTACTACTTTTACTGGTTCCTCCAATGATTTACTGGTTGCCTGTTTCATCAAGGCATTGATGTCCAAACCGGAGACTTGGCTTACCATTTCCGGTGCTTGGGCCATCAGCCGGGTGACGTAGTTGCTCACCTTGGCGGCGCCGTCACCGCCTTGGCCGGAGTCAACTACAGTGATTTTGTCGATGCGGTTCATCGGTTCCGCCACTTTGGCGGCCAGTTCTGGCAGCATCTTAGCGATGAGGTCCAGGATGGCTGCTTGGCCGTATCGTTCAAAGGCTTCCGCTAGTTTTTCTTTCGCTTCTGCTTCAGCCAACCCTTTAGAGCGGATCACATCGGCTTGGGCTTGTCCCTGGGCTTTATGGGATTCCGCGTCGGCGATTCCCTTGGTCCGGATCGCTTCCGCTTCGGCCCGGGCCTGGGCTTCCCGTTCAAAGCGGCTGGCTTCAGCAGCCTGTTCTTGCGAGTAGCGGTCAGCGTCTGCTTTTTTGCGCACTTCTGCGTCATATTGCTTTTCGCGTCGGAGGATCTCCTTTTCTTCCAGTTCAATCGCTTTTTGCTTACGCACCAGCTCAATCTTCATCTCTTCATCCACCACTTGCTGTTTATAGCGATTTTCCTGGAGTTGGTACGCTTGGTCTGCTTCCGCCTTTTTCATGTCTTGTTCAATCTTAAACTGGGCGACGCGCAGCTCTTTATCTTTATTCGCTTCCGCGATGTTGGTCTCTGAGATCAGGGTTGCCTTGGTACCCTCTTCCCGCGCTTTGGCGGTTTGGATCTCGGTGTCGCGGTTGGCGTTGGCTTCTGCGATATCGGCATCCCGGCGAACAGCAGCGATGCGGGGGCGGCCCAAGGCTTCCAGATAGCCGTTGTTGTCGCGTACATCTTTGATGGTGAAAGAGACGATTTGCAATCCCATCTTTTTCAGGTCCTTGGCGGCGACAGATTGTACCTCCTGGGCGAAACGCTCCCGGTTTTTGTAGATTTCCTCTACCGTCATCGTACCCAGGATGGCGCGCAGATGCCCTTCCAGTACTTCTTCCGCTTCGTCTTTGAGCACATCTACCGCTTTACCCATAAATTGTTCACCGGCGGTGGCGACATCTTCCAGCGAACCGCCGATTTTAATGATAGCGACTCCGTCGGCCATCACCGGTACCCCTTGCTCGGTGTAAACTTCAGGAGTGGAGACGGTCAACTTGTGCGAAAGCAGGCTGAGTCGCTCCGCACGTTGAAAAATGGGAAGGATAAAGGCGCCACCACCGCGGATAATTTTCATTTTTTTGCCGGAATCGTCGCTGAGCACATTTTTACGACCGAGCAAACTCCCGGTAACAACCAGGGCTTCATCGGCGCCGACGGTTTTGTAGCGGGCCCAAAAGCAGATGGCCAACACAAAAAAGGCGCCCACCGTCATCAAGATGATGCTGAGGGTGGTCATATCGTTTTGTTCACTCCTTGAGAGGGATCAACCGGGGTCACCCACAGAACGGAGTCTTCCACGCGTCGTACCACGATACGGGTGCCTGAGGGGATGGATTCGCCTCGGTGGCTGGAAGCGATCTGATTGGTGTGGCCGCTTCCAGTCCAGATCAGCACTTCTCCGCATCCTTGGTCGGGAATGGTGATTAGTACTTCTCCCGTATGCCCGACCAATTCTTGCAGGCGGAAGGCGCTGGAACTTTCGGCGTCGGCGACGGGGCGTACCACCAGATAATAGAGCAAAAGAAAAGCGATGATGGCGATGGCAAGAGAGGTGGCAATCAACAGGATACCGGTCAACGGTGTCGATTCCGTTAAGATGAGGCCAGCCGCTCCAAACGCAGTGATCGCCCCTACCAAGGTGACCGGCTGAAACAAGCTGGAGGCAAACTCCCAGATGCCGTCCAAAAGGCCGCCCAACCAATCACCCAGCAGCCAGAGTGCTAGCGAAGCCACCAATCCGCCCCAGAAGCAGTACCAAAAGATCGTTGTCCAGTCCATGGGGGATTCCCCCTTTTTGGGTTGTCGGATATATCATACCATTTCATGTGACAATTAGTTTTGAAAAATGAAAAATTAACTAAAAAGAACTAATCCCTTTCACGGTAGGGTGAGAAGGGATTAGAAAGAAAGGTGTAAATTAGGTTCTGTAGTTGCACTGTCAAAATTTGATGGTAGCAGTTAAGATGATGAAAGCGAGGATCAACAGTGTAACATTGAGTACCATGATATAGCGCTTTACCAAGGATGCCATGGTATTGGCGTCTGTCGCCGCTTTTGCCTGTTTAAAGATTTTGCCGCCAAAGATCGGGAAGCCGATGATGTATACCAGCAGGAATAAGGATCCAAACCGCTCTTTGATAAGCAACCACGTTTGCCCCCCGGAACCGCCTTGTCCGATCAGCATATACAGTCCGGCGATAAGAACCAGAGCTGCTGTCGGCACCATCATGCGAATATTGAGGTTATGGACAAATTCTAAGCTTTTACTCATGGAGATACCGGCTTCATGATTGGCGATCGCCTTGCGCAACCAGACCGCCATAACGGATAAACCGCCGAACCAAGCGGCCATGCTAACGACATGAAAAAAGAGTGCAATTTTATAATCCATCGTATTCAATCCTTTCTTTTGTTGGGATCTACAGTATCACTTCATAGCAATCCAAATTGGCATCGCGATTGGCGGAGGAACGGCCACCGTGTGCCTTGGTAAAATGTTCACTCTCCGTCCAGCGGATAAAATCCTCTTTGCTCGCAAAAACCGTCTCTACTACCAGTGCAGTCCCGTTTTCAGCCTTCAGCAGTCGGAAAGAGACAAAGCCCGGCACCTTTTTCATCCGTTCCGGTGCCCCGTGGAAACGTTCGACCAGTTTGTTGAAATGCTCATCCGAATCGACGGCAATACGGTTATTGACCTGATACAACAGCTTTCCCTCCCAGCATCTATTTTATCGAACTTTCCCCGTTCGTTGTTCCCTTCTCGCTGATTTCTAATCCATTTGTCCTAAAAAAGACATAGAATGATCACTTCAGGTTGGTTGATTATTTGAAAAACCACTTGACCAATAAGGGAACCGTTAAAATAACGGTAACCAGCCGCACGAGATGCAAAGTCATCACTTTGGATGTATCCGCCTCTGTGGTGGATGCGATCAGCAGCAGATCGGACATGCCGCCGGGGGCAGCGGAAAAATAACTGGTTAAGTAGTCCCAGCCCGCTACACGGCTGATCAACCAGCCGACGATGACTCCAAAAGCGACAGCGAGCAGGGCAACGATAATCGCGGGAGCCCAGACGGATTGTAGATCGACTAAAGTTTGGCGGGTGATTTTTAGACCCAGCATCGCACCTAAACAAATTTGAAGGCCGATGGGAAGCCAGGACGGAAAGGCACCCAACGGAAAGCCGATCAATTGTACTGACGCGACTCCGACCATTGAGCCGATCATGGGACCGGCGGGAATACGTAACGAGTGGCCCAACCATCCACCTAAAAGCGCACATAATAGGGTGAGTGCGGTTCGCGACCATTCCATCATTTATCACTCCTTCTGGTTCCAATCTTGATCGATGTCGTTTGATGGAAGAGTGGGCTCGATAGAGAAAAAGGCTTATGGTTTCACTATATGAAACTTAGTTTTGTCCTATAGAGGTTTTCTTCATCTGGGTCTTATTTTCCTGCTGTGTACAAAGCCAATAAAAGCCAAGATGGGCTAAAACAAAAAAACCGACCGCGCTGTGCGATCGGTTCCTTTTATCGTGTTACTCACCTTCGTTGCCGTTGTCATCTCCACCGTCTCCGGGGTTACCGCCAGTATCTCCGCCATTGCCGGGTTGGGGCGGTTCTTGCGCAGGCGGTGGTGTAGCGGGTTCTCCATCGTCAGCGTTTTCTTCTTGCCGTTTCCGTTCTTCTTCCTCCCGCTTTTTCTGTTCCTTTTCCTGCTGCTTTCGCTCTTTTTCCGCCTCTTTCTCCTCCTGTTTGCGCTGTTTTTCCTGTTCTTTCTCCGAAAGATTGTTATTTTGCGAGTCAGCGGGAGGCGAGGCTGGAGTGTCGGTAGGTTGGGTCGGTGTGGTGCCGTCTCCCCCGAATCGTTCAAACCGGCTAACTTCTGTCCCTGACAATGTATCTGTCATCACTTTGTGGAAGATGCGTGCCGGATATTCACCGCCGGATAGGCGGACATGCTCTCCTCCCTCATTAAACACCATCGTAGCCATCACATATTCGGGCGTGTATCCGACAAACCAGGCTTCCTTGTTATTTTGAGTGGTACCTGTTTTTCCGGCTACATCGCGCCCATCGGCTAAGCGGGCGTTTCCGCCGGTTCCGCTTTGCACTACATAGCTTAACATTTGGTTCATCACATCGGCGGTACGGGGGCTAAATACTTTCTCGTTTTGGCGCAATTCCTTTTTCGGCTCTAGTTCCGTGCCATCAGGGGCGACGATTTTAACGATGCTGTGGGCTTCGCTAAATTTGCCCCCGTTGGGAAAAAGGCTATACGCTTGCGCGACCTGTAGGGTACTTACTCCTTTGGACAGTCCGCCGAGCGAGAGGGGCGCCGGTTGTTTATCGCTCTCCTCCAGTGCTAGCCCTTCCTTTTCTGCATACTGGAAGGCAGTCTCCACTCCTACCACTTCCACTAGCAGGCGAGCGGTTCCTGCGTTGATGGAGCGGGCTGCTGCCTGTTTTAAAGGAATGCTACCTTGAAACACCCCGTCATAGTTTTGAGGGGACCAGCCGTTATAGGTATACGGGGAGTCGGAGACATAGCTGTTTTCGTTATAACCCTTTTCTTCCACCACCGGGGCAAATACCGTCAGCGGTTTAATGGCGGAACCGGGTTGCACACGGGAGAGTGCACGGTTTTCATATCCGCTCAGGTAGTTGCGGCCTCCACCGATGGCGGCGATCTCTCCCGTTTTGGGATCGATGATGGTTGCACCGGCATCCAAGTTGTCATGACCCTGGTAGTAACTATCATCCCTTAGTGCGCGTTCCAGGGACATCTGTGCTTTTTTGTTCATACCGGTATAGATTTTGTAGCCGCCGTTTAAGAGATCCTGACCGTCGAGGCCATATCGTTCCAACGCTTCATTGGCCAAGAAATCTTTGTAGGCGTGGTAATTTTCGTTTTTACGGTGCTTGGCCATGTTTTTGGGGTCAACGCCAAGATCCATCTTCTGATATTTTTCTTTTTCCTGCTCGGTGATCATCTCTTTTTCCGCCATTTTGGCCAATACGACATTGCGGCGTTGAATCGCATTTTTTTCGTGCTTAAACGGATTGTATCCTTCCGGTGCTTTGGGCAGTCCGGCCAGCAGAGCGATTTCATGCGGTTCCAGCTCGTCTTTGGTCAGATCTTTATCAAAATAGTTTTTGGAAGCCGTCTGAATTCCCCGGAATTCATTGCCGAGGGAGATATAGTTTAGGTAGGATTCCAAAATCTCTTTTTTCGTATATTTGCGTTCCAGGTTGTAAGCGATGGCGATTTCCGTCACTTTGCGCATAAATGTTTTTTCTCTCTGTTCGTTTAGAACGATATTGCGCGCAACCTGCATCGTGATCGTGCTTCCGCCTTCAGCGGCGCTCATGGTGAGGATATCTACTGCCAAAGCGCGGGCGAGACCCTTTAAGTCGGGGCCGTTATGTTCATAGAAGCGTTCGTCCTCAATCGCGACAAAAGCTTCCATCAGCTCCTGGGATTTTACATCATCCAGATCGATGTATTCACGGTTGGTATCTCCCAGTGCTTCAATCTCTTTCTCATCGCGATCATAAAGGGTGGTGGCAAACTTCAATTTTTTTAAGCTATCCAATTCATAAACGTTTGTGGTCAACATAACGGCGGCTAATCCGCCCACAACGACCAATAAAGTGGTGGAGACCACCAACAGCCACCACTTCTTTGTCATCATCGCTTTCCAAAATAGACGGCCGAAGGTCTTCAGTTTTCGCGCATTCATTTGTCGCACTCTCCCCCCAGATTACAATATATATCATATTGAGCGTGAACGGAAATCAAAACGAAAAATCCAAATGTGAACAGTTGCCGAAAACTCGCGAAGATGGGGGATTGGGTTAAAGGAAGGGGCGATTAAGCTCGTTGTTTGGCAAGAGACTGTAGACGCCCCCAAACTTCCCCGTTCTCACCCCGCAGCATGTACAAATATCAATCTCGCCCTCTTCTCTGGTCCCCACTCTCTCCCGACGTGACCGACGGACAACGGCATGCTACAATGGGGGGGAAAGGAAGTCGTCTGCTAATGCCCCAACTGCTAACGTTGTTGGTTAGGGAGGGGGGGATACCCGGATGAGCGACTTTGCCACGCATGGAGCGAATACGGGAATCCACTCTCGACCACCCTATATGATTTCAAGATCAACCTTTGCAGATGAGGCACCAGGGATTTCATAGCAAGAGGTGAATAGGAATGCCGGATTGGATTACATGGTTAATGGTATTGTGGTTTTTGTTTATGGTCTGGTTTCTTGGAACAGGCGGATACTTTATGTTTCGCAAGTTTCTCAAGGCGATGCCAAAAGAGGACGGTAAATCCGATTTGGACTGGCAGGATCATTATATCGAACGGACGCGCCATTTGTGGACGGAAGAGCAAAAGTCATTATTGGAAGAATTGGTTCAGCCGGTTCCAAAACCGTTCCGGGATACCGCTATGCGCACCATCGCCGGCAAGATCGGCCAGTTGGCGGTACAGGAAAAGGCTGATGCCATGAGCCGAGATTTGATTATTCGCGGTTATATCATGGCGACACCCAAACGGGATCATCAATGGTTGGTGCAAACACTACAGAAAAAGGAGATCGATCTACAACCTTATCAAGGGCTGCTGAAGTGATACGGGTAGGGCCGGGACTTCGGTAGTGCTTTTTTTATTGGATCGGCTCTGTGCTATACTGATTCCGACAGGATCGGGTGACTAAACACCTTTAAGAAAAAGGGGCCTGAACAGCCGATGATGATACAAGTAAAAGATCTGGTGAAAATCTATAACGGTCAACGTGTAGTGGATTACATCAGTTTTGAAGTGGCACAGGGAGAGATTTTTGGCCTTTTGGGTCCCAACGGTGCCGGAAAAACCACCACCATGGAAATGATGGAAGGGTTACGTACCCCTGACGGCGGTGAAATCTCCATTGACGGCCATAACGCCATCCGGCAGCGGAATGCGGTGAAAGAACGGATCGGTGTACAGTTGCAGTCGACGGCGTTGTTTGATCATTTGACAACGCGTGAAATCATTCTGCTGTACGGCAGCTTCTATGCTCAGATGCGATCGGTAGAAGAATTGCTAGCTTCCTTCGATCTGGAAGGAAAGGCGAAGACGTTGGTCAAACACCTTTCCGGTGGGCAGCGGCAGCGGTTGGCCATCGCCTTAGCGGTGGTACATGATCCTAAGGTGATCTTTCTGGACGAGCCTACTACCGGTCTCGATCCCAAGGCGCGCCGTGATCTGTGGGCCATCGTTCAACGTCTCAAAGATGAGGGTCGTACCGTTTTTTTATCCACTCACTATATGGAAGAGGCAGAGCAATTGTGTGACCGGGTGGCAATAATGGACTCAGGCCGCATCATCGCTTTGGATTCACCGGCGGGGTTGATTCGCCAGCTGGCTTCCGACAGTGTGGTGGAATTTGTACTGAGTAAACCCCAGCCGCAGGAGATGTTCCAAGCCCTGGACGGGGTGAAGGAAGTAAAGCAGGCAGAAGACGGAGCGACTGTCTTATTAACGGATCGTCTACAGAGTACGCTGCTGCGCCTGATTCCCCTGGCGGATGCAAACGGGTGGGTTCTCTCCGGCCTGCGCACCCGTACCGCTACCTTGGAAGATGTCTTTTTGCAACGAACGGGAAAGAGGTTGACACAATGAACGCATACTGGCGGTTAACATGGGCCCAGCTATTGTTGTTTATCCGCAATAAAAATATGATTATCTGGTCGCTGTTGTTGCCGATTTTGATGATGGTGGGACTGGGTACGTTGATGGGAACAGGCGGCAACCAGTTTACACTGGACACGATTGTGGTGGATGAAGATGGTTCCCCCCAATCGCAGGAGTTAGTACGCGCATTTCAAGAGACGGAAGGTTTAGCCGTCTCCACTGCGGAACGGGAGCTTGGGTTAAAACAGGTCCGTTCCGGTAGTGCCGAGATGATGATTGTGCTGCAAAAAGGGCTAGGAGCGGAAGTGGAGAAATTTTCATCTTCCGGAAAAGCCCATGCAACAGGGCAAATCGCTCTCTACTTAGACAGCAGCAACCCGACAGTAGCTGAAGTGGGGCAATCGGTGGTAGCTCAGGTAGTGGATGCACGCAACAAGGAATTGGTCGGGTATCAACCGGTGATTGCGATGGAACAGGTTGATGTCCAAACCCGCTCCCTGGGCACGATGGATTTTATGGCGCCGGGTATCCTGGCGATGATGATTATGACGAACAACTTAAACGGTGTTGCCGGTACGATCGCCTCTTGGCGGGAGCGAGGGATTTTGCGCAGAATGCAGGGTACCCCTCTGAAAAGCTCCACCTTTATCGCCGGACAGATTACGGCGCGGGTACTCTTAAACAGTTTACAGGCGGTAGTCATTCTGCTGGTTGCTTTTTTCCTGTTTGACGTTCAGATGAACGGGTCGTGGCTGCTTTTGTTGGCTGTGGTGCTTTTGGGCAGTCTCACCTTTATGGCGATTGGATTTATTATCGCCAGCCTGACCAAAACTCCGGAAAGCGCCGGTCCCATTGCTGGTTTAATCTCCTTTCCCATGATTTTCGTCGGCGGAATCTTCTTTCCCGTTCGTGATCTGCCGGGGCTGTTGCAACCCGTGGTTCAGGCGATTCCGATCGGACATCTAACCCACTCCCTTCGTGGCGTGATGAACGATGGGGCCACCCTTGCTCAATTGTCGCTGCCGTTGTCCATTCTGGCGGCGTGGTTGGTGGTGGCTTTTACCGTAGCTGCGGTCACATTTCGCTGGGATGTAGAATGATAGGGGTGGCGTCATGATTGTAGGGATCGGAACCGACAGCATCTCGTGTGCCCGTATCGCTGCCTTTGGTCCGCAAAGGCTAGCCAAACGGATCTTGACTCCTGAAGAGCAAGCCTATCTGCCTACGAGTGAAAAGCGGCGAATCGAATGGATGGCCGGCCGCTTCGCCGCCAAAGAGGCGCTGTCCAAGGCGGCTGGAACGGGAATTGGCGCCATGGTTAATTTTTGTGATATCACGGTTCTACCGGATGAGCGGGGAAAACCGATCGCCCGTCTGTCGAAGGTGGCTCAAACACGCCTCGGTTGGAACAGCGATATCGCGATCCATCTGTCGATCACCCATACGGAAGAGCAGGCTACAGCATTTGTCGTCGTCGAACAGAGAGATTGAGCTTACGAGTTTGCTTGAGCGACAATTGCTTTTGAGGTTGCTGACAAACCCCAGTAATGGGAAGAGGGGAGCGATTTTCGGTGTAGCGCCCTTCGCACTAAAGCACAAGTCTCGCCTCGGTCACTCCGTACTTTAGTCTTACTTTGACCGACTGCTTAACGGAGTCTCCGCAGGCCCTAACCGTTTAGTGGCACACATACTTTTCCTGATGTACGCTGGTTGGGGTCGGAGGGGACGGAGCGGACAGCCCTTCATCATTGCAAGGGAAAGAGGCGCGAAGACGGAAATCGGGACCCGAGTCCACATTGTCATCAATCTGTTTTACTGAAGAGGCGAGTAGCCTGTCAACCTTGTCTGCATAACACCACCGACTGGGACATATGATGGTAACGCGGTTAGGAGGGACATCCTTGTATCTCTACACTGCACAGGAAATGCGCGATTTGGACCGGTACGCCATCGAAACGATCGGTGTACCGGGAGCGGTTCTGATGGAAAATGCGGGCCAAGCGGTGACACGACAGTTACTGAAACGTCATCCCGGTTTAGGTAGGGCAACAGTATTGGCCGGAACGGGCAACAACGGTGGTGACGGCTACGTCATCGCCCGCTTGTTGGCGTCGGCAGGTTGGCACGTGCGTTTGTGGCAACTGGGACCGACGGCGAAAATGTCCGCGGAGACACGCCTTTTTCGCGATGTCTGCCTCCGCTCTCAACCCCACCCGCTCCAGTGGGAACAAGAGCGCTTGCCGGATTTGGTGGATGACCTGCGCCGTTCCGACTGGGTGATCGACGCCATGCTGGGTACCGGTGTACGCGGTCAACCGCGGGAGCCGTTACAAACGGTGATCGCTGCAGTCAACCGGGAGACACGGGGGCGAATTTTGGCGGTCGATCTCCCCAGCGGGGTGGAGACGGACACCGGAGCGGTACCGGGGAAGGCGGTTCAGGCCGATTGGACCGTTACCTTGGCTGGACCCAAGTGGGGGCATTATCTACAGCCAGGGGCGGAGCACTGTGGCGAGCTGACGGTGGCCGACATCGGCATCCCTGCTGTTGCTCACCAAACCCACCCCCCTACTGCCCGCCTCAACGGCATCGATGAGTGGGGAGAGTATCTCCACCCTCGCTCTCCATGGTCGCACAAAGGCACACATGGGCACATGATGGTGGTGGGAGGTTCCCGCGGCATGTTGGGGGCGGCAGCATTGGCATCAATGGCCGCCTACCGCACCGGTGTCGGCATGGTGACGGTGGCCGTGCCGGAAGGGCAAGAGACAGCGATGGCTTCCCAGGTGACAGAGCCACTCGTGTGGGGGTGGCCTGATCGTGGCGACGGCGGTTTTGCCGATTCTCTTCCTCTAGGATGGGATGAGCGAAAAAATCGCTTCCGCGCTGTTGCTGTCGGTCCGGGGTTGGGCCGTGTGTCCAACGTTACGTGGTTAAAACCTCTGCTGGAGTTGGGCTGCCCGGTGGTACTGGATGCCGATGGTCTCAACTTGCTCGCGCGCGAACCTGCGATCCTGCGTCAGGTTGCATCGACCGTCGTCCTAACCCCACACCCGGGCGAGATGGCCCGTCTCGCCGCTTGTACCGTAAGCGAAGTGGAGGCGAATCGTCCAGGGGTGGCTCGGGATTGGGCCCGAGAGTACGGTGTAACCGTGGTGTTGAAGGGAAGTCACACCATTATCGCAGCGGCGGACGGGTCCTGCGTCGTTGAGGGAAATGTAGCACCCGCACTAGCTAAAGCCGGTTCCGGTGATGTGTTGACCGGGATTCTGGGAGCCTGGTTGGCCCGTGGCATTCCACCGTTTGCAGCGGCGGCCCTATCGGTTCATCTGCACAGTCGCGCCGGCCGTCTAGCCGTTGTCGATACTCCGGATAGCGTTGTTGCCACCGATGTTGTTCGTGCCATCGGACCTGCTCTTCATCAGTTGATCCAATTGCGCTCCCGTGCCTGACCGACACATTTCGAAGGATAGACCTGGCGTCTCTCCATCGGGAAAGGGTGGATGAAATGCGTCGGATCACATGGGTTTGCGTCGTGCTGCTGTCAGCGATCGTCTTTCTTGCCGGCTGCGGCGAAAAAACCCCGGAAGAAATCGTGAGCGATCTGTCCAAACGCTCAGAGAAGATGGAAAGCTACAAAAGCAAAGGCACCATGACCATCAACAGCGGTACCGCCCCTCAGGAGTACAAAGTTGAAGTATGGTTTAAAAAGCCCCACTTTTACCGAGTGTCGCTTACCAATACCAAAAAGGACGTAACACAGATTCTATTGCGCAATGATGAAGGGGTGTTTGTCTTGACCCCCCATCTGGAAAAGAGCTTCCGCTTTCAGAGCGACTGGCCGGAAAATAGCGGGCAAGTCTACCTGTACGAGTCCTTGTTAAACAGTATTATCGATGATTCCACACGTAAAGTGACACCGACGGAAAAGCAGTATCAATTTGAAGTAGCCGCCAACTACCCACAAAATCAATCCCTCGTCTCACAGCAGATCTGGATGGACCGAAAATACAACCCACAAAAAGTGCAAGTACTAAACGACGAGGAAAAAGTGATGGTGGAGGTTCAATTTGACAGTTTTGAAGCGGATACTTCTTTCGATAAGGACGCCTTCGATATGGAACGCAATATGACGGGCTTTGCTGGACGAAGCGTGCCCACTTTAGCCAAAGATAAAGATCAGGATAAGGATCAGGATGAAGATCAGGATAAAGACAAGGAACAAGAGACAGCAGAAGAAAAGCCTGACAACAGCCTGGATGTTTTTACACCGGATTATATCCCGGAAGGATATAAGGCGATGAATGAAACCACCGTCGAAACCCCGGATGGACCGGCGGTGATCACCCGTTACCAGGGAGAAAAGCCCTTTACGCTCACACAAAGGCAGCCGGTCGCAGTGGAAGCCAGCGCTCCAGTTTACGGAAAACCAGTCGATCTGGGCTATACCGTTGGTATTTTGTTAGAGCGAGACGGAAAAAAACACCTCTCTTGGACTTACGAAGGGACGGAGCTGGAACTGATCGGCGCACTACCGGAGGAAGAGCTTCTCCAGGTTGCTGAATCGGTTTACGGTCAGGCAGAAGAAAAATAAATGATCCGCCACCGGGGTGGCGGTTTTTTATCGCTTTAAATCCAGATAATTCGACAGACGCCCCAGGCAAGATAGGCAACCAACAATCCACCTCCGATCCAACCCAGCACGCGCAAAAAACGGCGCACCTTACGCTCTGTCGATGCGTATCCGTCGGCATCCATCCCTTTCTTTTGTGGCAACCCGATAAAAAAGAATACCAGGGCAAAAGCAGCGGGCATAAGCAGATTAAAAGAATGGTTAAAGGAGAGTGTAACATTGGAAAAACCAGCGGTGGGAGCGAATGCGACATAGTCGAACCACTGCATAAAGTAAAGAAAGGCAGCAATGGAGAGCCACCATTTTACGGCATTGATCACTCTTTTTTTCATTGAAAACCCCTCGTTTTGCTCTTTCTCTACGGAACGAACCTCTGATACAGCAAAAGGCACTTCTCTTTCAAAAACCCCTACCATTAATGGTTATCAACAAATCGGGCTTTCAGATATTTTTCGTTCCTTCTATATTATTATTCGCATCTACTCGCAGTTTTGGTGTTGTCCATGACCGTGGCATAAGCGAGAAAGCAGTGGTACCATGGGAACAGAAGAGAACGGGAGGGGAAAAAGTCATGAAATCCTTACGTGTCGGTATTATCGGCTATGGATTGGCTGGGTCGGTGTTTCACGCTCCATTGATTGAGTCGGTTCCAGGACTAAATTGGGTGTCGGTCGTTACTACCAGCAAGCGGGAAGAAGTGATACGGACGCATCCACAAGTAGAAGTAAAAGCGGATGCGGAGGCGCTCTTTTCCGATCCTGTGGTTGATTTAGTGGTGGTGGCAACACCCAATGACAGCCACTTTTCCTTGGCTAGACAGGCGCTTTTGGCCGGTAAACATGTGGTGGTGGACAAACCTTTTGTCATCCACTCCTGGCAAGGAGAAGAGCTGGATAAGTTGGCAAAGGAGCGCGGGCGGGTGCTGAGTGTGTTCCATAACCGGCGCTGGGATAACGATTTTCTCACCTTACGCTCTTGTATTGAATCGGGTCGTCTGGGAGAAGTGCACACCTATCACGCCCAGTGGAACCGGTACCGACCGCACGTACGGGATCGTTGGCGCGAACGGGATGAAGTGGGAGCGGGAACGCTGTATGACCTGGGTTCTCACTTGATCGATCAGGTTTTGACTCTATTTGGAGAACCGGAAACAGTGACGGCGGATGTATTGGCACAGCGGCAGGGAACAGCGGTGCCGGATTACTTTCATCTTGTACTGGCATACGGTGAGCGACGACGAGTTGTGTTGCGCGGCGGCTCCATGGTGAAGGGGGAAAGCCCTCGCTTTGAGGTACACGGAGATCGGGGCAGTTTTATCAAATTTGGTCTAGACAGTCAGGAAGAGGCCTTAAAGGCAGGGAAGCGACCCGGACAGCCGGAGTGGGGAGAGGACGATGCTAGACTGTATGCCACCCTCTCCCTTGATGTAGATGGACAAGCTTTCTTTGAAAGGGTACCTACCCGTCCCGGTGCCTATGAATGTTATTATCAAAAAGTGCGGGATGCTGTGAAAGGAACGGCTGCAATTCCGGTGACTGCCGCCGAAGCGACACGTGTGATCCGTGTGATCGAGCTGGCGATGGAGAGTCATGCCCAGGGGCGCACATTGCCGTGGTGATTGTTTACATGTAAGGGCTTTGAAAGTGGATGTTTTTCCGTGCAACTTAAGCGAAAACCGTTTAGGGTGAGGAGGCGACGATATTCCAGGTGTGGCAGAGTGGACCTGGCCGGTCTCTATCTTCGCGCGCAGGCTTAAACTTTCGGATTCCTATAATATGGATAAAACAACAAACCTGATTTCATTTTTAGATTGTGTTAAAATTAGTAGAATTTAGCGGTTACAGGAGGAAAAGATGGCTGACCAACCCGTCCGCGATGAACGGACGTCTTATACAGTTTTGCTCTATCGAAAAAATCGTATCCAGCGCCTGATCGAGATCGGGCTGTTTTTGGGTGGGTTGCTGGTGGCATTGCCCATGTTTGAAGAGTTGCGCTCCCTGCCGTTTATCTTGACGGTGCTTGGATGGGGGTTTGTGGTGATGGCTGTAGTTCCGGCTGTGCTGTTGGTATGGAAGCGGCCACGCTATCGGTTGTTTGACGATCGTCTGGTGATTTACTGGGGGAAACAACGAGAGGAAGTGGCACTCAGTCAGGTGAAACCGGCCTTTGAGTTTCCCAATCAATTTGAGATTGAGGGAAGAAAGTGTGCTCTATTGGTAACGGACGATTTTTTACAAGATCTTAATACACAGTTGGAGCTAAACAAACGGGGGCTGAAACGTCGTGGTCAATGAAGGCTATCGCGATACGATGGTGGAGGTGGATTTGGATGCCATCGCCCACAATGTGCAGCAGTTTTTGCAGTGGTTAACACCCGGTGTTCGTCTGATGGCAGCCGTCAAGGGAGATGCATACGGTCATGGGGCGATACCAGTGGCGCAAGCGGCTGTAAAAGCGGGTGCTACCGATTTGGCGGTGGCGTTTTTGGATGAGGCGGAAGAGTTGCGGGAGGCTGGCATACAAGCGCCGATCCTGATTTTAGGCCATACTCCGCAGCGAGGGTTACAACGGGCGATGGAGTTGGATGTGGCATTAACTGTATCTGACGGTGAAACAATTGTGGCGATTGCAGATGCCGCCCGTCAAAGCGGGCAAACGGCCCGTGTTCACGTTAAGGTGGATACAGGTATGGGGCGGCTGGGTGTGCAGCCGGATGAGGCGGTCGCTTTAATCCGACAATGGCACAACCAGCCTGGGGTGGTGATTGAGGGCTTGTTTAGCCACTTTGCTACCGCTGATGAAGCGGATAAGAGCTATGCCCGTCAACAACACCGCCGTCTAAGTGCGGTAGTGGAACGATTGGGAGCAGAGGGGATTCAGATCCCGCTGGTCCATTGCGCCAACAGCGCTGCCACTATTGATCTGCCAGAGTACGCCCATGCAATGGTGCGAGTGGGGATCAGTATGTACGGCTACTATCCTTCCCCTGATGTCAACCCGGATGCGGTCAAACTGCAACCGGCCCTTACCTTAAAAACGCGGATTACACGGTTGGCGCGTCCACAAGCGGGAACCGGCATCAGTTACGGAAAGACGCGGGTGGTGGACGGTACACGCTGGATAGCCACCGTGCCAATCGGGTATGCCGACGGATACAGCCGCGCCCTCTCCAATAAGGGAACGGCAATAGTACGGGGGCGGCGGGTACCGGTGATCGGTCGCGTTTGCATGGATCAGACGATGCTGGATGTCACCGATGCGATGCCGGTACAAGTGGGGGATGAAGTGGTCCTTTACGGACAGCAGCAACAGGAGGTGGTCACCGTGGATGAAGTGGCCGATCTCCTCGGTACCATCTCTTATGAGGTCACTTGCATGCTGGACCGTCGTATCCCTCGTATTTATACGCGCTCCGGCAAACGCGTTCATATCCGCAACTTGCTTTTATCCCCATTGCAAAAGCTCTGACGGCGGAAGCAGGAATCCAAACGCGTTGAGCAGGAATTTTGCCATTCCAATCGAATACCTTTAATATTGTCATTGGATAAATTGATCCAATGTGATCGTGGTTTGACGATGTTTAACAGCGGATTGAGAACGATGGATGATACTCTTTGCCTGTTGATTACGATTGGTGGATAAACGCCCAAAGTATATTTTTGCAACAGCTTTATCATAATGGTAGTATTGAAAAGGGAATTTCCAACGGTGATGATTGGTTGGGGGTGCGTATGTTGTCCGAGACGAAGAGGATCATGATTAGCCTACCTCAGCATTTGCTCCAAGAAGTAGACGGGCTGGTGGAAAAGGAAAATTCAAACCGCAGCGAACTTGTCCGCCAAGCGATGAAAATGTACCTCCATGAACGGAAAAAAAGGTTGATCCGGGAAATGATGCAACAAGGTTATATGGAAATGGCTAAGATTAACTTAAATATTGCTTCGGAAGCGTTTGAGGCGGAAGAAGAAGCTGACGACAAGACGATTCGTCTGGTTAGCGGGGTGTAAGCATTTGATTGTGAAGCGTGGCGATGTATACTTTGCCGATCTTTCTCCAGTGGTCGGATCAGAACAAGGTGGGGTTCGGCCTGTTTTGGTAATTCAAAACAACATCGGAAACCGGTTTAGCCCCACTGTAATCATCGCCGCGATCACCGCTCAGATCCAAAAGGCGAAATTGCCGACACATGTCGAAATCGATGCAAAATCTTACGGGTTTGACCGGGACTCTGTAATTTTGCTGGAGCAGATTCGTACCATCGATAAACAGCGCCTGACGGATAAGATCACCCATCTGGATGACGAGATGATGGTACGGGTGAATGAGGCGCTCAATATCAGTTTAGGTCTTATCGATTTTTAAGGTCGCGCATGGGAGAGGGGAATAGCCCCTCTCTTTTTTGTGGTGGTTTCATCTGACAAGAAAGCGGTAGGACATGTATAATAGAAGGAAAGTTTATGATGGGCTATTGATGATCTGAATAAAGGAAGGGATTTTTGTAAGCGAAGTACAGACTCAAATATCCCTCCCCCTTCATCTTGATGATAGTAAGGCTGTGAAGCAGGGTGGCGTTGACGCCATAGATATGAGGTGGCAGGATGCAAGAACAAATCATACAACAATATCGGGAGTTACTCACCTCTTACCTGCGGGACAAGAGTGAAGACCATCTGTATGCCGCTCAACAGATGAGCAAATGGATGATGGAACAGAAAATCCCTCCGGAAGAGATGGTCAGCTACCATGCAGAAGCGGTGAAAAGCGAACTGCCGGATCTCCCTCCTTCCGTACGGGATTCTTTTGATGTTCTGATTGAGATGATGATCGGTTACGGTATTTCCTTGCGCGAGCACGAAAATTTACTCAGCCGGCAAAAAGAGCTGGAATATGAGATTGAAGTGGCTGTTGGGATGCAACAGACGTTACTTCCTGATGCGCCTCCTTCTTTGTCAGGGCTGGATGTGGGCGTGATCAGTGTTCCCGCCAACCGCATGAGCGGCGATTATTATAATTTTGTCGATCATGGATGTGGAGCCGTCG
This sequence comes from Desmospora activa DSM 45169, assembly GCF_003046315.1. Classification (NCBI taxonomy): domain Bacteria; kingdom Bacillati; phylum Bacillota; class Bacilli; order Caryophanales; family Thermoactinomycetaceae; genus Desmospora; species Desmospora activa. The sequence goes on along the minus strand of NZ_PZZP01000004.1, from coordinate 116,804 downwards.
GCGTCGCCTTATCCGATATCATCGGAAAAGGAATCCCCGCCGCCCTTTGTATGTCCATGATCAAATATGCGATGGATCAGCTGGATCATCCATTGGGGCCTGCGGATATTTTGCGCCGCCTCAATATTGTGGTGGAACGGAACGTTGATCCAAGCATGTTCATCACGATGGTTTATGGGGTATACGATGGTAAACGGCACCTTTTTCGCTATGCTGCCGCCGGACATGAACCGGGTTTATATTATCACAGTGCCAGCGGGGAATTTCGCGATATGACGACCCGAGGGTTGGTGTTAGGTGTAACCAAAGATGTCACTTATGAAGAGTACGAACTGTACATGGAACCGGGGGATGCGATTATCCTCTTTTCCGACGGAGTGACGGAGGCGCGGATCGATGGGCAGTTCCTGGGACGGGAACGCTTACTAGAGCTGATTGCACCTTATATCGATCAGCCCAGTCAACAGGCGGTGGAAGCGATCTATCAGGAGCTGTATGAACGGGCCAACTATAAGCAAAAGGACGATCAAACGATCCTTATGCTTCGGCGTCAGCCGTGATTGTCATAGGTTTGAAAGAAAAGGGGCCAGGGAAAAGTCTCAGGAGTGGAGGTTGAGGGAGATTATGAATGTATCGATAGAAGAACGGACACATGAAGCAAATGTAACTACGTTAATCGTATCGGGAGAAGTGGACGCCTTTACCGCGCCGCAACTGCGGGAAAAGCTGATGCCCTTGTGCAAGGCCAACCGCGAAATCCATCTGGATTTGTCGCAAGTCGATTATATGGACAGCACAGGGTTGGGTGTCCTGATCGGTGCTTATAAGTCCTTGTGCGCGAAAAAGGGTCGATTGGTACTGACGGGAATAAGCCCGCGTCTGAAGCGGCTGTTGAAAATCACTGGACTGACGGAAATTATAGACATTGAAGACGGAGCGTAAGGGGAGTGGTTTTGAGTGGTGCATTCCAGCGATCAGATCGAATTGGCCATACCTGCAAAGGCCCAATATGTGGGCGTGGTTCGGTTGGCCGTCTCCGGCATCGCCAACCGCATGGGCTTTGATTATGATGACATCGAAGATATGAAGCTGGCCGTTGCGGAAGCCTGCACCAACGCAGTGGACCACGCTTATTCCGGTAAAGCGGGTCAAATTGTGATCCGGTTTCAAATTCATCAGGATCGACTTGAAGTCGTAGTGAAAGATGAAGGCAACAGTTTTGACATCGACACTGTGAAACGGCGCTCCGGTCCGATTAATACCTGCCTGCCGTTGACTGCGATGAGGGAAAGGGGGTTGGGTCTGCATCTGATGGAGACCTTGATGGATCGAGTGGTCATCGATGGGAGTCGAGGAGTGGTTGTGACACTCATCAAGTTTATTCGAAGGGACGAGGTGGATCATGATGTCGACTCGCCCGCAAAAACGCAATCTAACCGATGGTGATATCCTTGATATGATTCACCTCTACCAAGAAGAGGGGGATGAAAGCGTTCAGGAGAAGCTGGTGGAACACTACACCTCGCTTGTGGAGACGCTGGCTTCCAAATTTTCCAAGGGGAATGAGCCCTTTGAGGATTTGACCCAAGTGGGAATGATCGGCCTGCTTGCAGCCCTGAAACGGTATGATCCCACCTTTGGACGTAGTTTTGAGGGATTTGCCGTTCCGACGATTGTCGGGGAGATAAAGCGCTACATTCGGGACAAGACCTGGAGCGTTCATGTTCCCCGCCGCATTAAAGAACTGGGGCCGCGCATCAAGAAGGCGGTCGAAGAGCTGACCATCCAGTATCAACGCTCTCCCCAAGTAGATGAGATCGCCACCTATCTGGAAGTAAGTCCAGAGGAAGTGCTGGAAACGATGGAGATGGGGCGAAGCTACAATGCGGTTTCAGTCGATAGTCCCATCGAGGCTAGCAGCGACGGCAGTCATGTGACCCTGCTTGATCTAGTGGGCAACGCGGATCGCGGATATGATCAGGTTGACCAGAAAATGCTGCTGGATCGCGCTTTCCAAGTGCTAACCGAGCGGGAACGGGATATCATTGAGATGACTTTTTTTGATAACATGAGCCAAAAACAGACCGGTGAACAATTGGGGATCTCGCAAATGCACGTTTCCCGCTTGCAACGGCGCGCTCTACGCAAGCTGCGGGAGGCGATCCGCATGGAACCGACTGAAATTATATAAAAGATTTTTGTTAGAAAAGCCGCTGGTATCCGCATGCCGCGGTTTTTTTATGTTTTGCCAAACGGAAACAGGAGCAAACCGCAAAGGTGCAAACGGTCGAAGGGCCTAAATAGAGAACAAATCCCGCCGAGAGCGGGATTTGTTCTCTATTCATCATACGGTTCGATTTGATGCTCCATCCAAATATTTGGCTCTAAATAGACCCCTTCGTTCTTTTCCAAATCCATTTCCACTGGTACCAAGGCTCCAGGAACCACATAGGGACCACTGCTCAGAAAGCGCATGCCAGTCCAATCTTCCCATTCGCGAATCGTGCCGCGAACGACCGCCGCCTTCGGCATAATTTTTAACATCGGAGCCTTTAGTCGCCAATGAACGCGAATCCAAGGATCATACGGCGCTCCGTCCTCCCGTTTCCAGTGAATATAGTCATCCAAGCTCAACAATGGATAGCGCTCTTTGTGATTGGGGCGGACGGGAGCGATTAATGACGAAAACCCCTTCTCTTGTCCGATGCGCTTCATTGCCAATAACACATCCCGGCTGATTCCTCTTCCGCGATGGTTGTCCGCGACCAAACCGGCTAGCGCACAGAGAACATTGGGTGATTGGTATTGAAATGGGATAAAGTCATCCGTTGTCTCTGGTAGATCCTCCATCGATCCGTTCCAAGACAGCGGGACGGTGACACCCCCGCTAACCATTTCTTCTCCGTCGAATAAGGCGAACTGACACTCAGGGTAGTGCTCTAGAAACGAATCCGACTGCTCCTTAAAGACAACCTCCCCATCAAAGATGAAGCGTGGAAATGAATTTTTTGCCAAGGTGTTGATTCTGGTGAGCAACTCCGGTTTTTCAGCCGCCGTATATATTGTAAATCTAGACATCGGCGACCTCCCCTTTATGTACGTTCATTTTTTGCGTGATTTTACCGATCAGCAAATGAAAAAGTCCAGCAAATAAAAAGCCGTCCAAGCTGGATGCCCCCGTGATAGAAAACCAGCCCAGGCCGCCGTCATTTGTAGGCGTTGTTATAAATACCAATACCCAGGATATCATCGCGGTCCAATAAAAGGAGGGGATCTTTTTGTCTTGAATAAAAGAGAAGAGAAAACGCGTTCGATTTAAAAACAAAAATTCAACCAGATAAATGGCAGCAACCGGTGAAAGAAGTGCTCCGATAACTGTGAGGAATACATTGAAGTACTCATGAATTTGGAAAAAGGCGATGGCAGAGCCGATCAGTCCTGAAATCATGGTTAGCATATATTTCGGCGTATGACGGATTAAGCTGGAAAGCCCCAAACCGGCAGAATACAACAGATTGTCGTTGATGGTCCATTGAGCCAAAACCAAGATCAGAAGCGCAAAAACTCCCCAACCGACAGAGAGCATAATAAGAATAACATCTTCAATTCCCGTCATTCTTACTAATAGAATCGCCAGACAAATCATGACGCTATTACCCAATAGGAAACCGAAAAAACCGGCATAAAAGGCATCTTTTTTACTTTTGGCCCAGCGTGCCAGATCGGGACAGGCGACAACAATCATCATCCAGCTGGCCATCACCATGGAGATGGCAGAACCCATCGTCAGGGTGATGTCTCCTTTCGGAAGCGCGAACAGCCACTCACTTTTCCCCTCTGATCCCATAATCTTTCCAATGAGTCCCCCCATCAGAAACAGCCTCAGGGGAACCGCGACAATACTCAAACGTTCAATCGCAACATAGCCTACTGTGGCCGTGGTGGTCATCACGAGCCCACCGATGACCGCTACCCATGGCATAAGTTATTTCGATATTATTTTCAATATCGCAATGAAGAAATATATAAATATTGATAGGGTTTATAAATGAAATTTAGAGTTGGAAAGAACGTAAGGGGATTGATAGGAGGTCTACAAGATAGAGTGGTAACAAAAAATATCAATCAGTAAAGAATAACTTTTTTGAGGTGTATAACATCTAATACAAATTTTTGATGAAAATTCTTTCGCTTCGTAACACCTCAATCTTCCTCCGCAATTCGCTCCTCCCCAGTGTAAATGTTGAACCGATTCCCGCGAGCAAAGCCGATCAACGTGATCCCAAATTCTTGCGCCAGATCGCAGGCGAGGCTGGAGGGAGCAGATACGGCGGCTACCAGTCCGACTCCGGCCACAGCTGCTTTTTGCATGATTTCAAAACTGGTGCGTCCGCTCACCATCAGGATACCGTCGTTTAGGGGTTCACCGTTAGCCAGAAAAAAATGACCCAACAGTTTATCCACTGCATTGTGGCGGCCAACATCCTCCCGTACGGCGATGAGACGGCCCTCTAGGTCAAACCAGGCGGCGGCGTGAAGCCCGCCAGTTCGATCAAAGGCGGACTGTTTTTGCCGCAGAGAATCGCCTAAAGTACGAATGGTGGCGGGAGGCACTTGGAAAGCGCGCGTGACGGGAGAAACCCCTTGCACCCGTATGGCTTCCAAAGAAGCTTTGCCGCAGACACCACAACTGGAGCTCTGATAAAAGTGACGGGTGAAGCGCTTCCAATTCAGGTCAACCCCTTCCCTGAGCGCCACTTGTACAATGTTGAAATGTTGTGGTTCGCGGGGATTGCGACAATAGTGAATACGATGGATCTGTTGAGGATGATCCAATATCCCCTCCGTCCATAAGAAACCGGCGGCCAGCTCATAATCATGGCCGGGAGTACGCATGGTTACCGCCACAGAGAAGGCTTCCCGCGCCTGAAAGGGAAGCAGCCGGATCTCCATCGGCTCTTCCACGGTTACCTCGTCCGGTTTCCGTTTGCGCGAGGTAGCCCGTACCTCTTCCACCCAGCGACGAGAAGAGTGTGAATAGGGTGCTTTTGCCATCACACATCCCCCTGTTCGTTTAAAATTGAAAATTCCCTCATTATAAACGCTATCCCACTTGGCAAGGGAATGCAATGGAAGAAATTAAAGAAAAAACTGCCGTATCAGCGGCAGTTTGCGGCAAACATCGTGGAACGGTCGGGGTGGTAATCCGTCTGGCTCCATGCGTGGCAGAGTCGCTCAACGGAACACCACTCCTCCCTGTTTTCTAACCATTTCAGTGATTTGTCATCAATTTTGAAACTGCGTGTCAGCGGCCAGATTTTTAGTGTACAGTTTTACGCTTTCCACCATTCGTCAAAGGGAGAAACGGGAAGCGCGCGTTTGTGGCGGGTGGCGAGAAATTTGTTTTCAATTAAGCTGGCCGCTTGCTCATCCACTTCTTTTCCTTCCAAATAATCGTCAATGATGGGATACGTTAAGCCCAGCTCCGCTTCATCGGCTTGTCCCGGTCGGTCGTCCAATAAATCGGCTGTCGGCACTTTTTCATAAATGGCGGGGTCCGCCCCTAAGTGGCGCAGTAATTCCTTTCCTTGCCGCTTGTTGAGTCCAAATAGGGGGATCAGGTCACAAGCGCCATCTCCAAATTTGGTAAAAAAGCCAGTTACCGCTTCAGCGGCATGGTCCGTTCCTACCACCAATAAATGGTAGGCGCCGGCTACCGTATATTGTGCCTTCATCCGCTCCCGCGCCTTGGCATTCCCTTTGACAAAGTCAGACAAGGTTTGGCCCGTGGCTTGCTGGAAGGCATGTGTAGTCGCATCTACCGCTTCTTGGATATTGACGGTCAGGGTCTCGTCCGGCTGGATAAAGCGAAGGGAGCGCTGTGCGTCTTCCTCATCTTTTTGGATTCCATAGGGGAGGCGCATCGCGATAAAGCGAGACGATTGCCCGGTTTCCCGGCGCAGCTCTTCTACGGCTAGTTGAGATAGACGACCAGCCAAGCTGGAATCCTGTCCTCCGGAAATGCCGAGAACCAACCCCTGTGCTCCGGTATGCCGCAGGTATTCTTTGATAAATTGGATGCGCACCCGCACTTCCTGTTCCGGCTCAATAGAAGGGCGGACGTACAATTCGTCGATAATTTCTCGTTGCAGCGGTCTCATACAAGTATCCTCCTTTAGGGAGTGTTCTCCTCAGTTATATCATATGTTTGGTTTTTTTACATTGCGTGTCTGGTAATGTTTCTCACATCAGCGAAAAATGAATTGCAGTTGAGAAACTGCACTGGGAAAAAGCCCGTCGCCATGCCATGACCGGAGATTCAGTGTGATGGATTTGATCGTTGATTCCGTTTCTCCATTACAGGAACGGAGGTGTCTAAAACGGGCATATACAAACAAAAACAAATATAAACAATAGACAAACGCCCATAAATCTGTATAATCAGAAATGTAGGCGCTTACATTTCGATGATGGAGAGGATAGCATGAAACTGGGTTACACGGCAGGGACACTGGATACCGGTCAACTGCCACAGGAGGACAAACCTATCGCCAAGCACCGTTTGCATGGGTTGCGACACTTTCTCGGGTTGTTTGCGGGGGAGCATGTAGCCGGCACGGAGTTTGTGATCGGGGCGACGTTTGTTCTGTGGGGAGTAAGTGCTGCGGACGTCTTGCTGGGATTGATTTTCGGTAATTTGCTGGCGGTGTTGACTTGGACGTTTATTTGTGCGCCGATTGCCACCGATACTCGTTTGACGCTTTATTCGTATTTGAAAAAGATCGCCGGTCCATCCATGCAAAAAGTATACAATGCGGTTAACGGTGTGTTGTACTGCGTACTGGGTGGAGCAATGATCACCGTTGCCGCTTCCGCCGTCCGGATTTTGTTTGGGATTCCGGTGCAAACGCAGTGGTATCCAACAAGCGCTTCTTTTATCTTTCTCGTCTTGATCATTGGCTCCATCGTCGCCATTGTGGCTGCGATGGGCTTTAAATCCGTCGCTCAATTTTCTTCCATCTGTGCGCCATGGCTGTTATTGATGTTTATTAGCGGCGCCGTGGTAATGCTGCCGGAGCTGGTTGCAATGAGTGGTACCGTCTCGGGATTGCACTCGGTTTCAGATTTCCTCCAGCTGGCTAACGCTCATATCTGGACCGGTCAACCAATGGGTGGCGGGGAAGAGATGGGGATGCTTCATGTGATGGCGTTTGCCTGGATCGCCAACTTGGCGATGCATGGAGGATTGAGCGATATGGCTATCTTTCGGTTTGCCAAAAGTTATCGCTATGGGTACGCTTCCGCCGTGGGCGTCTTTTTCGGACATTACATCGCTTGGATTTGTGCCGGGATTATGGGGGCTGCCGCCGCGATGGTGTTAAATACGTCGATCGCTCAGTTAGATTCCGGTGAAGTCGCCTATCAAGCTTTGGGAGCCGTTGGGATCTTGGCTGTGATCATTGCCGGGTGGACTACTTCTAACCCTACCTTGTATCGGGCGGGACTCGCATTTCAAACGATTTTCCACCGCTACTCCGTCAGAAGGGTAACCGCCATTACCGGCGCCGTTACCACTGTTATCGCCTGTTTTCCCTTTGTGTTTACCAAGCTGCTGGATTTTGTCGGATACATGGGATTGATCTTAGTTCCCGTTGGCACCATTGTTTTTACCGAACATTGGATCTTTCCCAAAATCGGCTATACACGGTATTGGGCTCAATACAAGGGATTGCGCCTTAATGTGCCAGCGTTGGCCAGCTGGATGATCGGCGTTGCTTTCGCCGTGTGCATGGATACTTTCGGGATCATCCACCTCTACTTTTTGTTTGTACCCACCTGGGTGGTGACGATGGTGGCTTATCTTATCTTGGCGGGATTGGGGGGAGCTAGAGAACAGTATCCGGAAGCGGAAAGAGAGGAAAAACAGCGCCAGGAACAAATTAGACAGGAACAAGCAATTGAAGCCGAAGGGATTTCACCCCATCCCGGATCGCAAATATCTTCCACGAGGATAAAAGTGGCCGGTGCATCTGCTTTGTTGGCGATTTTGGCATTGTTAGGGATGGCAGGAGCAGTGTTTGCAGGAATGATGGAATTGGACGAGTATAAGGCACTCGCCCTCGTTCCGTCTTTAATCTATTTTGTATCCGCTACCATCTGGATCGGTAAAAAGGAACAGAGTAAAGAAAGCGTATCATCAAGAACCCCATCATTGTAAAATCCAAAAGTGTGGTTTGGACATTTCCACTTAATCTCTTCTGATAACCCAACAAAACAGATATAATCAAAAATAAAACAAACATTTTGGAGGGGATTTTTTTGCCGGTGAATTTATGGGAGCAGGAAAAAGCGGCACCACTTACGGGAATAGAGGAGCTGGTCTACCGTTCCAATTTATTGGGGCAAGACCGTTCCGTCGCCAACTGGGGCGGAGGAAATACTTCGATGAAGACCGTGGAATGGGACTTCATGGGGCAGGAAGTCGCTGTGATGTGGGTGAAAGGAAGTGGAGCCGACTTAGCGACGATGAAGTCGGAACATTTCACCGCTTTACGTTTGGATGATGTACTGCCCTTGTTTGAACGGGATGAGATGGAGGATGAGGAGATGGTTGCTTATCTCCGCCATTGTATGATGGACAGCCAACATCCGCGCATGTCGATTGAAACCCTTTTGCATGCTTTTCTCCCTTTTAACCATGTGGATCACACCCATCCTGATGCGATCGTCAGTATCTGTTGCACGGAAGACGGGGAGGCGATCGCACGGGAGATCTACGGCGACCGCTTTGTCTGGGTTCCTTATATCCGACCAGGGTTCCAATTGTCAAAAATAATCGGAGAAAAGGTACGAGCGAACCCGCAGGCAGAGTTGGTCCTGATGGAAAAACACGGGTTGGTAACCTGGGGAGAGACTTCGGAGCAATGTTATCAATCGACGATGAAGGTGATCCAAGCGGCGGAAGATTATATTGAGACACGTGTAAAAAGTGTTGGCGAGCAATTGTTTAACGGCGAAAAGGCGAAACCTCTCAACACTGATGAAAGAAAAGCGATCCTCACTGCGATCCTACCTCTGATTCGCGGCCGGGTCAGCCGGGAGAAGCGAATGATTGTAAGTGTGGATGACAGCGATGCGGTGATGAATTTTGTCAATAGCGTGGATGCTCCCCGTTTGTCTCAGGTGGGGGCGGCGTGCCCCGACCATCTCGTCCATACCAAACGGCTGCCCCTGTATGTGGATTGGGATCCCGCTGAGCATGATACAAGGGAATTGAAGCGGCGCATGGAAGAAGGAATCAATCGTTATGAAAGCGATTACCGAAACTATTTTGAGCGGAATCAGCAGGACGGTGATGCGATGTTTGAACCGGTTCCCCGTGTCATTCTCATCCCCGGCATCGGGATGGTGACGACAGGCAAAAGCAAAAAAATGGCCGATATCAGCCGACAGCTGTATCAGCGGGCGATTGCGGTGATGAAAGGAAGCTCGGTGCTGGGAAGTTTTGTCTCCTTAAATGAGAAGGAATCCTTTGATGTGGAATATTGGCCATTGGAGTTGTATAAGCTTTCCCTCGCCCCGCCCGAGGCAGAATTCTCCAGGCAGGTGGCTTTTATCACAGGGGGAGCGGGTGGAATCGGCGGTGCCACCGCACGCAAGTTGGTACAACAAGGTGCCCATGTGGTTTTGGCCGATTTAAATCAGGAGGGTGCAGCCCAGTTGGCCCATGAGTTAAACGAGCAAACGGGAGAAAAGCGAGCTGTGTCCATCGGCATGGATGTGACAGATGAAGGGATGGTGAAAGCGGCTTACGGAGAAGCTGTCAACCACTTTGGCGGGATCGACATTTTGGTGAATAACGCCGGCTTGGCCACCTCCAGCCCTTTGGAAGAGACATCTCTCGATGAATGGAACCGGAACCTCAATGTTTTAACCACCGGCTATTTTCTTGTGGCGCGGGAGGCCTTCGCCCTGATGAAAACACAACGATTAGGGGGCAACATGGTCTTCATCGGTTCAAAGAATTCCGTATATGCAGGCAAAAATGCCGCGGCATACAGCACGGCCAAAGCGGCGGAGGCTCATTTGGCCCGTTGTATTGCGGCAGAAGGCGGCCCATACGGGATACGCGTCAACACGGTGTTGCCCGATGCGGTTTTGTCCGGCTCCGCTATTTGGACTTCCCGCTGGCGGGAAGAGCGGGCGGCGGCCTATGGCATTGAGCCGGATCAATTGGAAGAGTATTACCGCAAACGAACGCTTCTCCAGGTCAATGTCTATCCAGATGATATCGCAGAGACCGTTCTGTATTTGGCTTCATCGAAAGCGGCGAAGACGACGGGGTGTATGATAACGGTGGATGGCGGAGTGCCCGCCGCTTTCACACGATAAAACAAAAGGAGGAAGGTCGATGATAAACGATGCAAGGATACAAGTGTTTGAAGCCCATCAAGCGGATCGTGGGATATCGTTGGAAGAAGTGAAGCGACGGTTGAAACAGCTTAAAATCGAGACCCCTTCCTGGGGATACGGGGATTCAGGCACTCGTTTTCAGGTGTTTAAGAAAGCGGGTGTTCCCCGAACGACCTTTGAAAAGATGGAAGACGCCGCACAAGTGCACCGCTTTACCGGATTAAGCCCCAGTGTGGCGATTCATATCCCCTGGGACAAAGTGGACGATTACAGCCGCTTGCGTGAACACACCGAGTCCCTCGGCATTAAGATCGGTGCCGTCAATCCAAATCTGTTTCAAGATGATGATTATATGTTGGGGAGCATCACCCATACCGATCAAGCGATCCGGCGCAAAGCGACGGCGCATTTACGGGAATGTGTCGCAATCGCCAGGGAAGTGGGATCGGACATCGTCAGCTTATGGCTGGCGGACGGCACCAATTATCCAGGGCAGGCTGATATTCGTAAGCGTAAGCGCTGGATGGAGGAGGCGCTTAGAGAGACCTACCGGGAGCTGGATCAAGGAATGCGACTCCTGATTGAGTATAAATTTTTTGAGCCGGCTTTTTATCATACCGATCTGGCCGACTGGGGAATGGCTTTCAATCTGGCAACCAAATTGGGCCCTCAGGCGGAGGTTCTGGTCGATACGGGCCATCATCCCCAGGGAACCAATGTGGAACATCTCGTGGCGTATCTGTTAGACGAAGAACGGCTGGGCGGATTTCACTTCAATGGGCGTAAATATGCGGATGACGACTTGATTGTGGGAACCACCAATCCCTATGAAATCTTTCTGATCTTCTATCAAATCGTGGCCGCTTTACGGGAGGAAGAAAACGCCGGTGCACGCAGGACGGCGGAGCGCATCGCTTATATGATCGACCAGAGTCACAACATTGAACCGAAGATTCCGGCGATGATTCGGTCGGTGTTAAATGTGCAAACCTTGTATGCCAAAGCTCTTCTCATCAACTGGAAGGAGTTGGAGGAGGCGCAGGTTGACTTGGATGTCTTGCGGGCGGAAGCGGCGGTGAGGGAAGCGTTTGAGCAGGATGTGGAACCCCTGTTGCACATGGTACGGGAAGAGAGGGGGCTGCCGCCGGAGCCGATGAAGGCGTTTTTAGAAAGCGGTTACGTAGAGAAGATCCAGGATCGCGGCGTGGGAGGGGCCAGTTGGTGAAGAAATGGTTGAATGTTATATAACGGAAAGGGGGAAGGTTAGTGGCGTGGAAGGGATTGGCCGTCGATTTAGGTGCGGCGAGTGGACGTCTTTTGGCCGGTACATTTGACGGAGAACGGCTTGCAGTCGAGGAGAAAGTCCGGTTTGCAAATGAACCGGTAACCGTGCATCAGACGATGCATTGGGATTTTTTGCGTCTATTCCACCATGTAAAACAGGGAATTCGCCGGGTTTGTCACGAAGGGGAGCCGATTGCATCCCTAGGAATCGATACATGGGCGGTCGATTTTGGTTTGTTGGACAGCAAGGGACGCCTGTTGGGAAACCCGGTTCACTACCGGGACCGCCGTACCGATGGCATCATGGAAAAAGTGACCCAAAGGATACCGCGCGGCGAGATTTTTCGGGAGACGGGGATTCAATTTCTCCCCTTTAACACTGTATACCAACTGGCGGCGCTAAAGGAAGCGAATGATTTACATTTGGAGCAAGCGGATACCCTTCTGATGATACCCGATCTTTTTCATTATTTTTTAACCGGTCAAAAAGTGACCGAGTATACCAACGCCACCACGACCCAACTGTTCAACCCAGTGCAAAACACCTGGTCTTCCACTCTGCTGAAAGCCTTGGACATCTCGGAGCAACTGTTTACCGATGTCGTCTCTCCAGGGTCCAATCTCGGCAAACTGATGCCGGCGGTGGCGGCGGAATTGGGAGCAACGGGGATCAATGTGATCGCGGTGGCGACTCATGATACCGGATCAGCGGTTGCAGCGGTTCCCTCCGGATCGCAGCCTTCCGCCTATCTGTGCAGTGGAACCTGGTCTCTGCTGGGAACGGAAGTGGATCGTCTCATTTGTTCCGAGCGTGCACTTGCCCTCAATTTTACCAATGAAGGGGGAGTAGAGGCGTTTCGGTTTTTAAAAAACATCATGGGGTTGTGGTTATTGCAGGAGATTAAGCGGGAGTGGGAGAGACAGGGAAAGGATTATACATGGGAAGAAATGACGGAGCTGATGGCAGAAGAACCGCCTTTCCTTGCCTTTGTTGACCCCGATGATCGACGCTTTTTGGCTTCGGGGTCGATGTCGGACCGTATCCGAAACGCCTGTTCAGAAAGCGGACAACCAATTCCAATCTCCGACGGGTCCCTACTGCGAACAGTTACCGAGAGCCTCGCTTTTAAATACAGATGGACGTTGGAACGGTTGGAAGAATTGATCGGGAAAAAGATTGAAGTGTTGCACATGGTAGGGGGAGGCATACAGAATCGGTCGCTGTGCCAATGGACGGCGAACGCGTGTGAACGTCCAGTAGTTGCGGGTCCGGTGGAAGCCAGCGGCATCGGTAATTTGCTGATGCAATTGCTGGCGGCCAAGGAAATCTCCTCCTTGGAAGAGGGGCGGAGGTTGGTTGCTCGTTCTTTCCCCCGCAAAACTTACGAACCAGCGCAAACCGAACGCTGGGATGACCATTATGAACGGTTTCAAAAGGTGATAAGATAGGGAGTGACAGGAATTGCAAAGTAGTGGAGGGAAGGGAATGTTAGTCGCGGAACGGCGCCATGAGATTGTGGCGAGTGTCGATCGGGAGGGGAGTATTCGCGTCACCGAATTGGCGAAACGATTTGGGGTGACGGAAGAAACCATCCGTCGGGATCTGGAACGGTTGGAGTCTCAGGGGAAATTGCTCCGCAGTCACGGCGGGGCCGTCACCCTGAAGAAAAATGGGGAGCGGGAGACATCCTTCCAGGAGCGGGAGATTACCTATGTCACCGAAAAGACAGCCATTGCTCGGGAAGCGGTAAAACGAGTGGAAGAAGGGGATACCATCCTTCTTGACGCCAGCACCACCGCTTGGCAAATGGCACGGTTGTTGTCGGATATACCCTTGACGGTTTTAACCAACTCCATCAAAGTGGCGGTCGAATTGGCCGATCGCATGCATATCCAAGTAATCTCTACCGGAGGAGCTTTATCACCGCGTTCCTTGTCGTATATCGGCCCTTTGGCGGAGCGCTCCTTGGAAGGATACCATGTAAACAAACTGTTCTTCTCCTGCGGAGGAGCCGATTTAAGAAGTGGTTTAAGCGACTCCAACGAATGGCAAGCACAGCTGAAACGGCGGATGATCGCCATCGCCGACCACAGTACCTTGTTGATTGATCACAGTAAGTTTGATAGAAGGACCTTCGCCGTTTTTGCAGATTGGAAAGAGATCGATGCAATCATCACCGATACCCAATCCTCTCCCCAGGTGTTGCAGCGATTGAGTGAGAGGGGACTGCCTGTGCAGAGGGTGGAGTAGAGTGAATACCATTTAGCGTGGATAAATCATGTCCATATCAACTGAAACAACCGCATACAAAAACACCCCGCTATTCGGCGGGGTGTTTTTGTATGCTATCGCTTCATTCGGTTTGGAGGGGTTGGGATCATTTTCTTGTAGAAATTGTTGCAGGCCGGCCAAATCGTCGATCCAGAGGAGAAAATCGTGTTGGTCTTGAGCGACAAGGCTCTTTTTTTCTTATATTTTCCATTGACAATCTTCTGTCAAATTCATAGCATGAAGGTGAGTTTAACAAATGTAACTGAAATGAACATTTGTAAAATGTAAGCGATAACATTCAAGTGTGAGGGGGGAGACAAATTGATCTCCATGGATACACTTCCGATCAAAAGGGAACTTCTCCCGGAATTGCTCCATCAGATGTGGTTGATTCGGTATTTTGACGAAAAAGTGGACGAATTTTTTGCCAAAGGGGCGATTCACGGAACAACACACCTATGCGTGGGACAGGAGGCAACTGCCGCTGGGGCGTGTGCGGTGTTGCAACCGAAGGACAAAATCACCAGTACTCACAGGGGACACGGACATTGCATCGCCAAAGGGGCGGATGTCAAGCGGATGATGGCAGAACTCTTTGGTCGGGAGACGGGCTATTGCAAAGGAAAAGGGGGCTCGATGCATATCGCCGATCTGGACCTGGGTAACTTGGGTGCCAACGGTATTGTGGGAGGGGGTATTCCCATCGCTGTGGGGTCGGCGCTAACTTCTAAACTGAAAAATCTCGGTTATGTGACTATCTGTTTCTTCGGAGATGGGGCGGCCAATGAAGGGAGCTTCCACGAATCGATCAACTTGGCGGCGATCTGGGACCTACCCGTTATTTTTATCTGTGAAAATAATCAGTATGGCATGTCCGGTTCCACCAAGGAGATGTTCCGGGTGAAAAATATCTCGGAGCGGGGATTGGGATACGGCATTCCCGGCGTTACCATCGACGGTAATGATTTGTTTGCAGTAATGAAAGCGGTCTCAGAAGCGACTGAACGAGCACGTGTTGGAGACGGTCCCACTCTGATCGAAGCAAAAACCTATCGCTGGAAAGGACACTCCAAGAGCGACGCCAAGAAATACCGTACCCGCGAGGAAGAGCAGGAGTGGCGAAACAGGCGCGATCCGATTAAGCGGTACACGGAACAATTGATTCAGGAGGGCATCTTAGATGAAGATCGGGCGGAAGCGGTTCGGAAACAGGCGAAAGAGGAGATTGAAGAGGCGGTGCGATTCGCTGAGGAGAGTCCGTTTCCACCCCTGAAGTCGTTGGAAGAAGATGTTTTTGCATAAAGGAGGGATGGCTGTTGCGGGAGATTACGTATTTGGAAGCGGTTCGTGAAGCGTTGACACAAGCGATGGAAGCAGATGCGGACGTTTTTCTCTTTGGAGAGGATATCGGTATCTACGGCGGTGCTTTCGGTGTTACTCGCGGTATGCAGGAACAGCTAGGAAAAGAACGGGTCCGGGATACGCCGATTTCCGAATCCGCCCTCGCCGGTGCGGCGGCAGGTTCCGCCTTGACGGGCATGCGGCCGGTGCTGGAGCTTCAGTTTTCTGACTTTATCACCATTGCACTGGACCAACTGGTTAATCAAGCGGCTAAAATGCGGTATATGTTTGGCGGCAAAGCAAAGGTGCCGATGGTGGTTCGCACCCCCTCCGGCTCAGGCACCGGGGCGGCGGCGCAACATTCGCAAAGCCTAGAAGCATGGGTGGCCCACGTACCCGGTCTAAAGGTGGTGCAGCCCTCCACTCCCTACGATGCAAAAGGACTGCTAAAGGCTGCCATCGAGGATGATAACCCCGTCATTTTTTATGAACATAAACTCCTGTACAAAACAAAGGGCGAGGTACCAGAGGAGCCCTACTCCATCCCTTTGGGAAAAGCGGAAGTGAAACGAAAGGGAACAGATGTCACCGTCATCGCCACCGGCATCATGGTGCCAAAAGCCTTGCAAGCGGCAGAGATCTTAGCGAAAAAAGAGATCGAGGTGGAGGTGGTAGACCCTCGTACCCTGGTGCCGCTGGATGAGGAGACGATGATCCAATCGGTGAAGAAGACAGGGCGCGCCTGTGTGGTGTATGAAGCGGTAAAACGGGGTGGATACGGAGCGGAAATCGCCAGCATGATCGCTGAGAGCGAAGCTTTCGATTATCTGGACGCTCCCATTGTTCGGCTGGGTGGCAAGGAAGTGCCTATCCCTTACAATCCGCAGTTGGAAAAAGCCGCCGTGCCACAGGAAGAGGACATCGTCCAGGCGATTGAACAGATGGTCGCCAAGGTGATATGAAAGGGGGGAGACAACATGGCTCAAGCGATCTGGATGCCAAAGTTGGGGATGACGATGGAAAAAGGGACAATTCTGCAATGGTTTAAAGAAGCGGGTGACCCTGTAGAGGAAGGGGAGCCGATTCTGGAAGTGATGACGGACAAGATCAATATCGAAGTGGAGGCCTACACATCGGGGACGCTGCTGCGCATTCTTCACGGGCCCGATGAGGAAGTCGCCGTTAACGAAGTGATCGGCTATATCGGAGAGGAAGGGGAGGTGGTGCCAGAAGGGCGGCCATCCAAGCAAGATGAATTGGAGTTGGAATCTTCTGTGTCCAAGCTTAGGCAAAATTCATCAGCACTCCCCCGAAAGGAAGGGTTCAGTGGTGCAAAAGGGGCATCCGTAACGACGCCAAAGTCTACCGTTGCAGTCCCAGAAGCGCCTCTGTCGGGTTTGGAAACGATTCGTGCCACTCCCTCCGCCCGCAGGACTGCTCGAAAATTGGGGGTTTTCTTACACGAGGTGACGGGTTCAGGGCGAAAAGGGAGAATCCACCGCGAAGACGTGGAAGTATACGCCACCCGCAAGTCAATGGACAAGCCGTCCTTGTCTAGAGAGATTTCCCAAAAGTCGCAAGGAGAGATCATCCCTTATCGGGGAATGAGGGAAACCGTAGGCCGACGGATGGCGGAGAGCGCTTTTAGTGCCCCCCATGTTACCTTATTTACTGATGTGGACATGGGTGCTGCCATCGAGACACGTCAGCAGTTGTTGGAGGTGGTGGAACAACAGACGGGGTATCGTCTGTCCCACACAGAACTCATTTTGAAAGCCTGCGCCTTCGCCTTAAAACAGCATCCGGAAGTGAATGCTTCCTTGCAGGGGAAAGAGATCCTACGCCATTCGCATATTCACTTGGGCTTGGCCGTCGCCGTGGAAGAGGGGCTTCTGGTTCCCGTTATCCGAGACGCCAACCGTAAAGGATTGGCTCAATTGACCCAGGAGTGCAAGGAGTTGGCCCAAGCGGCCCGCGAGAAAACGTTGACACCGGATCAACTGTCGGGAAGCACTTTTACCATCAGCAATCTGGGCATGTATGAAGTGGATGGATTTACACCGATCATCAATCAGCCGGAATCTGCAATTCTGGGAGTGGGCCGCATCAAGGAAAAGCCCGTAGGGGTTGACGGGGAGATCAAACTGCGCCCGATCGCGACCTTTAGCCTCTCCTTTGACCACCGGGTGCTGGACGGAGCACCTGCCGCCCGCTTCCTACAGACCGTTAAGCAAACGCTGGAACAACCGGAAATCTTGCTCGTTTGAAGGAGGGAGAAATGATGGGTACATGGGGGATGTTTATTCTATTGTTTGTCCTGTTTTGGGTTATCCAGGGCAGCCTGACATTGTTGCAATCGCGCCACTATCAGCGGCAACTTTTTGAGTTGCAGCGTCAGTCTTCCGGCTATCTGGGAGTGGGTGTGCGCAAAAACCGATGGGGGGCCGGGGCGGTAGCCATCCTGGTTACCGATCCGGCGGGTGTGGTTACCCATTGCCGCAAATTGGCCGGTGTCTCCGTTTTCGCTCGCTTTCGTGATGAGCCCTCCCTGGTGGGAAAGGTGGTTGAGGATTTGAAAGAGATTCAGCCGCGAACCTCCTGGGAACAGGCGCTCAATATGGCTGTTGAAAAGGTGGAGGAGGCGCGTCAGACGCGAGCAGCGGTCTAATCCGAAAGGGGGAAAAGGATATGGATTTCTTTGTCCATCTGGCAGAAGGGTTTATTGGAATGTTCCAAAAAGGCGGTGAAACGTTTGTCGGTCTGGTGACTGGAATCATTCCCACCTTGATCTGCCTGATTACGGTGGTGAATGCTTTCATCAAGTTTGTGGGGGAAGAGCGGATTACCCGGTTTGCCCGCTTTTGCACCCGTTTTACATTGTTGCGATATACGCTGTTTCCGTTGTTGGCCGTATTCTTCCTGACTAACCCGATGGCGTATACGTTCGGTAAATTTTTGCCGGAAAACCAAAAGCCAGCCTTCTACGATTCTGCTGTTTCTTTTGTCCATCCGATTACGGGGCTATTTCCCCACGCGAACTCGGCAGAATTGTTCGTCTATACAGGGATTGCAGCCGGGATTACCCAGCTCAATCTGTCTCTGGGTCCCTTGGCCATCCGCTACTTTATTGTTGGTTTACTCGTAATCCTGCTGCGGGGAATTGTGACCGAGTATATCACCAAGTTCATGATGAAGCGGCGAGTTGTTCAATCCTGATTCATAAAAGGAGGGCTTGTTCATGAGTGAGTATCGCGCTGTGAAGGTGGAAAAAGGCTCCGGTGGGTGGGGAGGGCCCTTGATGATTCAACCCACGGAGGAGAAAACGATTATCGCCTCGATCACAGGCGGGGGTATTCATCCCGTCGCGCAGAAGATCGCTGACATGACCGGCGGCAAAGCTGTGGATGCCTTTAAAAACAAAGTGAATCCGGAAGAAATGGCTTGTGTGATTATTGATTGCGGCGGTACGGCGCGCTGTGGCCTCTATCCCAAGCTGGGTGTGCTGACAGTGGATATTACTGCGGCTTCTCCCTCCGGCCCCCTGGCGAGGTATATCCAGGAGGACAACTTCGTCTCCGGTGTCACGGTAAAACAGATTCAGCATTTGGCGGAGGGAGCCCACGTTTCAAGGGACGAAGTGGCGGCAACTGCGGAAGTCTCTGAGCAGGAAGAGAATCCGGAGCCGGCTGCGGCCCCAGTGAAGCCCAATTGGTTGAACCGGCTGGGCAAAACGATGGGAAACGTAGTCAATGTCTTCTATCAGTCGGGACGGGATACGATCGACCAAGTGATTAAAAACATCCTTCCTTTCATGGCTTTTGTAAGCGCTTTAATTGGGATTATTCTCTATACGGGTATCGGGGATATCATCGCCAACACGATCTCTCCCCTTGCCGGCAGCCTCCCCGGGCTGTTGATCATCTCGGTAGTCGCTGCCTTGCCCTTTCTCTCGCCGATGTTGGGGCCGGGGGCCGTTATCGCCCAGGTGGTAGGGGTGCTCATCGGAGTGGAGATCGGACGGGGAAATATCCCGCCGCAACTGGCTTTACCCGCTCTGTTTGCCATTAACCCCCAAGTGGGTTGTGATTTTGTTCCCGTCGGTCTTACCTTGGGAGAAGCCAAGCCGGAAACCATTGAAGTGGGTGTGCCCGCTGTGCTGATCTCCCGTCTATTTACCGGCCCTGCAGCGGTATTGATCGCTTACTTCCTCAGTTTTGGACTGTACACGGATTAATGGAAAAAGAGGTGTCTATATTGAAATATCTGATGGATTCCCGAGTGACGAAAATCGGCAGCATGGTAAGCGATTTTGTAGAACAGGAGAAAACCTTGATCATCTTTCATGAGAACGCGCCGGAGGAACTTCATGACTTGGCCTTGCTCCATCGCGTCACCCCATTGAACGACGAGATCCAGGTAGGGGATAAGTTTATCCTTGGCGAGACCGAGTACGAGGTGACCAGTGTAGGGGGCAAAGCAAACGAAACGCTCCGGGATCTCGGTCATTGCACCCTTCGCTTCACCGGTCGCACAGAAACCGATCTTCCCGGAGAAGTGGCCTTGGAAGAAAAATCGGTTCGAGATATCCATGTGAATGCCCCGCTTCGCTTTGTCAGAGATCAGGGGGTGCTATCATGCTGGGACTGAATCGAAGGTTAAAAGATTTGCAAAAACAGGGAGCCCGCATCCGTGTCGGTTTGGTTGGAGCGGGTCAGATGGGACGGGGCATGATCGCCCAGATCGCCGGGATGGCCGGGATGGATGTGGTGGCCACCGCCGACTTGATGCCGGAAAACGCGCGCAACGCCTATCTGCATGCAAAGGTATCCGCAAGTGCCATCCTGGAGACGCAGGATGAGGGGAAGGCTGACCGGGCGATTCGGAGCGGCCGGGTGGTTGTTACCTCGGATGCCGGGATGATCCCCCGGCTGGAGGAAGTGGATGTGGTCGTGGACGCTACCGGCCATCCCAATGTAGGGGCCATGGTGGCCTGGAATGCGATTATGCAGAAAAAGCATATCGTCATGCTCAATGTAGAAGCCGATGTGACGATCGGCCCCTACCTGAAAAAAGTGGCAGACGCCGCAGGTGTGGTCTATACTGGATCCGCGGGGGATGAACCGGGAGCGTTAATGGAACTGCACGATTTTGCTGAAGCGCTCTCCTTTGAGGTGATCGCGCTGGGGAAAGGAAAAAATAATCCGCTGGATCGCTCAGCCAACCCGGATTCGTGCGCGGAAGAAGCCCGCCGAAAAAAAGCGAATCCAAAGATGTTAGCTTCCTTTAAAGACGGCACCAAGACGATGGTGGAGATGAATGCCGTCTCCAATGCTACCGGCTTCCTTCCCGATGTGGCGGGAATGCACGGTCCCAGTGGCCAAGTGAAAGATCTTCCTTCGCTGTTTCGCCTGCGGGAAGAAGGTGGGATCTTAAACGGAATGAAAATCGTGGACTATGTCAACGGTGTCGCTCCTGGTGTCTTTGCCGTCATTACGACGGAATTGGACGAAATCCATGAAGAGATGAAGTACCTCAGCATGGGGGAGGGTCCTCATTATGTCCTCTACCGTCCGTATCACTTGACCAGTCTGGAGACCCCCATCTCCATTGCCCGTGCCTACTTGGACCGCGAATCGACGATCGCACCCCATTACGGCAATCGGTCGGAAACGGTGGCGGTGGCGAAAAAAGCGCTAAAACTGGGAGAGGCTCTGGATGGGCTGGGTGGATTTACCGCCTATGGTCGGTTGGTGACCGCTCAGGCACAAAAAGAAAGCCAAGCTCTTCCTATCGGCTTGATCAGCCCGGATGTTGTGATGAAACGGCATGTCCCTCAAGGAGAAATCATCACCTATGATGATATTGAATTCAGGGAAAAGAGGGAGATCGTCAAAATCCGGGAGCTGATGGATGCCCTATTATAACCGCAGTTAAAGAGAGAAGGAGAGAAGAATGGTTTCAAAAAGATGGGCAGAGAGACGACAAATGGTTCGCGCAGCCTATCTCTACTACGAGGCGGGACTCAACCAATCCGAAGTGGCAAAGCGGATCGGTCTGTCCCGCCCCCTGATATCCAAATTACTGCAAAAAGCGCGGGAGACCGGGATTGTAGAGATTTCCATCAAAGACGATACCATTGTGACTACGCAATTGGAGGAGCAGTTGACAAATGCCTTTGGCTTGGCAGAAGCGATTGTCATCCCGGTGCAAGAAGGTTGGGATGACGAGGAAGTGAAGCGGCAAATGGCGAAGACGGCGGGTATTCTGCTGAAGAAACGGATTACCCGTTCCAAGACGGTAGGTGTATCTTGGGGGACGACCTTGTACCATTTTGTACAGGAATTTCCCTTCGTCCAAGCAAAACATCTGCGCATTTTGCCTTTGATCGGGGGGATGGGGCGAAATTACGGGCAGCTACATTCCAATCAACTGGCCAAACAATTGGCGGATAAATTGAGTGCCACTTGTGAACACCTCTATGTTCCCGCGATCCTCTCTTCTGAGAATCTAAAGGAGCAGTTGCTGGATTCGATGGACATCCGGGCATTACTCCATGAGGCGACCCGGGTGGATGTGGCCATTGTCGGTCTGGGCAGCCCCTATGCCTCTACCATGACTCAATTGGGTTATCTAAAGGAATCCGACTTGGAGAGCTTAATGAAGTTTGGAGCCGTGGGTGACATTAATTCCCGCTTTATCGATGAAAACGGAGAGGAAGTGGCCGATCCCATCAACGAGCGCGTGATCGGAATCGATGTCGAAGATATGAGAAGCATCGCTACGGTTGTCTGCATGGTAACGGGAAAAGGGAAAGCAAAAGCTTTGCTAGCTGCTCTCCATGGTGGATATATCGATATCCTGGTCGTGGACAGTGAGACGGCGGCGGCGGTTTTACGCTTAAAGGAAGGTGGTGGCCGAGTTGTTCGAGGAGACCAGTCAGACGGAGATGTACTGTATTAATTGCCTGGATGATACGGTTCATGATGTGACGACCATCCGCAAGAGTCTCTATAAAATTCGGTGCGAACAATGCGGCAGGGAACTCGTCGTCAATCCCGATGTCCGGCATCAAGTGTATCACGACTACCTGGACCGTGTTCTCACCAAGCGTTTCCGCATGCAAAAAGAATTTCAAGACGACGCCCGCAAGTTCGTCCGCAATTTCCCATTCCGGGTGATGAGCAAACCATGGCGGATGATGCATGAAGTGAGAGGACTGCACAAACGGAAAAAAAGCGAGTGATCCTAGATTGATGATAAACTGCTAACACAGGGAGGGGGGTTACCGTCGAGCGACTCTGCCACACATGGAGCGTGAGATGGATACCCCCCTGACCGTTCTGCGACCAGTTTGTCAGAGCCTCTCCGTCCAATGGGACGGTTTTTTTTCTTGTGAAGATATAACTGGGTGTAAGCGGGAAAGCGTCAGCTTTAGCGATAGGGATTATCATCTGGCCCGATAGATCGTCTCCACTACACTTTCGATCGAGGGCTCTTGCATCTGGATATCGACCGTTTCTCCCCAGTGACGGGTGAAATCCAGAATTGTTGGCACAGTGATGCGGGCGCGATCATAGCGGATCAAAACACGATTTTCCGCTTGTAGATCGATATGTTCCACCTCAGGGATAGGGGTGACGGTAGGCGTTGTTGCAAACTGTAGCAGCAGTTCACTAGGAAGGCCAATCCGCTGCCGCAGAGCGTCGAGGGTACCATCTAAGATGATGGTGCCATGGTTGATAACAATTACCCGCTGACACAAGGATTCAATATCGTCCATATCATGGGTGGTCAGCAAAATGGTCTTTTTCTGCTCGCGATTCATGGTTTGCAAAAAGGTGCGAATTCGGTTTTTAGCCACTACATCCAAGCCAATGGTAGGCTCATCCAAAAACAGTACAGTGGGATCGTGAATTAACGCCGCAGCCAAATCTGCTCGCATCCGCTGTCCCAGTGATAGTTTACGCACGGGTGTATCGATAAAGCTTCCAATACCGAGCAAGTCGTCGTATCGTCGCAAAAAGCGCTGAAAATCCATCTCTGACAGTTGATACATCTGCTTCAGAATTTCATAAGAATCACGCAGAGGCAAGTCCCACCATAGCTGTGTCCGTTGACCAAACACAATTCCCATATGACGGGCGACGATGGATCGCTCTTGTTGTGGGCTGTGTCCCATCACCGTCACTGTGCCGTCGCTGGGATGCAAGATTCCGGACAACATCTTGATGGTGGTGGATTTGCCGGCTCCATTGGGTCCGATGTAGCCGACGCACTCTCCAGTCTCTACCGAGAAGGAGATATTTTGCACTGCCTTCACTCGCCGGTGTTGTCGAGAAAAAAGAGACCGGATGGATCCAAATATCCCCGGTTGTGTGATTGGCACTTGAAAGGTTTTCTGCAAGTTTTTCACTTCGATCATCGCATCTCCCTCAACTTCCCGTACTGTGATAATAACGAATGCCAAACCGCCAAAAGCGCAAGGAAATCCATAGAAATACCCCTGCTACCGCTGGGGAGACCCACAGGTTGTGCCATGTTCCCCCTTTATCCAGTAGATAGAGGGCGGGTACATAGGCGATAAAAGCGACAGGCAGAACCGTAAACAGGATCCACTTCAGCCAACCGGGATAAATGCTCATCGGATAACTGGCTGCGTTATTGGGGGCGTATAGAGTAAAAGCTTGAAAATCTTTAATGCGCTGGGTCCAGAAGGCGAGGGTGGCGGTGATCAGCCCCAATGCGAAGGAAATAATCAACCCGGAGATAAAGGCGACGGGTAGGTAGAGAAGGGCGGGAAGCCAATGAGTCGTTGCTGCTAATCCGTGTAAGGAGAGGACAAGGATTGCAATCCCTTGTACCACTCCGCCGATTCGGCTCAGTTCCAGGTTACGGGTCAACAGCAGGGTAAGTGGAGGAACAGGACGGATCAGGAGGCTGTCAAATTCCCCTTCTACCATATAGCGTTCAAACTCATGGATTTCCGGAGCCAACAAGCGATAAAGGGACATCGATGCCGATGCAATCCCATACAGGTAACCGACTTCGTATATTGTCCAGCCCATCACATCGTCAAATCTTAGCAAGATTGCTGCTAACATCAAAAAATCGACGGCCATGATCAGGCCGTAGGTAAAAGAGGAAAATAAAAAATTCCCTTTATACTGCATACGAGAACGAAGGCTGGCTCCCCACAAGGTGAAGAACAGTTTCATTCCATTCATCCCCCTTGAATCTCCAACTTCCGCCGGGCACGTCCAGTCAGCCATAGATTAAACAGGGTTAATACTGAAGCCCAAAGGACAGGTATCAATAGGGCTTCCATCCCGGCTTTCTCCAGATAAATGATGACAGGTGTATACAACACACCGGCAAAAGGAAGCCATTGTGCCCACAAGCCTAAGTTTCCCGGCAGCAAGTCGAGCGGCACAAGTTGTCCTCCGAGACCAAATAAAAGCGTGACGATCATAAAATGAGCTCCACTGATCTCATAGGTCCAGCAGGCGCTGATCCCGATCAAGTAATGAAGGTTAATGGAAAGCCAGATCGCGACAGCTGCTGCAACCGTCATCCACAGATAAGAAATGGGGTTAGTAGGAAGGTGGATGCCCACCGTAAGTGCAAATATCAACAAGATCGGGATGGAACGGAAGCAGAGGTTATAAATGATCCGTCCCGCTTCCTGTGCTGCGGTATAGGTGAAATAGGAGACAGGGCGCGCCATTTCCAGGCTGATCGCTCCGTTTCGCACCCGGTTGGGGATGCCGAGGCCTGGTGTTAAAAAGATCGTCATCCATAAAAGCGCTTGTCCATACGCCATGTAGTGAGTCATATCAGTGGCGGAATAGGGGCTGCCTTCTTCCTTCCCTGTTAATACCCCGACCCAGATGGCGATATAGATAAAGCCGAAGATAAGACTGCCCAGATTGTTGATCATATGGGCGATACGATATTGGAATTGGACCTTGATGTTTTTGATCAATAACTCCCAGTAAACCATTGTTTCTTCCCTCGTGCTTCTATTTCGACATATCTGACGAACAAAAATTTTATCAAATTCAGTTGGGGAAGTAAACCAAAAAACGGGCCTGTACAAGGAACCCCCTTGCAGCAAGCCCGATAACCCTTTGATCACTTTTATTTTTCCCCCGCTCTCCGTACTAGCAGATCATTCAGTTGTTCCAGCAAGTTGCCGCCGCCGGTGATGGAGATATCGCCGATTTTTTCACAAATGCGCTCCATAAACTCCAGCTCTTTCAATCGATACAGTGTCTCGTTTTGGTCCATCAGCTTGGCGGTGTTTAAGAGGCTGCGGGTCGATGCGGTCTCTTCCCGGCGGGTGATAAGATTGGCCTGTGCTTTCTTCTCCGCGATCAGGACGGTGTTGATAATCTCTTTGACATCGCCGGGTAAGATGATATCCTTTACTCCAGCATCGATAAAACGGACGCCAAACTCCGCTTCTTTCTCCTTTAACCGCTCCAATACGAGGGAGCCGATTTCCTGCTTCTGTTTCAACAACTCGTCCAAGCGATAGGTGCCGATATATTCCCGCAATACCAGCTGCAGATGGATATAGACTTGTTCCTTAAAGTTGTTGATCTCCAGCACTTTCAACGGATCGGTCACCTGATACTGGCAAACGAAGTTGAGCCGCAGTGTCACTTTATCTGCGGTCATCATTTCCTGGCCGGCGATGTCCAGTTGCTGACGGCGCATATCGATCGTTTCCATATTAACGGCGATCGCGCTATACCAGAAATAGTAGTTTCCCGGTTTTACCTCTTTTTGAAACTGATGATTGTAAAAAAGAAGGCCACGGTGTTGTTTGGGGATATGCTGGATTTGAAAATATCCCCGTAACTCCGTTTGATTAAAGATGGTGCGGTCAATCTCTTCCTCAACCGCAGGCTCCCGTTTATCCACCATCGTAAAGGTGTGTTTTTTATATACATTCCAAAAGGCATATTTGCCGGAAGGATATACATTGACAAATTTTCCGTCTTCATAGTGAAGCGCCAACTCATGATCCTGTACATCGAGGATGGTTAGCTCCTGAAGCAGCTCTTCATCGTGTAAAAACAGATGAAGGGGATGATCGGGAAGGGAGAACGGCTCATTGACATCCACGATCACGACTTGATAACGGCTGAAGGAGCGGTTGGCAAACAACGGCGAAAAGTAGCTCCCCGGCTTGAGGAATTTGACATAGTCACCCCGTTTAAAGAAGAAGCCGCGCTGATCCTTTTGAATGTGAATCATGATGATTCCTCTTCTCTGAATAATAAAATGGGAGACTGCTGCGGTCCCCTCCCCAAGCTGACGACGGAGATTGGTTTGAGGAGTGGCTTTTCTCATGGGACCGGGAGGAAAAACAACCGCCGAAAGCTCGGACCTACTCTTCCCACGATCGCTTTTGCCAGCTCGGTCGACAAAAGAGAAACCAAACCGGTATCCGCCAACCTACAAGGTCGCCGTCTTGGTGTGAACGGACAGGAGTGCTCCCGCCCGTTCACGAAGGGTTTGCGCAACAGCCTGTTGTAAGAGTATGCTTTGCCAAGCATCGTCCCCTAGACGATTGGGGAATCGAACCCCGATGTTTCGTGTGCTCTACCACTGAGCTAATCCCTTTTCAGGGATGGAGGAATCGAACCTCCGACACCACGATTAATAGGAGAGGGATACCTTGAGAGGGTACCACGCTTCCAGCATACTTGCTTCCAGCGGAAGAAGCACTGCGGGATCATCAGAAATCCCAGCATCGAGAAGCGTCTATTAGCGATAATAGAACGGGACGACAATTCTGTCAATAGAATAATTGGAAATTGAAAGAATGAAGGCGAGTTAGTCGTTAGTCTAACTGATGGAGACATTGTACGGGAATCAAAATTCCAAAGACTCTGGACCAGCAATCGGATTTTGAACTCATGAACGATCCAGGGTAAATAATGATCTCGTTTTCTTCAAGAAAAGTGATTTCTTCCACTATGGCACAGCAAAGGCTCTTCGCATGCAAAGATCTACCGCAACGGTTCTATCTTTGTATCATCAACGGGATAAATTTCATCACTAGACGCCTTTCCTACTCCTTTTGGCAGAGGAGTCCCGCTCCATGGGTCGAATTGCTCTGTGGTGATAAAGAAGGTATGATGAAGGACGAACTTCGATTGGATACGGAGGGGCTCATGGAAGCAAACGAGAGATATCAATTGATTGCGACGGAGTTGGGATTGCGTCCCGGACAGGTGAAAGCCAGTGTGGAATTGATGGAGGATGGGAACACGATTCCGTTTATCGCCCGTTACCGCAAAGAGATGACACAAGAGTTGGACGAAGAGCAGTTGCGGGCGATTGAAGAGCGGCATCGTTATCTGGTGCAGTTGAATCAGCGCAAAGAAGAAGTGATCCGTCTCATCGACGAACAGGATAAACTGACGGATGAACTGCGGCAAAAAATTGAGACTGCCGATAAGTTGCAGACGGTAGAGGATTTGTACCGTCCCTATCGGCCCAAGCGGAAGACGCGGGCCTCAGTCGCCCGTGAGCGCGGCCTGGCGCCTTTGGCTGAAGCGATGCAGCGGGCGCAGACGGAGGAAGAGGTGAACGCACTCGCCCCCTCTTTTGTCGATGAGGAAAAAGAAGTCGACTCAGCAGAGGCGGCATTGGCCGGTGCGATGGATATTTTGGCCGAGGAGCTGGCGGATGATGCCGATATCCGCAAATGGGTGCGGGAGCGGATGTGGAAGCGGGGTGTATTGGTATCAGAAGCAAAAGATCCCGATACCACTTCGGTGTATGAGATGTACTACGGACGGCGTGAACCGGTTCGCACGATGCCGGCACACCGCATTTTGGCCGTCAACCGGGGTGAGCGTGAAGATGTGCTAAAGTTGCACATCGAAGTGGAAGAGGATGGCCCCATCCTAACGCGGCTGGAGCGGGCCTTGTCTCCACGGCCCTACCGCTATTTGAAGGAAGTGGCTGCCGACAGCTATAAGCGGCTGATCTTTCCCTCGCTGGAACGTGAGATCCGTAATTCAATGACGGAAATGGCAGAAGAGCAGGCGATTCATATTTTCTCGGAAAACCTGCGTAAACTGTTGCTGCAACCGCCGATCCGAGGCAAATGGGTACTGGGATTGGATCCGGCCTACCGCACCGGTTGCAAATGGGCGGTAGTGGATGATACCGGCAAGATGCTCGAAGTGGGAGTGATCTTTCCGACACCGCCGCAAGCCCGGATCGAAGAGGCTAAACAAAGGATCAAACAGCTGCTACAATCGTATCCAATCGGTATTATCGCCATTGGAAACGGGACTGCTTCCCGTGAGACGGAATCGTTTGTGGCGGAGTTGTTGAAAGAGTTGGAGCGCAACGTCTATTACATCATCGTCAATGAGGCGGGGGCTAGCGTTTACTCCGCTTCCAAACTGGCGCGGGAGGAGTTTCCCGACTTGGATGCGGCCCAGCGGAGTGCAGTTTCGATTGCCCGCCGTCTACAAGACCCCTTGGCGGAATTGGTAAAGATCGAGCCAAAGGCGGTCGGTGTGGGACAGTATCAGCATGATGTGTCGCAAAAGCGGTTGGGTGAAAGTTTGACCACAGTGGTGGAGTCGGCGGTCAACCATGTCGGTGTCGATGTGAATACCGCATCGGTAGCGCTATTGCAGTATGTTTCCGGGGTCAATGCCTCCGTGGCCAAAAACATCATTAAGCGTCGGGATGAAGAAGGTCGTTTTAACGACCGTGCACAGTTAAAAAAGGTACCACGCTTAGGTGCGAAAACCTATGAACAGTGCATCGGATTTTTGCGCATTCCCACAGGGGAGAATCCTTTGGATCAGACACCGATTCACCCGGAATCGTATCCGGTGGTAGAAGCGTTGCTGCAGGAGCTGGGCAGTCAACCCCAGGAAATCGGAAGCGCAGCGCTGAAAGAGAAGTTGCGAACCGTCGATGTAGCGGCGACGGCGCAACAGCTGGAATGCGGGGAACCAACCTTGCGCGATATCGTGGAGGCGCTATTGCGACCGGGGCGCGACCCACGGGAAGAGTTGCCGGCGCCGGTGCTTCGCTCCGATGTCTTACAGTTGGAAGATCTGCGTGAAGGAATGGAATTAAAAGGAACCGTGCGCAATGTGGTCGACTTTGGCGCCTTTATCGATATCGGCTTGAAAAATGACGGCTTAGTCCATATCTCCAAGATGAGTGAGCGCTTTGTGCAACACCCGATGGATGTGGTGGGGGTCGGTGACATAGTCGATGTGTGGGTGCTGTCCGTCGACACCAAACGGGAACGAGTTGCGCTCAGTATGGTACCGGTATGACGGTAGGGTTGGAACGATTAGCAGCTGATTCACTTATGCAAAGATTATAGATGGGAAATAAAACAAGGCCGGCAGTCGGAGATTGCGGCCTTGTTTTATTTTTGATGGCGGATCGTTTTATATCTTTGCGATGTATAATAGTTAGAGGTGATTTTTCGTATGTGGCAAAATGTATATGAAGAGTTTAACGATTTAACCAAGAGGAAAACTATTAAGCAATCGAGAAGAAATCCTTAGTAGTCATATGTGATAAACTTAAAAAAAGTGGGAGTTGAAATATGCAAAAACACATATTATTCATTCAAGGTGCAGGTCATGGAGCATATGAAGAAGATGGAAAATTGGCAGGATATCTGCAAGATGCTCTCGGCTCCAATTACAATGTACTTTATCCTAAGATGCCTAATGAGGAAAAACCTGATTATGAAACATGGAAAGTTCAGATTTCAAAAGACCTTAGCAAGCTAAACGGTGAAGTGATTTTTGTTGGACACTCTGTGGGCGGTTCCATTTTGTTGAAGTATCTTTCTGAAGAGAAACTGACAAAAACTATTACCAGTGTGTTCCTTATTGCGCCACCATATGATGAGTCTGTTTTGCAAGAAGACTCCTCCTCAAAGCTTCAAGAAATACCACGAATTTTCTTTTACCATAGCCGCGACGATGAAATTGTTCCTTTTTCCCACCTTACACATTATGCAGAAAAAATTCCGAAGGCAATTATTCGGAAGTTTGATGGGCGTGGACATCTGTTTGACAACGATTTGTCCGAAGTTGTTGAGGATATCAAAGGCTTATAATTCGGGTTTTGTATAGTTGAACAACGATCTTCTGCAAACGGGGGCTTTAATGGAATAAGCAAATTTCGAAATAATATAAATTGGCGTACTCAAATGATCGTTGGGTACGCCATTCATTTTTTTATTCAATAGCAACAATCTTTTAGAAAACAGCCTAAAAATAAGAGTCATCCACTTCAATATAATTACAACCACAACCTCTTGTGCGGCCTTTGTTCCTTCACG
Source organism: Desmospora activa DSM 45169 (assembly GCF_003046315.1). Lineage (NCBI taxonomy): Bacteria > Bacillati > Bacillota > Bacilli > Caryophanales > Thermoactinomycetaceae > Desmospora > Desmospora activa. Next base: position 86,142 of record NZ_PZZP01000004.1, on the reverse strand, counting down.
GATAATATAATGAAGAAATACTACTCTACACATCATTCCGCTGTTATTGGGAAGAGGAGGATAAGGTTTGCTGCGTCGCATATTTCAGTTGTTGTTGCTTCTGGGATTGATCGGGGCGATAGGAGTCGCCGTTTATTGGGTATACGATATGAACCAGGGGACGGAGGTCCCGGAGATGATGGTGCCGGGAGAGTTGGCCACCGTATATGCAGAGGTGGAGTCAGAAATGAAGGTGCCTTGGCCTTATCTGGCTGCTCAGCATGAGATATTGAACGAGTATAAAGGGGTGGATCGGCAGCAGATTCTCGCTTTGGCGGAGGAGATGCGGGATGCCGTCGGGAAAGAGGAGCTAAGCGATGACGATGCAGAACAGGCAGTCCGTGCTCTGTTATCGGAATCCGAGGCGGGAGAGGTGATCGCCTTGGCGCAATCCTATCGTTGGGCAGCGTCTCCGCTGACGGAAGATTATCGCTTTCCCTTTGATGCGGAACAAAATGTGGATTATGGCGATACATGGGGGGATAGTCGCACCTATGGCGGCGATCGTGTCCATGAGGGTACGGATATGTTTGCCGCTAAGGGGACACCAATTCGTTCAGTCAGCGACGGTGAAGTTGTATCCAAGGGATGGAATGAGTTGGGCGGATGGCGACTTCGAATTCAGGATGAAGCGCATCCACAGATCTCTTACTACTATGCGCATTTGGAGCGCTATGCGGAAGGGATTGAAGATGGCGTCAAAGTGAAAAAAGGGCAGATTATCGGTTATGTAGGGGACAGCGGATATGGGCCGGAGGGAACGACAGGCCAGTTTGCGCCACATCTTCATTTTACCGTTTATGTCCGTGAAAGCCGTTGGTCGCCCATGCGGGAAGCGATCAATCCTTACGCTTTTTTGCAGGTGTGGGAGGTAGGTTTAGGGGAAGAACAAAAATGACCGCTAGAATTCAAGGTGGATCGACTGTAAAACTCGATGTGGATAAATTTCATCACCCGGCTTTACGCTCTTCGATCCACCAGTCCGCAGTCTGCCGCAGTCGTGTCAGGTTGACACAGCTTCCAATAAGGAGGAATAAGCGAATTGTATGAAGTATTATACGCTCTGCCCAGAAGTAGCCGGTGAAGTTGGTAGAAATTCTGTTGTCGACGTCACCGTCAGGCCGCCTGTATACGAATATCTTCACTATGATTTCGTAAATTGGCTTGTCGACGAACTTCTCGAAGCGGCAGCCGCTTTCATCGTAACGGAGGGAATGGCTAAGCGACTCAATCAGGCGAATTTGTCAGGGTATAACCTCGACGATGTCGAGGTTATACTTTCTCCCGAAGACGAAGAACTTATCGGACAAGGTCAGTTGCCGAAATTTCTATGGTTGCGCATCACCGGGATGGCAGAGAGTGATGATTTTGGACTGTCCAGTGAATCCGACCTCGTCGTCTCTGAACGCGCACTCCAGGTACTTTGCGAAGGCCACATTGAAAACTGCCTATTGAACGAGATTTAGCAGCGGAAAAGTTTTAATGCGTCGCTTCAGCACGCTGTGCTCAATCCTTTCTCTTTTGCGCATGTTTCCTCTTTTGCTGGACAAAATGAGAACGAACAGTAGGCGAAAGGGAGGAATGGGCATGGATCAAGCAGAAGTGTCTGCTCATTTAAGCCGGAAGATGACGGAGATGGCGGTTGCCTGTGGCAAGCGATTTCAGGGTTATCCCGAGGATGTAGCGGCGATTGCCGCTTTTGTTGAAGCGGAGATGAAGGGGCAGGAGTTGCCGGGGGCGGCACGTGATCGGGATACATTTGTTGCAGCGACATTTGAACGTCTTTACCCCAAGATGTTGGCATCTGAAACCTGCCGTCAGGCGGTACAAAATATGATTGCGGCTGATGGGGGAGAAAATCCTTTTTCCCATCATGACAGCAACCCTCAATACAGGATCAATACCGAATTGGCGGATGCCTTGTATTTATCGGGTAGCGCACTGATGGGCTCCATTTTGATGGTGACAGCGGGCGAGAGCGGAGGCTCGATTGCACAGCGGGAGCATTAATCGGTGATAAGGAAATCTGTCGATGAGCTGAATAGTGGAAGGGAATAACGAGCACATAGGGCTTAAAATCTCTTCCCCTTCATCCCAAATCGGCTAATCAATAGACTTCGATAGAGAAGGACTCTTTTTTCCACTAAAGATAAAAGAGTCCTTCTCTTTTTTTGCGGATGGGTCTTTTTGTCGATTCAATAGTTCTTTTGGATGGAAATTATAAAAACCATCAAAAAGAAAAGGAGTTTTCGCTAAGAGATCGAATATTGAAATTGGAAAAAATATAGATATTGGGGGAGGGGTTACTATCAAACGTGTTCTGTTGTTGTTGACGGTAATGATATTGACGGTGGGCTTAGTTTTTCCGACTACAGCCAATGTGCAGGCGGCAGAAACGGCCGATGCTGTTCCTGGTGAAATCGTAGTGAAGTTTAAGGATGAGGTCGGTGTGGCGAAGGCGACTTCCGCCCTGGAATCTCCGGATACCGAGGTGGTCTCCCAAAATACCGATGCCGGTTTTGCCGTAGTAAAAGTGAAGGATGCCTCTGTTCAAGCGACCATAAAGAAGCTGAGTGCGCTTTCCAATGTGGAATATGCGGAGCCAAATATCCTTTTCCATACGATGGCAACACCGAACGATCCCGATTTTTCGAAACAGTGGGGCTTGACGAAGATCAATGCTCCCGCTGCTTGGGAAGTGACGGAAGGTGACAGCAGTGTCAAGGTCGCCGTGGTGGATACCGGTGTCGATTATAACCACCCTGACTTAGCTGGCAAAGTGATCAAGGGTGGGGACTTTATCGACAACGATAATGATCCCATGGATGAAAACGGACACGGCACTCATGTTGCCGGTATTGCCGCCGCCAATACCAACAACGGTATTGGGATTGCCGGAACGGCCCCCGGTGTCAGCATCTATGCGGTGCGAGTCCTGGATGCCAACGGGAGCGGCAGCCTGGATGCGGTAGCCAGTGGTATCCGTGATGCTGCCGATGCTGGTTCCGAAGTGATCAATCTCAGCTTGGGCGCCTTGATTGGGGCGCAAACCTTGAAAGATGCCGTCGACTATGCGCGCAGCCAAGGATCTGTCGTTGTGGCGGCTGCTGGCAATGACGGCCTTCCCCTGCCGAGCTACCCGGCTTACTACGACAGTGCGATCGCCGTTGCTTCCACCACCTCTAGCGACAGTCGTTCCAGCTTCTCCAGCTTCGGTTGGTGGGTCGATATCGCCGCTCCTGGCTCCGATATTTACTCGACCGTACCGGGTGGAGGCTATGGAAGCTACAGTGGTACCTCGATGGCTACCCCTCATGCTGCGGGAGTGGCCGGACTCTTAGCTTCTCAGGGCCGAAGTGCTGACGAGATTGAAGAAGCACTCTTCAACTCGGCTGAACCGATCAGCGGTACGGGCCTCTTTTGGAATTATGGCCGAATCGATGCTGCTGCAGCGGTAGGCTACTAAAAAAATAGCAAAAAACCCCTGTGCTGGCACAGGGGTTTTTTGCTATTAAACGACAAAGCGAAAGCGGAAATCCACTCCCGACCGCCCTGTTGTTGGGTCTGGAGAGATGAAGCGGACTACCCTTTATCTCGCTAAAAGGAAAGAGACTAGAGCTCGCCTCCTTTGTTATCGATCTGCCATCCTCATTCCTTGTTATTGGTAAATAAGAAATAAAGATTGGAAGTAACTAAAAAAAGATGCTAATAAATTCTCAAAACAGGAAGGGGATTTAAATAAAAGATAGAATATTAGAATCGTAAAAAATATGCCTGGTATGGGGAGGAGATTTTATCAAACGCGTTTTATTGCTGCTGACGGTGTTTTTATTGACACTAACCATGGTGTTTCCGTCTGCGGCGGATGTACGAGCTGCTGAGGTGCAGATGGATGCTGTTCCCGGTGAAATTGTAGTTAAGTTTAAGGATGATGTCGGTGTGTCGGCGTTGACGTCATTGCTGCAATCATTGGATGCAAGGGTGGTATCTAAAAACACCGATGCCGGTTTCTTTGTGGTAAAAGTGGAGAATCAATCCGTACAAGCAGCGCTGGAAGAGTTAAGCGGGCTTCCTCAAGTGGAATATGCGGAGCCGAATATTCTCTTTCATGCTACTGCAACACCGGATGATCCTTCCTTTTCGCAACAATGGGGCTTGTCGATGATTAATGCTCCCGACGCATGGGATGTAACGGAAGGCGACAGCAATGTGAAGGTTGCTGTGGTGGATACCGGTGTTGACTATGATCACCCCGACTTGGCTGGAAAAGTGATCAAGGGTGGGGACTATATCGACAACGATAACGATCCCATGGATGAAAACGGACACGGCACCCATGTTGCCGGTATTGCCGCTGCCAATACCAACAATGGGATCGGAATTGCCGGAACGGCTCCCAATGTAAGCATCTATGCGGTACGCGTTTTGGATGCCAACGGAAGCGGCAGCTTGGAGTCGGTAGCCAGCGGTATCCGTGATGCCGCCGATGCCGGTGCCGAAGTGATCAATCTCAGTTTGGGCGCTTACCAGGGAGCACAAACACTGGAGGAAGCCGTCAACTACGCCCATAACCAAGGTTCCATCGTCTTAGCGGCGGCGGGCAATGACGGCAGCTCCAGCCCTAACTATCCCGCCTACTATGACAACGCGATTGCCGTCGCTTCCACTACCTCCAGCGACAGTCGGTCCAGCTTCTCCAACTATGGCAGTTGGGTCGATATCGCCGCTCCCGGTTCCAGTATCTACTCGACAGTACCGGGCGGAGGATACCAGAGCTTAGACGGTACCTCGATGGCTACTCCCTTTGCGGCTGGTGTGGCCGGACTTTTGGCATCACAGGGTCGGAGCGCTAACGAGGTTAAAGATGCCCTCTTAAACTCGGCTGAACCGATCAGCGGAACAGGTACCTATTGGCAACATGGTCGTATCGATGCTGCTGCTGCGGTTAAATACTGAGAAGAACACATAACAATCAAACCCCTACGCCATGGCGTAGGGGATTTTTGGCTTGCCGACAAAGGTAGATAAACAGAAAAAAGGGGGACGGACCGAGATCCCGATACATACACTTGGTTTCGCTTTTGAGCATGCGGGTATGAATTACTTCGATTCGGTGATTACGGGTCCTCCCCGCTGTTGATATTGAAACCAACAATCGTTTAAAATACGAATCTGCCTGCGGTCTTTTCCTTGGAATGCGCGTTGTAGTTGCCGTTGCAACCAGTATGGCATGAGAGTTGCCTCCCTATCAGACGGATCTCGTCTGTAAAGCATATGAAAAGAGGCGTTGTCTTGTGAACACCAAACCATCGGATGACGAACTACAAAAGCGAGTGGAGACGATTTCGTTGCAGGATTTTGGTAAGCCGTTTCGTCACCTTGCCTATTTTAATGGCCGTCTACGCACAACGGGCGGACGATATTTCTTATCCGATCACCACATTGAGATCAACCCCCGCCACTGGATGGAATGGGGGTGGGAGGTGGTGGACGGCATTATCCGCCATGAGTTGTGCCACTATCACCTGCATTTGCAGAGAAGGGGCTATCGTCACCGCGATCGGGAGTTTCGGGAACTGTTGGCCCAGGTTGGCGGTCTTTGCCATGCTCCTCCTCTCTCCAATCTCTCTCCCCGCCGTCGGTCGGTGCGGTGGCTGCTGAGCTGTCAAGCGTGCGGGCGTCAATTTCCACGCAAAAAGCGAATGGACCCCTCCCGCTATCGCTGCGGCCATTGTAAGGGAACATTGCGATTGCAGGAGATCGAGGAACCGGTGGAGGAGGAGAGTTGACTGTCTGACTCAATGAATACCCGTCTCTCTATGAACGGTTCGCGCTTTCATCCGTTCCCCTTCGCCCCAGGCTCCAGTGCCAAGGAAAACTCCGACGATGATTAATGCGAATCCGGCGATTTGCACCCATTGTATTGCTTCACCGAGAAAGAGTGCGGAACCCACTAAGGCAAAAAAGGGAGTTAAGTTGATAAAGACAGCGGTTTGGCCTGGGCCCAGTTGGTGGATGGTCGCATTGTACATCGCGTGTCCCCAAGCTGTAGCCACGACCCCCGATACGATTAAAACAGCCCATACCCACAACGGTCCTTCCAGCATGATCGATACGCCATCAGGAGAGATGAACAGGCCGATGAGAAAGATCAGTGTCGCGCCAGCCAGAAACATAATGGTTGTCAATTGTTTGGCGTCGATGGTGTCTGTTGCCTTCTTGATTAAAATAAAGCTGCATGCTTGGAAGATCATCGCTCCCCCGATCAAAAGATCTCCCCACATGGAAGTGGACAGGCCAGTGCCGCCGCGAAGAACGACCAGGATAACGCCGATGAGGCCAAGCAGAATCCCACCCATGCGTGCCGGGGTGATATGTTCCCGCAGAAATAAAAAGGAAAGAAAGGCGGTCATCAACGGGACCAAGCTTAAAATTAGTGCGGCGTTGGAGGCGGTGGTGATCGTCAGCCCCCAGGCAAGAAAAAGGTGATGACCTACCACACCGGTCAGTATGATACCGATAGTCCAACCCCAATCTCTTTTGGTGAGTGGTTTCCACGTTCTTTTTATCACGATATACAGCAATAACACCAGTCCAGCCAAAAAAATACGCACTCCCTGCATGGTGACTGCAGGGAAGTGGGTGACTAATATTTTGAGAGCCACTGCGTTTAGGCCCCAAATCATCATATTAAAGGTCATGATGCTATACAGTCCAATGGTGTTGTGCTTCATAAGATCCATCCTTTTTGTCCAGCTTTTTAGAGAATCGAAGCAAATATTATTTCCTAATTGTATCGATATTGTTCAGAATAGGCAACGGGGATTGTAGGGACATCTAAAGTGACATCCGTTACAATATAAAGAGGATGAGGGAGGGTGAAAAACATGAATCTCGATCAATGGTTTGAGCAGGGGATGACAGGGCAAGCGTATATCGACAGCATGGAAGTAAACCGCGAAGCCCTGCTGGAGATCTACCGTTCTTTTCAACCGCAGGAAAGTGAAGCATATTTTTCTGAGTTAGCCAACCGGCGACTACGGGGCATCGTGTTGACGGCGGATTGGTGCGGAGATGCGATGATGTGTGTCCCTATCGTGATGCGAATCGCGGAGAAGGCCGGGATTGAGATGCGTTATCTGATTCGCGATGAGAATCTGGAATTGATGGATCAATATTTGACCAATGGAAAATCACGGTCAATTCCGATTTTTATTTTTATCGACGATAAAGGAGAGGAACGGGTGGTGTGGGGACCGCGTGCGCCTGAGGTACAGACGGCGATCGATGCGATACGGGCCCAACTTCCCTCTTCGGAAGACCCGATGTTTAAGGAAAAGCAACGGGCTCTATATAAGGATTTTAGGCAACAGTTGTTGGAAAAACGGGAATGGTGGCAAGCGGTGGAACGGAGCCTGAAGGAACGGTTTCAAGAGCGAATGGGATAAAAGGGAAAGGAGTATTTCAATGGAGACAGCACAGCGAGTGGGGTTTATCGGTTTGGGGATTATGGGGCGGTCGATGTCATATAATCTTCATCGCGCCGGATTCCAAGTGACGGTCTGGAATCGCACCCGGTCCAAGATGGAGGAAGCAGCGGGATGGGGCGCACAACTAGCGGACTCACCGCGGGAAGTGGCGGAGTTGAGCGATGTGGTGATCACCATCGTAGGAGATACACCGGATGTGCGTGCAGTAGTGGAAGGGGAAAACGGAATCCTGGCCGGTGCTCATCAAGGGCTTGTCTGGATCGATATGAGCACCATCTCCCCTGCCACAACGCAGCAGCTAGCCAAGACGGCGGCAGAGCGGGGTGTGCGGATGTTGGATGCTCCCGTCAGCGGTGGGGATGTCGGTGCACAAGAAGGGACGCTTTCCATTATGGTAGGTGGGGAAGCGGCTGTGCTGGAAGAAGTGAAGCCGGTTTTGCAAGCGATGGGTTCCAGTATCATTCATTGTGGCGCCGCCGGTGCAGGTCAGACGGTAAAGGCGTGCAACCAGATTATGTGTGGATTAAACTTGTTGGGAATGGTGGAAGCATTAACATTGGCGAAAAAGGCCGGGGTGGATCTGGATACAATGATTCAGGTGACTAGTAAGGGTGCGGCTGGATCGTGGGCCTTGTCCAATTTGGGTCCACGGATAGTAGAAGGAGACCTGGATCCTGGTTTTTCCGTTCAATTCCAACAAAAAGATTTACGCATTGTGCTGGAGGAAGCCGAACGTCTCCAATTGCCGCTGGTGGGAACGGCGACCGCCAATCAACTGCTTCGTTCTGTGCAGGCCCACGGTGGAAATGAAGACGGCACTCACGCCTTAATCACAGTGATGGAACGGCTGGCCAATGTTAAGGTGGCGCCTGGTGATGAGTAAAAAACCAAACCCAGCGACCTTTGCGTAATCGCTGGGTTTGGTTTTACGCTCCGATGTAACGGGCTACGAGGGAACGAGCTGTTTCCGCTTGATCGGTGCCTTGCACCAGTACCCGTCCGTCGGGGAAAATCACCAAACGGTGCTGCTCATCCACCTGGGCGCGAAGCAAAAAGCGATTTCGCTCCACTGTACCCAGTGAGGAGAGGCGGTGTTCCAACCGATCTAAATCGAGGGTGCTTGCTGATGACACTTGTACCGTGTTGCGGCCACAGAGGGAAACAGCGGTATCAGTGGGGTTGGATGGATGCAAGTGTTTATATTCCCCCTGTTTACATACCGGGCAATGTTCTCGTTTGCTCGGAGCCACTTGCAATGCGCCATCCCGGTTGTGCCACAGTTCAAAATGGCGCAGGCGGGAATCGAGAGCATCCGTATCCCCTACCAACAGCTTAAGTGCCTCCGCTGCCTGGTAAGCGGCCACCACCTGCACTACGGGTCCAATCACACCGGCGGTATCACAGGTTTCCGTCGTTCCAGGAGCAGGGATTTCCGGGAAGAGGCAAGCGAGACAGGGTGTGATTCCTGGACGAATGGTGAAGGTCATTCCTCGCGAGCTGACTGCTCCGCCGTAAATCCATGGGATCCCGTGCTTTACAGCTGTATCGTTGATCAAATAGCGAACGGAGAAATTATCGCTGCCGTCTAAGATTAGGTCGACATCGGTAAGCAACTCTTCGGCGTTACGCCAGGTCAGGTCGGCTACATGGGCCGTTATGTCGGCAGCGGAGTTGATTGTTTGCAGGTGATCGCGGGCGGCGATCGCTTTGGGCATGGAGTCTTCTGCATCTTTCTCTGTAAACAGCATTTGTCGCTGCAGATTGCTCTCTTCCACAAAATCGCGGTCAATGATGCGAAGGTGACCCACTCCTGCTCGTACTAGATGGTGAGCCAGGGCGGTACCCAAAGCGCCGATGCCGACGATAGCCACGTTTGCCCGGGCCAGTGCCGCTTGTCCCCTTTCTCCAATCGGGGAAAACAAGATCTGCCTGGAAAAACGACCATGTGGAATGGACATGGTAGCACCTCCTTTGCTGGAAGGGATGGGTTATGAGGGATTCGCGGGTTTTCGAGGATCCCAGTGATCGGTTTGTGGACCCAGCCATTGTGTGCCGTCTTCCCAGATCTCCTTTTTCCAGATGGGAACGGTCTGTTTTAAGCGCTCAATTGCATAACGACCCGCTGCAAAGGATTCCGGCCGATGAGGGGAAGCGACGGCGATCAGGACGCTAATTTCCTCCGGCTCCAGCTTTCCTACCCGATGTGTCATGGCGACGCGCACATCCGGCCACCGTTGATGGATCTCCGCCGCGATCGCTTTCATTTTCTGGGTTGCCATGGGGCCATATGCTTCATATTCCAGATGGATCGTGCGCCGATCGGCGGTAAACTCCCGCACTGTTCCGGCAAACGTGAGTACCGCTCCGGCTCTGGGGTTGGAGACGAGCGCAATGAGGCGGTCAGCAGACAGGGGTTCCTCCGTGATGGTAAATAAGGACGCTTCCTCCGCCTCTCCACCGCTTACCGGTGGGATCAGGGCAATTTCGTCTCCGGGAAGAATTGTCTCATCCAATTCGGCGTATTCCTGATTACGGGCGATGACGGCGACGCGGATCAGTTCGGAGGCGTCCGGGTACTGATGTTCCAACTGTTGAATCACATCACGCACAGACGCTTGTGCAGGCAGTTTAAGGGTAATCGACCGTTGACCGATGGCTTCGGCTACTGCCGCAAATAATAGAATGCGAATTTCCATGGTTTTAGGGCTGAGCGCCAGCCTCCCTTCTTTTATTATCCGTCGGCGCAAACTGCTTTACCGAAGGTTGTCTTATGCGCAATACATTGGGAAATCATATTTTCTATTGTGAACCACCACCAACCCGATTGGCAAGTGACAGAGAAACATGGCATGATCCAAACCCGTTAATGAGTCTGCTGATATTTTCATTCGATTCTATATACGCTTGGGCGAGGAGGTTGGATCGATTGGGGAAAGAACAGGAAATCACCTATTTATTGTTTGATCTGATCGTCGGGTATTTGGAACAAATACCGGAGGAGCAGCGCATGATCCAACGAATTGAAGTAAGCGAAGGCGGCTTGGATTTAACTTTACGGGAGAGCGGTCACTATCGCTTGGAGGTAAAGGCTCTCCAAAATGATGAAATAGAGGTTGAAGAGAATGGAGAGGATGAACCCGTGCGCAACTCATATCTAGAAGAAGAGGATGACCGCGTGGAAATTCCACAGGAAGATTGGAATGCATTGGTACAAGCGTGTGAATCATTGTTGGAACTGATGGAGTACGACCAACGAAAAATGAATGAATTACGACAGACGGTGCCCCAATTCCCCTGGGATGAACGGAAACGGATGATGGAAGGGATGATGGACGAGCTTCGCTCCGCTCTTAAACGTACCCTTGCCCATACCGATGATGACGCTTCCTGATGTTTTACTTGACGGCTCTTATTCCATGATTATATTGAGAGGAAGAAAAACCCCGGCTCCCGGATATGGGAGGCTGGGGTTTGATGTAGGTGGATTTGTTGGATTCACGCGACTTGACAGGCCTCATGCGGAGGTCGGCCCTTGTTGGCTGCTCATCGCGTTTCTTCGTTGATCGGTACCTGGGGTTTCAATTTTTTCATGTGGTGGGCCAAGATGTTTCGTTCTTCTTGATTTCCGACGGTAATCCGCAGGCACCGATTTAACGGGGCGACACCGGGAACACGGATAAATACACCCTGTTTTTCCAGCGCATCCATCCACCAACGCGCCGCTTTTTCACTGCCGGTATCGATGGCAACAAAATTGGTGGCAGAGGGAAGAGTGGTATAGCCCAGCTCTTGTGCTAGGGTACTGTAATCCGTTTTCCCTTCATTGACGAAGGCGATGACGCGATTAAGAAAATCGGAATCCGCAAGAGAGGCTAATGCTGCCTGTTGTGCGGCCCGTGCCACGCCGAAGTGGTTGCGGATTTTATCAAAGCTGGCGATTGTATCCGGGTGGGCGATGGCGTAACCGACCCGGGCCCCGGCGAGACCGTACACTTTAGAAAAGGTGCGGGTACGGATCACATTGGGATCATTTGCATCCAGGGGCAGCACATCCTCAGCCGGTGCAAATTCAACGTATGCTTCATCGATCACCAATACACAATCGGCAGGCAGTTGTCGCCGCAGTTCCCGGATATCCTCTTGTTTTAAAAAGGTGCCGGTAGGGTTATCGGGATTGGCGAGATAAACGATGCGCGAACCGGTGGCATGCGCTTGTCGGGCCAACCCCTCGCAATCGTTGTAAAAATGGCGATAAGGAACCCAATGGAGAACGCCGCCAAATCCGTTTACATGATAATGAAAAGTAGGATAACTGCCGTGGGACGTTGTTACCCCATCTCCAGGGTTTAAAAAGAGACGAGCGATCCAGCCCAAAATCTCATCGATTCCTGCTCCGACGGCGATAGATTCCATGGGAACTCCATGTAGCCTGGATAACTTTTGCCGTAACGCATCATTGGTGGCGTCGCCGTACCAGTTTGTTTCAGCGGCGGCGTCGATCAAAGCCTGCTTGGCCATGGGTGATAATCCAAAGGAGCTCTCGTTGGCACCCAGTCTCAGCTGGAAGCGGCGTCCCAGCTGCCGCTCCGTTTGTTCAGGAGGGACAAATGGAACGGTCGCCGGGAGTGCGTTAACCAGATTTGAAAAAGGAGCACGTTTTTCCGCCTTTGCGGACGTTGACAGTCGGGTATCTTCCATTAAATCCTCACCTCCGGCAAAATACGTTATACACACTGTGATAAACTTACACCTTTGTTTCCATCTATGGAAGTTGGGGTAACAGATCCCGCCACTGCGCCAGTCGTTGCTTCAATTTCTCGTCGTGGACGTGATCGACAAGCGGAAGAACGGGCCGTATCAAGTTCTTGATACGCCTTAATGAACGAGTGGTTTCGATCGGTTGCTCTGGCCAATTTCGACTCTTCTGGCTCGCTTCTGCATGAGTGAGATCGATGCAAGTCAATGCGCGATGGATGATATTTTTTGAAGCCAGAGCGGGGTCGATTTTCTCAGGGTTGAATCTTGCCCGAGTTAGCACAACGCTTAAGTTTGAAAGCCTGATCGATGCCTCGTCGGCAGAGATAGCACCGACTTCTTCTGCGGTTTCAATCGAAGTTACCGCGAATCGAGCCCATGCGTCCTTTGATGGTTCGGAAGAGAAGAAGGAGATTCGCGTGCTTACAGGTTGTATAATAGACAGCCACCAATTTGTCGTGTTGCCATCCTGATCGCGCTCCTCGTTCTGCAGCAGCCATGCTCGCTGGATATCCTTACTGGCCAGGTGTACAGAATCATATCGATCTGTCATAAAAGGTTAATCCCGTTACTTTTTATTGAAGTACCCGCTAAAGAAACGGCCTCCAAGAGCTCTCACCCTGTTTTCCTGTTGATCGTCGGGTATCTTCCATTAAACCCTCACCTCCGGTGAAAATGTGTTATAGACACTGTAACAAAAGTCGGACTCCGTTTCGATGTTTTTTCACTGTAAAGGAATATCTGACTATTTGCCAGTCTTGCGAGTGACCTTCCCTCGACAGCATGGGTAGGCGATGCTATGCTATTAAGAAAGAAAGCGTTGGAATCATTCGACATCAGGGGTGTGCGAGGGGGCGATCACATGGAAAAAGACGGTGCTGTAACTGTACAAGAAGCATTGGACCGGTTGTTGCAGGCTGCCCCTCCCCGGCCCGGAATCGAGCGAATCCCGACTCAGCAGGCACGGAATCGATATATGGCAGAGCCGGTGCAGGCCCAACTGTCGATGCCGTCCTATTCCGCTTCCGCGATAGATGGGATCGCGGTGCGATCGGAGGCGACACAGGCAGCGTCACCCCATACACCTATGAAATTGCGCGAAGGAGAAGATTTTGCCTGGATTAATACGGGTGATCCGATTCCTGCATGGGCGGATGCTGTCATTATGGTGGAGCATGTTAATGTGGAGGGAGAGGGGTGTGTGGCGATCACCCGTCCTGCTTCTTCCTTCCAACATGTGCGACAGACGGGGGAAGATGTGGCGGCGGGGGAGGTGTTGCTGTCTGCCGGACAAAAGATTCGTCCGGTTGATCAGGCTGTGCTTCTGGCTGGTGGTGTGTGGGAGGTACCCGTGCTTACACGCCCGCTCGTCACTATCATCGCGACAGGTAGAGAACTGGTGCCGCCAGGGTTAGAGCCGCAGCGGGGAGAGATTGTTGAATTTAATAGTACACTGCTGGGGGAAACGTTGCGGGAATGGGGAGCAATCACCCGGTATGGCGGCATTGTTCCCGACGATCCCGCCCTGATTCGACAAACACTGGAACATGCCTTGGAACAGTCGGATCTGGTCATCGTCAACGCCGGTTCCTCCAAAGGAGCAAAAGATTTTGTTCCTTCCGTTTTAAAGGAGATGGGCACCTTACTGGTACACGGCGTGTCCGCCCGCCCAGGTAAACCCGCTGCACTGGCGGTTGTCGCCGGGAAGCCGGTATTGGGATTGCCGGGTTACCCTGTCTCCGCTTATCTCGGCTTAGAGTGGTTCGCTAAACCATGGATACGGAAATGGCGGGGAGAGCGTACTTCCCATGAAGAAGAAGTACCCGCCCGTCTAAGTCAGCCTGTCCATACACGAATGGGAGCGGAAGACCATTTACGTGTTCGCTTGCTGGCAGGTCCGGACGGAAATTGGGATGCAATTCCACTGACAAAAGGGGCAGGAGTTACCTTTTCTCTGTCGCAGGCGGACGGATGGATAAAGGTGCCTGCGGATAGTAGTCAATGGACGGCAGGCAAAAACGTATCGGTACGCTTAACCCGTCCACTCTCGCTGCTACGCGATCGGATTTTGGTGGCGGGCGGGGATGCTCCCGCCTTGGATATTCTGCTCTCCGCTTGGTCTAAGCAGTCGGGGCGAGCCGTAGCCCGGTATGTGACGGGAATGCAGGATGCTTTGGATCGGTGGCGAAAAGGGACTTGTGCGGCGGTAGTGGTGGAAACCGATGGCACGGACACACTACCCGAATGTGAGGAAAGGGATACCGACCTGTCGCATGCCCTTCCGCTGGGGGATGTAACTTGGGGGTGGATTGTACAAAAAGGAAATCCGGATGCGATTGTCGGTATTCAGGATTGGCACCGATCGGACCTTCACTGGATTCTTCCCCCCAGCGGCCACTCCGGTCGTATATTTTTGGAAAAAGCGGCTGTCTACGCCGGTGTTTCTATACCATTGCACCGAAAAGAAGAACCGTCTTATTTAAAGGCCGCCGCCGCTGTATACGGGGAAGGAGCCGCTGCGGCATGGGGGATTGCTTTTGCTGAATATGCCGATACGGTTGATTTTCTGCCAATCGCACGGAGACGCCTTTCTTTATTGGTGACCCCTTCCTTATTGAAGGAGACAGAGGGAGAAATCTTGCTGCAACTACTGCAGGATCAACCCTTACGAAAAGTGTTACAACGGTCAGGGTTGGATAAACCCACTATCATCAGGGGGTGAGTAAATGGAGTCGGACACGATCAAGGGAGTGGATCGCTTGGGACGGCCGCTGCGGGACCTCCGCGTCTCCGTCACCGATCGCTGCAATTTCCGCTGCCGTTACTGCATGCCCGCTGAGGTGTTTGGCCCGGATTATCCCTTTTTGCCCCGGGATGAGTTGTTAACATTTGAGGAGATTATTCGTCTCGTTAAACTGTTTACCCACTTTGGCGTAAAAAAGATACGGTTAACTGGTGGGGAACCTTTGTTGCGTAGAGATTTGCCCACTTTGATCCGGATGGTGAGTACGATTCCCGAAATTGACGATATCGCTCTTACCACTAACGGCACATTGTTGCCTCGGTTTGCGCAGGAGTTGGTGGAAGCGGGACTGGATCGGGTCAACGTCAGCTTAGACGCTCTCCATGCCGACACCTTTGCCCGGATGAGTGGGGGCAAAGGAGATGTCAAACAGGTTTTGGCGGGGATTGATGCCGCTGCTGCCGTCGGTTTGCGGGTAAAGGTGAACATGGTGGTACAAAAAGGGGTCAATGATGGTGAAATCCTGCCGATGGCCCGCTATTTTAAAGAAAAAGGGCACACGTTGCGTTTTATTGAATTTATGGATGTGGGTAACACCAATGGTTGGGATCTAGCACAAGTGGTATCCAAGGAGGAGATTTTGGCACGTATCGGAAAAGAGATGCCGTTGATCCCTTTGGAGCCCGCTTATCACGGTGAAGTGGCTAATCGCTACCGATATGAGGGAAGTCAAACCCAAGTGGGGGTGATCGCTTCGGTGAGCGCTCCCTTTTGCGGCAGCTGCACCCGCGCTCGCCTTTCCGCTGACGGGCACCTATACACCTGCCTGTTCGCTTCCCAGGGTACGGATTTACGGACATCCCTTCGCAATGGTGCCGGGGATGAGCAATTGGCTCGCTTGCTCGGTGACGTTTGGCTGCACCGAAAAGATCGTTACTCACAAGAACGTACCCAGCGGGCGGATGGCACACACAATAAAGTGGAAATGTCGTATATCGGCGGCTAGGAGGCGACACAGTGAAACCATCATTTACGCACATCAATGAACAAGGGCGGGCACATATGGTGGACGTGTCCGGAAAGCAAGTAACAGCGCGAACGGCCGTGGCGCAAGCGCATCTACGGATGAAGCCTGAGACGATGGAGCAAATCCGCGCAGGCAGAATGGCGAAAGGGGATGTATTGGCCGTTGCTCAAGTGGCGGGGATTATGGCTGCCAAAAAAACGGCCGAGTTGATTCCTATGTGCCATCCAGTGCCACTCAGTGGTGTCAACATCCGCTTTAAGCTGGAAAGCGATACGCGGTTGCTGATTGAGGCTGAGGCAAAGACGGAGCATGTAACAGGAGTGGAGATGGAAGCATTGACCGCTGTTAGCGCGGCGGCTTTAACCCTTTACGATATGTGTAAAGCGGTGGATCGATCGATGGTGGTGGAAGAAACCCTACTGGTGTACAAGAGCGGCGGTAAGAACGGGGATTATCATCGAAAATACCGTCCACTGCTGAGCGATCATCAATCTTAACATGGTGAAAAACCATCAGAACCGTGATGTTCAGGTGGTTTTTTTGTTGTGAAAAATATATTCTGTAAAGTCGGCTGATTTTTTATTTGAACGGTTTAATTTGGCAGGGTTTTTTGAAAATATTATAGAATTATCCTTGTGGAAAGGAGAGGGTGGGGTAAAAAAGGGGTGAGAGTGTTTGGGTGGTCTGCTTCGCGTATGGGTATTAGACCCGGTAGAGCCACTATTGCACGGTGTGGCATGGATGTTGCAACAGGAGGATCAGTTTTGTGTAGAGGAGACAATTTGGAAGCCGGAACAGTTGGAACAATTGCTGATCAGAAGGGTGCCCTTGCCGGATGTGTTCGTTTTTGGCTGTGCTCAGGGTCATGACGGGGTTGAGTGGACTAAATTATCCCATTTGCCAGTGCCCGTGGTTGTGATCTCGGAAGAGGAGGAACGGGTGGAAAAGTGGCTACATATGTTCCATGGGAGAGCATGGGCCCTAACGGTGCGCAGCCGTGCGTCCGAATTATTTTTTGCCTTGTGGACGGTAAGCCGGGGCGGTTGCTATATCAGTCCCAGTTTCACCGATCAAATTCAACTGCCGTTACGATTCCTTCGGCGCAAACAGTCCCTCGTTTCTCCGCCGCTTACTCCGATGGAAAAACAAGTGGTGATGGAGTTGGTCAAGGACCTTACCAATCAGGAGATTGCCGATCAGTTGGGAATCAGCCGGCGAACTGTTGACTCTCATATCGCGTCAGCCATTCGCAAATGGGGGGTTAATTCCAGGGTAGGTCTAGCAGTGCGGGCTGTGGAAGAAGGTTGGGTACCGATTGAAAAAACAGCGGAAAAGGATTCGCTTCCTACATTAACCGTTTAACCCTTTTTCTAATAAATGAAAATATTTGAAAGAAAAGAGGAGAAAAGAGATGGCAACCAAATATGGGATGAAAGGTTTGACATGGCTGTTGGCGTTTCTGTTGGTAATGCCGTTGGTATTTCAACCTGTGCAAGCGGACGCTTACAATTGGACACGCACCTTAAAGCAGGGGGATAGCGGTGCGGATGTTAGAGAGCTTCAGATCCGGGTTGCCGGTTGGGCGGCAGACGGTCCCAGTCGTACGTATGTGGCTGTAGACGGGCAATTCGGTCCGGCAACAGATGCGGCAGTGCGGCGGTTTCAGCGCGCTTATGGTCTGGCTGCGGATGGCATTGTCGGACCCGCTACACAACAAGCGCTCAATAATTTGGAAGCTGCTGACGGCTCCACCCGCCATTTCAACTTTAGTGAATTTCATTCCAAAGATGGCAGTGGATTTAGTGGCGGCAAGGTGGACTCCACCACCGTGCGGGAAAATGTGCGCCGGTTGATGTGGAAGCTGGAAGCGGTCCGCAAAAAAGCAGGCGATTCCCCGATTACGATCAATTCCGGTTTTCGCAGTATCAACCATAACAGCAATGTAGGCGGCGCTTCCAACAGTATGCATCTATATGGGGTGGCTGCAGATATCGTCGTCAGTGGAAGAACTCCGGCACAAGTACGCGATATCGCCAAATCGAGCGGCTTTAGCGGCATTCAACGATATAGCTCGTTTGTCCATGTGGATAGTCGCATTGAATACCCCTACGGATCCCAATCCTGGTGGTGGGTCGACTAAAGTATAACCCAAGATGGTTGACTTGATTCAGTTCGATCATTCATTTGAAGAAAGCATTGTTGCGACCCGTCAACGATGCTTTCTTCACTAAAAAATATGGTTGACGAGCAAAGTCAACCTGTGCTAAGCTGTTAAAGCACTCAAAGAGGGGAAGATTTTTTACAATCAATGCCCTAAAAAAATCAAAAACCCTCTTGCAAATTGGATCTCTATCAATTATAATTAATCATGTCGCTTTTGGAATGGTCCTCTGTAGCTCAATGGTAGAGCGTCCGGCTGTTAACCGGTAGGTTGCAGGTTCGAGTCCTGCCGGAGGAGCCAGTTGCGGAGAGATACTCAAGAGGCCGAAGAGGACGGTTTGCTAAACCGTTAGGGGGTTTTATGGCCCCGCGCGGGTTCGAATCCCGCTCTCTCCGCCATATCGCTCAAGGTAGCTCAGATGTAAGGCCCGTTGGTGAAGCGGTTAACACACCAGCCTTTCACGCTGGCATTCAGGGGTTCGAATCCCCTACGGGTCACCAATTCAAATAGAAGCCTACGCTTTGTGCAGGATAAAACCATCCGTAGCGACAAAGTTGCAGACAGGCTTCTAAGGACGGTTAGCTCAGGGGGAGAGCACCTGCTTCACACGCAGGGGGTCGGCGGTTCAATCCCGTCACCGTCCACCATAACGCGGAGCTGTGGTGAAGTTGGAGTTCACGCCGGCCTGTCACGCCGGAGGTCGCGGGTTCGAGTCCCGTCAGCTCCGCCATTTTATGGCGGCCATGGCGAAGTGGTTAACGCACCGGATTGTGGCTCCGGCATTCGTGGGTTCGATTCCCACTGGTCGCCCCACTTTAATAATCTCCCTGTATGATGGGGAGTAGCCAAGTGGTAAGGCAGCGGACTTTGACTCCGTCATGCGCAGGTTCGAATCCTGCCTCCCCAGCCATTACCATGAGCCATTAGCTCAGTCGGCAGAGCACCTGACTTTTAATCAGGGTGTCCCAGGTTCGAGTCCTGGATGGCTCACCATGATTATCGAATTAAAATATCGGAAGTACTAAAAAAGTTGGTAGCCTTGGCAGTAGCCTTGTCGCAGACCGCTTTTTTTATGCCGATGAAAACATAACCTAACACAAACCCTTGACTATATGACAAAAGAGAGATCCCGCAAAAAGGGGTCTCTCTTTTGTTTTTTGAGATTCCAATCGCCCCTAAATGCGGGATTATGAGGTGGTTAGCTCCAATTCTGTTTTGGACAACTCTCAAGTTAAGGCTGCGCCATCGATGAGATGGTGTGAAGATAAAAGGGACCTGAAAGAACCATGCTCTCAGGCCTCTTTCTATAGTGGGTTGATCGTATTTCTTACAGCTTTTCGCCGTTGGTGGCGATCACCTTTTGATACCAGTAGAAACTGTCTTTTTTGGAGCGGGTCAGGGTGCCGTTGCCGTAGTCGTCTTGATCGACGTAAATAAACCCGTAGCGTTTGGACATCTCAGAGGTGGAGAAGCTGACGAGATCGATCGGTCCCCAGGAGGTGTAGCCAATTAGGTCGACCCCGTCTCCGACGGCTTCTTTCATTTGTTGAATGTGCTCTTTTAGATAGGAGATACGGTAGGGATCGTGGATACTGCCGTCCTCCTCCACTTTGTCAAAGGCGCCAAGGCCGTTTTCAACGATGAAGAGCGGTTTCTGGTAACGTTCGTAAAACAGGTTGAGCAAGGTGCGAAGGCCAACCGGATCGATCTGCCACCCCCAGTCCGATGCTTCCAGATAGGGGTTTTTCAGTCCGGAGATCAGATTGCCGACGGCCTCTTCCCCACTGCTTTCCGGACGAGCCGACACGGTGGACATATAGTAACTGAAGGAGATAAAGTCGACGATATGCTCCTTTAGGAAGGCATCATCCCCTGGCTCTTTATTCAATTGGATACCATGTTCAGCTAAGAAACGTTCCGTATAAGCGGGATATTCGCCTCGCGCTTGCACATCGGTAAAAAAGAAAGTGTTACGTTGATCCTGCAGGGCGGTGAAGACATCCTCCGGATGGCTACTATTGGGGTAGTTGATGATGCCGATTACCATACAGCCAATTTTGGCTTCGGGGCTGATCCGGTGGCAGGCTTCCACGGCTTTGGCGCTGGCGAGAAACTGGTGGTGTGCCCCTTGGAATTTCGTTTGTAGCAGGTTTTCTTCTGTTACCTGATCCCGCAGGATGCCAAGGCTGATGTAGGGAGCCATCAGCAGAGAGTTGATCTCGTTGAAAGTGATCCAGTATTTTACTTTGCCTTTATAACGGCGGATGACTGTTTCCGCATAGCGGGCGAAAAAGTCAACCAACTTACGGTTTTGCCAACCTTGGTACTCCATGGACAGGTGAAGCGGCATTTCATAATGGGAAAGGGTTACCACCGGTTCAATACCGTGTTTATGCATTTCGTCAAATACCCGATCATAGAAGGCGAGCCCTTCTTCGTTTGGCTCTATCTCGTCTCCCTTGGGAAAAATACGCGACCATGCGATTGAGATGCGGAAAGCCTTAAAACCAAGTTCTTTCAGAAGGGCGATATCTTCTTTATACCGGTGATAAAAATCGATGCCAAATCGTTTTGGAAAGACTTTTTGCGACTGGTTTTGCAATACTTCCTCAATCTCAGATGAGGTGGGGAAGGGGAATTTCATGTGTTTACGGTCTTCCAGTTTTACATACTCCACTACATCCGCTGTTGAGAGGCCTTTTCCTCCTTCGTTAAAGGCACCTTCCGCTTGGTTGGCGGAAATCGCTCCACCCCACAAAAATCCTTCGGGAAATTTCGGTTGAAAGCTCATAAAAATCCTCTCCTTTGATGATTATTGGATGATGGAAATGAGGGAGTTGCCCGGTTTGACGTTGCCGTCATCGGGGCTGACCACATCCAGGTAATCGCCGGCGTTGGTGATAACGATCGGAGTAGATAAATCATAGCCGGCGTTGGCGATCGCTTTTCGATCAAAGCTGATCAGTAATTGTCCTACCTCTACATGGTCCCCTGGTTTTACATGGCTGTGAAAAAAGCGGCCATTCAATTTTACGGTATCAAGGCCGATATGCATCAGCACTTCGATCCCTTCCTTTGTTGTCAGGCCTACTGCATGACTGGTGGGAAAGACCGATTGGATCGTTCCCTGGGCTGGGGCGTATAACTTTCCTTCGATAGGGACAACGGCTACTCCTTTCCCGACCGCTCCAGAAGAAAAGGCGGCATCTTTCACGTCTTTTAGGGGCACGATCACGGGGCGAAAAACCTGTCAACGAGAAATCTTGGTATTAAGACTGAATCGAATTTAAGAATAGCTTAAGACAACATATTTGAACCTTGAAAGGAAGAGTGATCCATTTTTCATCGATCGACTTCATTTTATATAATGAAATTTATTTTACCGCTTGACTCCATCTATCTATCCATGTTATTATTTTTCTTGTCGATGCGAGGCGCACATTTCTCCGGCCTAACGCAAAACAATTCGCCATCCCTTTAAAACTTGAGCGAATTTCATGCGTGACCCCGAAAAAGATGCGTTGCATAACTGCTGGAAACAGCGTCATTACGCGGGTGTGGCGGAATTGGCAGACGCACTAGACTTAGGATCTAGCGCCTCTGGCGTGGGGGTTCGAGTCCCTCCACCCGCACCAAAGTCAAAATGACATGCGGTCGTGGTGGAATAGGCAGACACGCTATCTTGAGGGGGTAGTGGCCGCAAGGCCGTGCGAGTTCGAGTCTCGCCGACCGCACCATTTTATTATGACGCCGGTTATTCGCTTCCGGGGTGTGGCTCAGCTTGGCAGAGCGCCTCGTTCGGGACGAGGAGGTCGCAGGTTCAAATCCTGTCACCCCGACCATTATCCCATATTATTATGCGGGTGTAGTTCAATGGTAGAACATCGGCCTTCCAAGCCGAATGTGAGGGTTCGATTCCCTTCACCCGCTCCAAACCGACCGCAGCGATTTGCTGCGGTTTTTTCGTATATTGCTTTTTGGTGGGGGTGAAGGAAGTGGATGAATTTGAATTGATCCGCCAGTTGTTACATCAAAGGAACACGATTTCTCCCGATTCGGGGGTTGAGGTGGATGCCGGTGATGATGCGGCGGTGATCCGTCATCGCCAGGGGATGTCGACGGTGTTTACCTGTGATACGATGGTGGAAACGGTCCATTTTCTTCCGCAGACCATGGATGCTACATCGATCGGATGGAAGTGTTTGGCGGCCAATATAAGTGATGTAGCGGCGATGGGAGGGATCCCTACCTATGCCTTAGTCTCCTTGGGCGTACCGGATCAATGGGAGTCATCTGCGTTGGAAGCGATCTATCAAGGGATGGATATGCTGGCACGCCAGCATGATGTGCGCTTAGTTGGTGGTGATACCGTGCGCTCTCCCCGCCATTTGGTGCTTACGATTACACTATTGGGGGAGGTAGAGGCAGGGCAAGCATTGCTTCGCTCTTCTGCCCGAGCGGATGATATCGTGTTTGTGACGGGACCCTTGGGGGCATCAGCTGCAGGACTGGATCGGCTGCTTCAGGCCTCGGATGGGAATCAGGCATATCCCGGTTTAATCGTCGCTCACCAACGCCCCCGACCGCAGGTGGATGTAGGCCGTTGGTTGTTGGAGAGCGGGGCGCGGATCGCGTTAAATGATATCAGCGATGGTTTGGCCCAGGAGGCTTACGATATCGCCGTAGCTAGCGGTGTAACAGTGGTTCTTGAAAAAGAGCGGATTCCCCTGAATGATGAAACACGCGCTTATGCACGGGAAAAAAAGATTGATCCCGTGGAGTGGGCGCTTTTTGGGGGAGAGGATTTTCAGTTGGTGGGAACGGTTTCTGCACCGAAATGGGAACTGATTTGCCGTGGAGCCCAAGAGCGTGGTTTGCAGCTAATCCCGGTTGGACGGGTGGAAGCAGGGAGGGCAAGGGTAGACTATATCGATGAAGAGGGGCGGCGAGAGCTGACCCAACGGGGTTTTAACCATTTTCGTAAAGGGTGACACTAAAGATGTCTAGGTTAGAGGCCGAATGGGTCACACAGAGCCCACAGGAGACGCAAGCATTAGCCGCCAAGTTGGCAACACGTCTTCAATCCGGGGATGTTCTTACACTAGAAGGGGATCTGGGTACGGGCAAAACAACTTTTTCCCAAGGTTTGGCCCAGGGATTGGGGATTTTGGAGCCGATCGACAGCCCCACCTTTACCCTGATCAAAGAGTACCACGACGGGCGACTTCCCTTGTACCACATGGATGCCTACCGGCTGGAGGAGGAGGCGGAAGAATTGGGATGGGACGAATACTTTGAGGGGGATGGTGTCTGTCTGGTGGAGTGGGCCAGTCGGATTCAATCCTGGTTGCCGCAAGCGCGGATTGCGATTCAGATTGAGCGACTGGATGAAAATAGTCGCCGTATCCACATAACGGTACCCTCCGGTTATGAGGAGCGCTTGTTAAAGGGGTTATAACACATGAAAATGCTGGCACTGGATACCTCCACCCTGGTGTTGGGGGTGGCGGTTATAGACGGGGAGCGCCTATTGGGTCAAGTAACTACCAATTTACATAAAAATCATTCGGTTCGATTGATGCCGACGGTATCTCATCTATTGCAGGAGTTGGAGCTAAAACCGGCAGAGCTGGAGGCGATTGCTGTCGCCCGTGGACCCGGTTCCTATACTGGTGTTCGCATCGGTTTTACTACTGCCAAAACGATGGCATGGAGCCTCAATCTGCCGTTGTATCCCATATCCAGCTTGGTTGCGTTGGCAATGAACGGCAATCGCTTCCCTGGTGGGATTATTCCCCTTTTTGATGCACGTCGTAAGCGAGTATATACCGGTTGGTTTCAAGGGAGAGAGGGTTTGGTGACTCCTGTCGTGTCAGAGCAGGTGATCGCTATCGACGCTTGGTTGGAGAGACTGAAAGGAAACGGCCCCTTTTTGTTTTTAGGGGATGATGTAGAAACATTTCGTACAGAAATTGAGGAATTTCTGAGGGATGAAGCCGTGTTTGGTTCACCGGGGGAAAATGCGGTTCAAGCCGCACATTTGGGCCTGTTGGCACTAGAGGAAGCCCGTGCCGGAAAGCCGGGGGCGGGAGCCGATGTAGGACCTGACTACCTACAATTGACTGAAGCGGAAACCAAGTGGCTGCAAGCCCGGCAGAACGGAGTGAAGCCTGATGGCCCCACCGGCGGTTAGTTTCCGCCCGATGACGGTTGCCGATATCCCTGAAGTGATGCAAGTGGAAGAAGCTTCTTTTTCCGCTCCCTGGACACGGCAAGCGTTTTTCAATGAATTGTGTCACAATCAATTTGCCGATTATACGGTAGTGGAAAAAGCAAAACGGGTGATCGGCTACATCGGGATGTGGCTGATTGTTAACGAAGCCCATATCACCAACATTGCCATCGCTCCCGACTACCGCGGGCAAGGGATCGGTAAGGAAACGATGGAGTATGCGATGAAACGAGCTTGGCGGTTGGGAGCGGAAAGCATGACATTGGAAGTGCGGGTCTCCAACCATATCGCACAGCGTCTGTATCAAAAGATGGGCTTTGCCTCAAGTGGATTGCGGCCCCGTTACTATACGGACAACCAAGAAGATGCGATGATTATGTGGGCTCGTTTGAACGGAGGATCTGATGAGGGAACAACGATGCAGGATACTGGGAATCGAAACGAGTTGCGATGAAACGGCGGCGGCGGTGGTGGAAGACGGCCACCGCCTGCTTTCCAATGTGATCTCCTCCCAGGTTGAGATTCATCGTCGGTTTGGCGGCGTTGTGCCGGAAGTGGCTTCCCGCCGTCATGTGGAACGAATCACCTGGATTATACAGGAGGCACTGGAGCGGGCCCAGGTGCGGCAACAGGATTTGTCGGCGGTGGCGGTTACGCAGGGACCGGGGTTAGTGGGGGCGCTGCTCATCGGTGTTGCAGCTGCCAAGGCGCTTTCATTTGCCCAGGGAATTCCATTGGTCGGGGTACATCATATCGCCGGTCATATCTATGCTAGTCACTTGGTAAAACCATTGTCCTTCCCTGTAATTGCGTTGGTCGTGTCGGGTGGGCATACCGAGTTAATTTATATGTCTGATCATTACCGCTTTGAACGCTTAGGACGTACCCGGGACGACGCAGCGGGGGAAGCGTTTGACAAGGTGGCACGGGTGCTGGATCTCCCCTATCCCGGTGGCCCGCAGATAGAGGCGTTGGCCCGGGAGGGAAAACCTGTGATTGATTTTCCTCGCGCTTGGTTGGAGCCGGATTCACTCGATTTTAGCTTTAGTGGTTTAAAATCGGCGGTAATCAACTGGTTGCACAATGCGCGCCAACGCAGTCTGGATATCAATCGTGCCGATTTGGCCGCCAGCTTTCAGGCGGCCGTACAGGAAGTATTGGTGGAAAAAGCGATCCGTGCCGCGAAACAAAAAAAGGTTTCTCATCTGGTATTGGCGGGTGGTGTATCCGCCAACAAACCTTTGCGCGAAGCATTGGCAAAACGGTGTGAGCGGGAAGGGATCGATCTACGGGTCCCTCCCCTCGAATTGTGTACCGATAACGCCGCCATGATTGCAGCAGCGGGTACTTACCGCTTTTGGGAAGGGGAGCGGGACGGTCTCAATCTGAATGCACGGCCAGATCTGCCGTTAATTCTATAAGGGAAAGAGGCACGAAGACGAATCGGGCCCCAGACCCACTCTGTTATCAATCGGGCTGCTGACAAATACGTCAGCGGCTTTTTTTATCACCGGGGAGCTTTCCCATAAACCTGTGGAAAAGTCATCGCCTCTTTTTAACAGAAATTGTGGATAAGTGGTGTAGTTGTTGATATAGAAGGTGTGAGTATGTGTATAACTTGTGGATAACGTGTGGATGATGTGTGGAAAAACAACAAGGCATACTCCAGCGCTCTTCGGTCAACCTATAAAAAAATAGGTGGAACGGGTGAGGTTGGTGAACATACGCCGTTTGGGTCGGGTATGGTTGATTATTGGTATTGTATTGGCGGTAATGGTGACGACATTGCTTTGGAATGTACCCGCCTTTGTCGATCGTAGGGAAGGGCAGAATAAACACCCATTGCGTCAAGTGTGGGTCATCAGTGTATATGGGCTATCGCTACAAGATTTGCAGCAGAATGAAACTCCCCATTTGCATCATCTGCTAGAAAAAGGGGTGATTGGGGCGATGAATGTTAAGACCGGCGGCAAGGAGATCGATTCAAATCGCTACGCCACCTTAGGTGCGGGAACGCGCGCGGTGGCGCCGCCGGAGGAAACTTTTTTTCAACCAGAAGAGTCCGTTCCGTCGCTGGCGTCATCACTGCCAGTGACAGCTGCTTCTCTCTATAAACAATGGCTGGGTAGTTCTCCGACGAGGGGCTCGATCATTTATCCAGCCATTATGGAATATATCCGGGAAAATGAGGCTATCCATTATACCGTCGCTCCAGGGGCCCTAGGTGAAGCGTTACGAAAAGCGGGGATGGGGACGATGGCCTTGGGAAACTTGGACGAAGGGGAACGTCCCGTACGATGGGCTCCACTTTTAACCATGGATCGACGGGGGATAACCGCAGAGGGGAGTATAGGGCGGGAAACATTGGATGCGAAGGCATCCCGTCCTTTTGGTGTCAAAAGCCGATATTCGTATATCGGTGACCGTCTCTTTTCGTGGTCGCAACCGGGTGTTGCCGTGGTGGAGCTGGGAGATCTTTACCGTCTACAACAGCTCTCTTGTAAAATGGCGCCACGACAGCAAGAAACGGTGAAGCGTCAAGTGCTGAAAGAGATGGATGCTTTTATAGGGAAAGTGATAAACCGTCTCGATGAGAGCCGATTGTTGTTGTTGCTTTCTCCTAGCGCTACCGATGAGCACTCCCCGTCGGGAACAGGGTTGTTTCCGATTATCCTCTACCGACCGGGGGAGCAACCGGGGCTGCTCATATCCGATACGACTCGTCGCACGGGAATCGTCAGCAGTATGGATGTGGCCCCTACTATTTTAAGTCGGTTAGGGGTGGAGATTCCTACGCAAATGCTGGGCCAGCCGGTAAAGCGTACAGAAGGAACGGTAGCCACCTTTCGCGAAACCATAGAAAAAGTGGAGTCGATTTACCGGATGCGACCGCCTGTGCTCTACTCCTATATCTTGGTGCAGATGGTGGCATTGGTGGTTGGCTTGTCAATGATTTTAAAACGACGTGAATCGGCGGGTTCATGGATGCAAATCATCCTGCTGGGGATTTTGTTGGCTCCTTTTTTATTTTTGATGATCTCGGGGGTAACGGCCCGTTCTTTTTGGCTTCTTTCCGGTTCCGTCTTGGTAAGCGGGTGGTTGATGGCCTTGCTGCTAACCCGCAGTCGAACGTTGCCCCTGCTGTTTTGGGTGGGGATTATCGGGTTTGTGCCTGTGGTGGTGGACGGATTGTTAGGGGGGCCACTCATTCAGCAATCGTTTTTAGGGTATGATCCGATAAAAGGAGCGCGTTATTATGGAATCGGCAATGAATATATGGGCGTTGTACTGGGGTCGTCCATTTTGACCGCTGCCGCCTGGCTGGAATGGAGAAAAAAGTACTCCCTGGGAACCCGCATCGCCATCGGGGCACTCTTTTTGGGGTTGATTCTGTTTTTTGCCGCCCCTTTTTGGGGAACCAATGCGGGGGGAGCGCTTGCAGCAATGGTCGGTTTTGGAGTCGCCTACCTGCGATTTTTTTGGTGGGGACCGATTCGTTGGTGGCACGTGGCGGGAGCGTTTGTACTGGGTTTAGGGGTATTACTGGCAATGAATTTCTCCCACACCCACTCTTCCCATATCGGTCGTGCATGGGCCACTTTGGCAGCGGGTGATCTGGA
The DNA here is from genome assembly GCF_003046315.1 of Desmospora activa DSM 45169. Taxonomy (NCBI): domain Bacteria; kingdom Bacillati; phylum Bacillota; class Bacilli; order Caryophanales; family Thermoactinomycetaceae; genus Desmospora; species Desmospora activa. The sequence continues at coordinate 58,075 of NZ_PZZP01000004.1, read as the reverse complement.
GGGGATCACCAACATCATTCAGCGTAAGTTGGAAATGAACTGGCGTTTATTGCGGGTATCCTCCTGGGGAAAAGTGTTTCTGCTTTCCCTGTTTGCGATGGGGGTGCTGGCCTTTCGTCCGGTACGAGGATTACATTGGATGACGGAGCGTTATCCGCAGTTGTTTAACGGATTTGCGGCGATTGTAGCCGGTGCGCTCGCGGCCTTGGTACTGAATGATTCCGGGATTGTCTCGGCTGCCACCGCTATTGTTTATGTGGTGATGCCGGTGATGATCATCGGATATCGGGAGTGGATTTCCCATGGCGGTACTACCGGTATAGAGTTGGAAAAAACATCAAAACCCCGCTAAAAAACAGCGGGGTCGATTGATCGAAATTTTTTTCAAATATTTATTCTTCTTCGACAGGAACCGGTTTTAGTGAGTCGCCAAATTCGCCAAATTCCTGCTCAAACTCTTGTTTATGTCGTTCTTCTAGCTTTTGTGTAATCAACATGGATATGGCAATCAAGGCCACGACAGAAAAGACGACAAGCGTTAAAAGCCAACTCCAGTTTTGAATAATAAATTGCACAAAACAACCTCCTTAATCTTGACCATTTCTCTTTTTTCTCTATGGGTCGGTTCTCTATTATAGTGAACTACTACTTTGGTGGCAATGTTTCGGTATAATGATCAAAACGTTATACTCCATGGTTAGAGTGGGTGAAGGCTGGAAACCTCTTTACTATTCCTTTTTTTGCGGTATTTCTCCATTATGGTCCATTTTTTATGCAGAGGGGGTTGTTTGAATGGGGGTTACCTTCCATCCTTTGGGAGATACAGGAGTGCGGGTTGGTTTTGGAGAACGACTCGATCCCCAAACCCATCGACAGGTGCGTGTCTTTGCACAAGCGTTGTCCGCAAAAGTACCGGCAGGAGTGGTGGAATGGGTGCCCACTTACTGTGCGGTTACGGTCTATTACCGTCCCTATGAGATCAGTTATGACGACTTATGCCAACATTTGCGTAAGGTGGAAGCGGGCAAAGAGAACCTCGTTCAAGCTGTTGAACGGACGGTGGTCCTGCCCGTTGCTTATGGTGGGGAGTATGGTCCTGATTTGATGGAGCTGTGCGCGCTAAAAGAAATAACGGCGGCGGAACTGGTCTCACTTCATTCGGACCCTACTTACTTGGTATACATGATGGGGTTTGTACCTGGGTTTCCTTACTTGGGTGGGATGCCGGAACAATTGTCTGTTCCTCGTCTAAAACAGCCACGCTTACGCATCCCTGCCGGTTCCGTGGGGATCGCTGGTCCCCAGACGGGGGTATATCCCCTGGAGACGCCGGGTGGATGGCGAATTATCGGGCGCACGCCCGTCGATCTGTACGATCCTGACCGCAGTGAGCCGATTCTACTACAAGCCGGGGATTATCTGCGCTTTCAACCGATTGACGTAAGGGATTTTGCCGATTGGAGAGAAGAGTGGCGATCCGGCCGCCTTCATTTGTTGGAACAACCACAAGGGAGAGGAGAAAAATGAGATATCAAATCGATCTCAACAGTGATGTGGGAGAAAGTTTCGGTCGTTATGTCCTGGGACAGGATGGGGATGTTTTGCGTTATGTGACATCGGCCAATATCGCCTGTGGATACCATGCCGGAGACCACAACGTGATACGGCAAACGATCCGTATCGCCATCCAAAACGGGGTAGCGGTGGGAGCCCATCCGGGGTTGCCGGATCTGCTCGGCTTTGGCCGCCGCAATATGGCGGTCGATCCAGAAGATGTCTACAATATGGTGATCTACCAAATCGGAGCGTTGGCTGCCTTTGCCTGTGTGGAAGGAGTGAAGTTACAACACGTTAAACCCCACGGAGCGTTGTACAATATGGCCAGTCAAGAGGAGCGAGTGGCGGAGGCCATCGCTACTGCCGTGCGGGCGGTCGATTCGGAGCTGATCCTGTTTGGTCTGGCCAACAGTCTACTTGTCAAAGCAGGGCGACAGGTGGGATTACGCGTAGTGGAAGAAGTATTCGCCGATCGGACTTACCAGCCGGATGGGACGCTGACGCCTCGCACCCAGCCTAACGCCCTTGTCACTGATCCCGAGGAAGTGGTGGAGCGGGTAATCCGTATGGTCAAAGAAGGAAAAACGACGACCGTGACAGGAACGGATATCGACATCTGCGCCGATACCGTCTGTATTCACGGTGATGACCCTCAGGCCCTCGTTTTTGTAGAGCAGCTACGGAAGCGGCTGACGGATGCGGATATTCATATCCGGCGAGTGGGTGCTTTATGACGGGGGTCGTTGTCAAAAAGGCAGGCATGTTGACAACGGTGCAAGATGGAGGGAGAACCGGTTATCAGGCTTTTGGCATGGGCGTCTCCGGTGCGATGGACCCGTTTGCGCTTCAGGTAGGCAATCTGTTAGTCGGAAATCCAAGAGAGGAGGCCGCTGTGGAAATTACTCTATCCGGTCCCGAGCTGGAATGGCGGCAAGATGCCTGGATTGCCTTAACCGGGGCGGATCTCAGTCCTACCCTGGACGGAATCCCGCTTCCCTTGTGGAAAACCCTCCGAGTGAAAGCGGGGCAAATGCTTCGATTTGGCAAGCCAAGACGAGGTGTTCGTTGTATTCTCGCCGTCGCCGGAGGGATTGACGTCAAAGCGGTCATGGGCAGTAAATCAACCTATCTGAAAGGTCGGGTGGGAGGTTTTCAGGGGCGTCCGCTGAAAAAAGGGGATGTGTTAAACATCGGTCGCCCACGGTTGCCGGATCATCAACTAAGCGGGCGTGCATTGGCGAGGCGGGAACAGCCCGTTTATCGAAAAGAGGCCTGTCTGCGCACAGTGGAGGGGCCACAGCTGCAGGCGTTTACCGACGAGGGTATCCGCTGCTTTTATGAAGAATCGTATCAAGTCAGCCCCCAATCGGATCGTATGGGTTGCCGTCTGCAAGGGCCGTCGATTCAACACCGCAAGTCAGCCGATATCATCTCCGATGCAACCCCTCCTGGTGCCGTTCAGGTTCCAGCCGACGGTCAACCTATCATCTTGATGGCCGACCGGCAGACTACCGGCGGCTATACCAAAATCGCCACCATCCTCTCCGTCGATCTTCCGCTGGTGGCCCAAGCCGCCCCCGGCCACCGCTTTACGTTTAAGCGGGTAACCGTAGCGGAGGCTCAACAGTTGGCGATTGAACAGGAGCGCTTTTTGCGGATGTTGGAGATGCATAATGGGGGAGGACATTAACCAAACCACGCCGATAAAGGCGTGGTTTTATAGCTGCTCATTGATGAAATAGCGCCTTTAGCTTAATCTTGATTCCAATCTCCTCATACACCTCTCGACTCACGGCATCTTCAATCGTTTCCATGTATTCGACCTTGCCCTGCTTGTGTACGGGGAGATTCCAGTAAAACAATTGTATTTTTTTATTTAATCGATGGAAATAGGAGGAAAAGTAGATGGAAAAGCGAATCATTTATTAGAAAAAAATGAAAAATGGTGGTTGAGAGGAGTGTATTCCCTTGAAAAAATTGAGCCGGACCCGCGCTGTCTTGATGTGGATTTTTCTGGTTGTGTTTTTCTTGGGCAGTGTGCAACCGACCCCGATCTATGCGGCGGAAAAATTGCGTCATTCCTCGTTTGATTTATCCAGTATCCATCACCTTTTGACCTTGATTCAACAGCCAATCTCCCTTTTAACACAGGGAAAAGAGGAAGGAAGAAAGCAAGAGCCGCCTGCGAAAATATCGGCGAAGGCTGAAGTGAAGCCGATCAAGTGGAAGGCGGATGATAAAGATAAGACAACACTGGGTAAACCCTCCCTACTCGGTGCGACGGGAGCCAAACTAACATGGAACCGGTATAAAGGGGATGACTTTGTCGAGTATCAGCTTCATCGCAGCCAGCGTAAAGATTTTGTCCCTTCGCAATCGACGTTGGTTGCGCCGGTGGATGAGCGTGCACGTACCCATTATCAGGATACATCGACACCGACTGATATCAACGAAAAGACAGTTTACTATACGGTTGCCGTTTTGACGAAACAGAATCAGCTCAACTATGGACAACCGATCGCGGTGACGTTGCCGAGCGCCGGCAAGGTGAAGCAGACTGCCGTTATCGCGGCTGATACCACGGTAACGGAAGGTGATCCGCAAGCGGATACGTCTATTCTGCATGTGGGGCAACAGGATGGAGAAAACCGGCGTGCGCTTTTCTCATTTGATTCTTCTTCCCTGAAGGATGCTCCCGTGGTTAAGGCGGAACTGATTTTAACACCGGTTGGCAATAAGCAGAAAAGCAGTCCTGCTCTGAGCGCATATGCACTGGAGGAAGAGATTGATCCGGCAAAAGCGACAGGAAAAATCGTGGATAAGCTGTTGCCGAAAAGCACGGCCGTGAAGAAAGCCACGGCAAAGGCAGATGGCCGATATGTGTTGGATGTGACGGATATTGTGCAAGGTTGGGAGCAAAATCCGTCGTCTCACCCCCTTTTACTTCTAGCAGCAACATCGAAAAAAGAGGTCGAATATTTGGAATTGGCCGGTAGCCAGTTTCGCTCCAAGGATAAACAGCCCCAATTGATCGTCACTTATACGAACCAAAATGAAACCTATTATGCCCCGGATACACCAACACGTATGACACCAGGTGAAAAAGTGGAAGTGGATGTGACGGTGACCAACACCACACAAAAAATCTGGAAAAAGGATGAGGTCGTTCTCTCCTACCATTGGGCACGCCCTGATGGCCGAGATGTGACCAATCCCGTCAACCGACGCGATACAAAATTGACCCAGGATCTGGCACCAGGTGAGAGCATCAAGCTGAAGGCGGCGATCAAGGCGCCGGTTTTAAGCGATATTGGAAATATCCGTGAGGATTTTATCCTCCAGTGGGATATGCGAAAAAATAAGCAATGGATTTCTAAAACCGACGATGTACCCACATTGGATCAGCCAGTGAAGATGGAACATCCCACTTCGAATTCGTTAGGGATGGAGAAATTTTACCAATATGTCGGGAAGAATGCCGGTTCCGGTTCCACCGTAATGGTGAACACCCACTCCGGCAATGCGATCGTCAGCTATGACCCTATCCATAACCCTGGTCAAGGTTTATCCTCCTTTGTGCGGCTAACATACAACAGCTTAGACACTTCTGATTCCGCGATTGGTCGCGGTTGGACGATGACTGCTGCCGGTGGTTTGCGATTAGGAACGTGTTTGGATTTAACCTTGTTGAAATTAAGTCAGAAGACGGGACTTGTCATCGGGGGAAAAGTAAAATTGACCGATGGCGACGGTACCACCCACACCTTTGAATATAATTCCAAAACCAAGCGGTTTGAGGAGCCAGCGGGCATCCAGATGTATTTTCAGCAGGGAGACCGGAAAGATCATCAACGTAGCTGGACTCTCACCCGTCCCGATCGGACGAAATTCCACTTTGATAAAGCGGGTTATCTGTCTGAGGTGGAAGATAAAAACGGAAATAAACTGACGTTTACTTATGAAAAAAAAGGTCTCCTTGGCCGCCTGGGGCAAGAGCTGCAGTATGTGACCGATGAAGCGGGTCGGCGTACTTTGGATTTGGATTACTATACTAAGAAAGATACACGGAATCCGCACATCTGGGGAAAAGTGAAGACGATCAAGGATATCAGCGGTCGTACACTCCGGTTTCAATATGACGATGACCGCCTCGTCAAATTAACGGATGGGAGCGGGACTAACCAGGCCAAAGAGTTTCAGTTCGCTTATCAAAAGGACGGTTTGCTCGATCTCAACCCTAAGTTGGTCAAAGTGACGGATCCGCGCAAACACGACACCCAGCTGCAATATAAACGGTCGGGCCTATTTAAATGGCGTGCGGCCAAATTGACCGATCGCCTGGGTGGAGAGACTACCTTGGAGTATAAAGATGTAGATGGAAAAGAAGGGCATAAGGTTGAGACTACGACGACCGATGCTAAAAAACGGGTAACCCGTTATCTCACAAATGGATACGGCAACCCAATTCAAATTACCAATGCGGCGGGAAAGGTCACCAAACTGCATTGGGATGACGATATGAATGTGGATCGGCTGGAAGAACCCAATGGCTCCGTCACCACCTGGAAATATGACAAAAACGGCTTGCCGCTGGAGATTACCGACCCCGTCAACAATGCGAAAAAAGATCCAAAACAGCGTAAGTCGACCAAACTGGAATACCAATACTCCTTAGACGGCCATGTGGCTGATCTGGTAAAAAAGACGAGTCCTGAAGGTCGCGTGTACACGTTTACTTCCGATGACAATGGCAATCTGTTAACCGTGACAGATCCGAAAGGGAACGCTACACCGGAACAAGACGATTACACAACGACCTATACCTACTACGAAAAAGGATTGTTAAAAACCGCGACGGACCCTAACGGCCATACCACCACTTACAATGATTACGACGCCAACGGTTATCCGCAAAATATCACTGATCCACTCGGCAATACAACCTACTATGAATATGGGAAACGCGGGGAAGTTGTCGCCATTACCGATGCCAAAGGGAAAAAGAGCACCTATACCTATGATGTGTTTAATCGCCCATTGACGCAAAGAGTACCGAAAGATCAGGACAAGGGTGAATTTATTATCACCCCATCACCGGTGTATGACAAAAACGACAATATCCTAGAGCAAACGGACCCTAACGGTGCCAAACGAAGCTATGTCTATGATGCGGCGGATCAAGTAACCGCTATTTCCTTACCGCGGGATACGGATTCGGGACCGGAATCCAAAACGACGTATGAGTATGATATCGTTGGCAACCTCAAAAAAGAAACAGAGCCCAAAGGAAACCTGACCCCCGATAACCCCGATGATTATGTCAACTTGTATGACTACGACAATATGAATCGCTTGCTTTCTGTCACTAACAGCAAGAAAGAGAAAATCTCTTATCAGTACGACGATGTGGGCAATATGGTGAAATTAACTGAGCCCAAAGGAAACAAGACAGAGGATCCAGATGATTTCACCACCACCTACACCTATGATCGAAGCCACCGTGTCGTTAAAGTGACAGATGCCGCCGGCAAAAGCGAACGGATCGTTTATGATCATGACAACAACGAAATTAGTATCACGGATAAAGCCGGAAACACTACTCATTTGGTCTATGACGAACGTGGCAAACTTGTTGAAGTGAAAGTTCCGCACAAGAAAAACGGGGATGGCGAGATTCAATACAACCGCACACAGTATGAATATGATCAAGCAGGCAACCAGACGAAGGTGATTACTCCGCGCGGTGTGGCTTCTTCGACTGCAGGCGATTTTACTCATGAAAAAGTGTACGATGAGCTGAACCGGGTCAAAGAAGTGATTTATCCCCGTGATCCCTCCAGCGACAATGAGCGCTACCGTGCGATCAACAAGATGATCTATACCTACGATGAAGTGGGTAATGTAACCAAAGTGAGCGCCCCGCCATCAGAAGAGCAATCCCAACGCAATGACACCGTTACCACCCATTATGACAACGGTTGGATTAAAACCAGCACCGATCCATGGGGGATTGTTACCAGCTTTGATTACAATGAATTGGGACAGCAGACGGCTCGTACGATCAAAGGGGAAGGCGATAGCAGCCCCCGCACGATGAGCTGGGATTACTATCCCGATGGAAAGCAAAAAGCACGCAGCGACAGCGGGGAGCCTACCGGGGCACAAGCCGTGGTGATCGACAATACGGATATCAACAACACAGATAAAACGGGAACTTGGACCACCGTCAAAAACGGTTCCGGCTACCATGGGTTCGATTATCTGGTCCATGAAAAGGGAGCAGGTAAGGATACATTCACCTGGAAACTGCCAACACCGACATCGGACAAATATAAAATCTATGTAAAAATTGTCGCCGCTGAGGATCATGCCGACGATGCCGCTTATACGATTACCCATGATGATGAAAAAACCACCGAACAGGTAGATCAAACCAAAAACGACGGCCAATGGGTGTTGCTCGGCAGTTTTAATTTAAAAGAAGGCCAAGGTCAAGTGGAGTTGGCACAAAGCGAATCCGGCAAGGTAATGGCGGATGCGGTCAAGCTTGAAAGAGACTTGTCCGACGTAGAAGATGACGAGGAAAAAGATTTTACCTACCGCTATGATGTAAACGGAAATTTGGTCGAAATGACAGACCAATCCCCCCATGCCCAAATCAAAACCTATGCGATCGATTACACGGGGCTCAATCAAGTCAACCGCATAGAAGAAAAGAATGCATCCGGTGCAACCCAACGTACCCTGTCCTTTACCTACGATGAAAATGGAAATCCCCTCAATCGCAGCCATGAAAATGAGATTGTCGATTTTGAATACGATAGCCGCAATTTGATGTCCAAGTTGACGAAGAAGGAAGCGGAAGCGGATCCCAACCCGGAGGTAACGACGTATACGTATACGGACCATGGCTTAACCAGTAAGGAAACGTTACCCAACGGCAATATCACCACCACCCGTTACTATCTGGATAATCAGATCCATGTGCAAGAGACCCAAAAATCCAACGGCACCTTGGTTAATAAACATACACTGGAATACAATGCCAACGGTCATAAGAGCAAAGAGACGACCGAGCGAGTTGACGCCGATGGAAACAATAGCAACAATGTTACCACCTATCAATATGATCCCATGGATCGGATTGCGGATTTGACACAAACCGGTACACAGGCGCGAAAAGAAAGCTATGAGCATGATGCCAACAACAACGTCATCAAGCAAGTGATCGACAACGAGACCACTACATACAAATATGATCGCAATCGGCTTGTATCGGCGACGGTCGATGGAGCGACAGCCGGCTATAACTATGACGTCTATGGTCGCTTACGTTCAGTCGTGTCGGAAGGGATTGTGATTGAAAGCTATCAGTATGACGGCTTTGACCAAGTGAAAGAGCATAAAAAGCTAAAAGAGGGCTCCACCGACCAATACAATGTTTCACAGTATCAATACGATCCTTTGGATCGAACCGTCAAAAAAGCGGAACAAGTGGGGACCGATCAAGAAAAAGAGACTGAGTTTAGCTACCTTGGCTTAAGTGGGGATGTAATCTCCGAGTCGGTTGCGGGAGAAGTAGAAAAATCGTATCTGTATTCACCCTGGGGTAAGCGTTTATCGATGGTGAAGAAAAACGGATCCGACCAGGATGAAACCTCTTATTACGGTTACAACACCCGCACCGATGTGGAGATGCTCTACGATGAAGAGGGCGGTGTTCGTGCGACCTACGGCTATACCGCATATGGAAACGACGATGAGGAGGCGTTTACCGGTGTAGATAAGCCGGATCCGGGCCAACCGGAAAAAGAAGCCTACAACGCTTTCCGCTACAGTGCCAAACGTTGGGACCCCTCGACACAAAATTACGATATGGGTTTCCGGGATTATTCACCGGGATTAAACCAATTTCTAAGCCGCGATATGTACAATGGGGCGCTTGACGATATGACGCTGGCGATGGATCCCTGGACCAGCAACCGTTACGCCTTTGCCGGTGGAAATCCCATCTCCAATGTAGAGATGGATGGACACTTTGCGATTCCCCTTGTTCCACTCGCGATTGCAGCGATTGCGGCCATTGGAACAGTTGCCGTTTTAGAATCGCCGCCCGTAAAAGAAGCGACAAGAAAGTTGGGGCAATCGATAGAAAGAGCGATAGGTGGTGCGATCGACGGGATCGCCAGCGGGTTGGAAAGGCTGGGTAGAAAACTGGAGCAAAAGTGGAAAGAAGAGCAGAAAATCGCTTCTGAATTGAATCGCATCCGCGAAATCTTAGAGAGACAGGGAACCAGAGACGAGGATGTTGATGTTGAAATATTCTTGTCCAAAGACAATTTCCCGGAAACCGCTCAGCATATTCAGGACGCAATTGCCGCTGGATATCCGTCTATTGTTACAATAGAAAGAACAGGAGCGGATCAGAGAAGAAGTGAAGCCGTTAGTCAACTGCCACCACGGTCGGACAAAGATCGGGATGAATGGCCGATGGCCATGTTTGCAGAGGGTGGAAAAAATGCCGACGTCAGATACATTGATCCAAATGATAATCAACAAGCAGGTAACTTTGTCGGTCAGGCTCTAAGGCCAAATGCCAATGGAACGAGAGTAAGATTTACGATCTTAGAAGAAGGGGCAGGCAACTCCTTCGCTGTTGATTATCGAACCGGTAGGGTTTATGTTTATACTGGAAAACGAGCAGTGGAGCCGCGCTAAATTTTGCTTTAATTGCAAACACACCTTAGATTCCAACTAAGGTGTGTTTGGCTTCAATTTTTTAAGGGAGAGAAATCGATGAAACCACTATCGGAATTGATCGTTGACTCAAGTGATACCAAACAGTTGTTACAGCAGTGGAAAGAGGAGAGTGAGCGTACGGTTCAGTTTTTGCCTGAAAATACGGATGCCAATAAACCGGTACTCCACTATCTCCAGGTGACGACCCATTCCATTTTGGGCCATATTGCCTATCATACCGGTGGAATCATCATTGATCACGGGTGGTTACGCATACTGGGGTCCGGGCATGATCGTATGCAGCGGGATGTGCAAACATGGAATGTGATTGATCCGGAGCAAAAGCAGAATCGCTGGCCGGGACTGTTGCTTGTGGCCGATGATGTTTTGGGTGGCTTTTTTGCCTTAAATGGCGGTGGCGTTTCAGGAACAGTGGGGAAAATCGTTTATTTGGCGCCGGATACACTTGAGTGGGAAGCGTTGGATCTGACTTATCCGCAGTTTATCGATTGGGCGATGACTGGAGATATCAAAAAGTTTTATCAGCCTTTTTACTGGACGGGCTGGGAACAAGATGTGCAATCGCTGCACGGGGATCAAGGCTATTCTTTTTACCCGTTTTTATGGACGCGTGAAGGGAAAAATATTGAATCGGTGTCCAGAAAAGCGGTCCCAATCGCAGAATTGTGGAAGCTTCAGCTTCATTGGCGAAAAGAGTTTAATATCAAGTGAAAGGGAGAGGGAAAAAGGATGTTTTGCTATACCCCCAAAGTGACACTGGGTGATTACGTACCGAAACAGACGTCCTTAGAGGACAAGTTTGGCGGACTCCCATGGGGATTGCCACCGGAACGTTGGCCGCTCTGTGGGGAATGTGGGGAACCGCTGACGTTTTTGGCCCAGTTTTCTTCCCATCCACAGCGGTTTTCATTGGGAAAAGAGGGACGAGTTTTATTTTTGTTTTCTTGTCAAGACGATTGTAGTACCTTTGATCGTGAAGCGGGAGCAAATGCAGTCGTGATTGTGGATCGAGACGATTTGGTAGCCGGCTTAACGGCGGCACCGCCTTCATTTGACGAATCTTTGATGCTGGCGGAAGCACGGGTGGTCGAGTGGGTTCAATATGAAGAACCCTTGCCGGATGAGGAGAAATGGAAGTGCTACGATAGGAAGGCATGGGCGGAAAATGAACAAGCCTTAAACAGACAGATCGTTCATCGAACCAAGTTGGGCGGGTTTCCTTCCTGGATTCACCGTGTTCATTCCCACCCACAGGGTTACTTTTTCGCCGGTCAATATCTAACGGGGCCTGATGACTTTGTACAAAGTGAAGAAATTGTCAATGCAACGGATGAAAACAATATATTACGCTATCTCTTGCGTGGGATTGAAAATGGGATCGGATATTTGTTTATCAATCCCGATGCGGTAGAGCCAAAAGGGGAATTAATTGTCGATTATTACTAGTGTAAATTCTCCCCTAAACAATCAAACCGCACCTGATATCAGGTGCGGTTTGATCCTACTAAATAATCGATGTCTTTTATTTTAGGTTCTCGGCAATCGATTGGGCCAGAGGCTCCAGCTTCTGTGCTAGTTGTTGCGGGTCGGCGGCGTCTTGAGTCTGCCAATTCGTCATCTCAACCGCTGTCTTGCCGACGCGGAAATTGAGGGATTTGTTGCCGGTTCCAGTGCTGGTTAAGCATACCGCGCCGTCACCGACTTTCATATCCAAGGCGATCGGTTGTGTCAGAGAGCTTGCTGACCCCTTTGGATCACAGGGCCAGTCACCGTATTTTCCCCACTCATCTTCACGGTAGATGGTGAAATCAACCTTTACAGATTGATAGCCGTCGCCTATCGAACCGGAAGGAACTAGATTGGAGCGACGGCACGAAGTTTCCGTACGGGAGATCATGGGACCTTTGTCAGGCTTAAACTCCGCATCACCAGCATAGTAGGTGGCCTCTACATAACCGCTTGCAGGCTCCCCATATGATTGTTGAAAGGCTTCCGCAGATACGACTTCACATGGATCAGGTACATCGTCGTAGGGCGCGTCGTATTGATGCTGAATCGGTGCGATTGGTTCTTTGGAGATGTTTGCCATGGCCTGTTTTGCGATTGCGTTAGCTACCTGTTCCGGCGTGCGTTTGCCGTACTTTGACTGTTCAAGTTTTGTATAGCCATCTATGACGAGATCTTGCTTCCCGATGATAAATTGCCATTTCACCGGTTCCTCCTCATCCTGCCACACGGCTACTTGCATCCCCTGCTCCGTGCGAAGCTCAGCGCCTTGCCGTTCTGGTCTTCCCATTCTACTTTCCAATTCTCTTTCTTCGTTAAATGGTGGCTGAAGAACATCTACTGCGACCAGATCTTCTCCAAAATTATATATACACTTGCCGACACCATCGAAGGGGGTCGCTCGTTCAATCGCTCGATCGGGAGGAACACTTTCGGCAAGGTAGGCGGCTGTGACTGTCGACTGTTCGGTGTAGTTTAGGCCAAGATCGGTTAACGTTTTGATCGGTATGACAGAGCAGCCGTCAAACACTTGAACTGAACCGTAGCTGTTGGCATCACCTTCTCCTGCTTGCTGCTTGAGAAGGGGGCCCGCAATGGTTTCACTCTGCCCGGATGCTTCTTTTTCCTCTGAAGCATCTGGGTTTTTTGAGTTGAAGTCGGGCAACGAGCAGCCGGATAAAACCATGACGACCGAAAGAGACGCAACTGCTCCCAGACGGATGATTGCGATCTTTTTTGATTTGGTGGGAAATGCTCTCCGTTGAAATTTGCTCAGGAATTTCATGATAAGGACACTTCCTTTTCATCGGTTAGTTTTGTGGTTCGAATTGATGCCATTGGTTTCTAATCTTAAGCTCGTACGATTGAGGATTCCACTTCCTTGTTGAATTAAGGCGATTTTATCATTGTTTTTTTACCGTTAGCAATTATTTTATTAATTATTAAAATATACTAGTTCATTACTTTAGGTTTTCGGCGATTGCTTTCGCCATCGGCTCCAGCTTCTGTGCCAGTTTTTGCGGATCGGAGTTATCGGGATCTTCTCGCCATGTCTCCATCTGGACAATCGTCTTGCCGACACGGAAATTGAATAGATTGTGAGTCTCGTTGCTCTTCGTCAAACAGACGGGGCTGTCACCGATCTCGATATCCAGTACCTTTGCCTGATGAAGATCGGAGTTGGGAGCGTCCGGGTTACAGATTTTGAAATCGGACTTGGCCCATTTTTCGTCGCGATAGTGTGAGAATTTGACATCGACGGACCGATAGGCACGATTGGAATTGCCGGAGGGGACCAGGTTGGAACGGTTGCATTCCGTTGTGATGTTGGGGACTGAGGTTATACCAAAATTTGTTGTTTGAAACTCGCCGGCATAGTATGTTGCCTCAATTTGTCCGCTGGCGGGCTCTCCAAATGATTGCTCAAAAGCTTCTGCAGATACAACTTTACAGGGAGCGGGGATACCCTGATAAGGGGAGTCGTATTGATATTGAGCAGGTGCTGTCGGTCCCTGGTTGAGGTTTGCGATCACTTGTTTTGCAATCTCTTCTGTCAACTGTTCCAGATTGTAATTGCCGTAATTCGGCTTCTCTAGCGGCAAATATCCTTGCACGACCACATCTTGTTTATCGATTACAAAATACCACCCAGATGGCCCTTGCCATACCGCTAACGGCACCCCTTGTTCCGTGCGGAACTGGCCACCTTGATTGGTTGGGACCTCCAGCTGTCTCTGCAGTACATTCTCTGCATTAAACGGCGGTTGATAGATATCGAGAGAAATATGTTCTCCTTCAATTGAATAAGTACACTTGCTCACACCATCTAACACCCCTACCCCTGTAACGGCGGCAGGGACAGATTCCGCCAGATGAATGGAACGAACGGCCGATCGGGCTTTAAAATCAGTTTGGTCACCATGCTCCAGCCCGAGATCGGTTAATGCCTTCAGTGGAAGCACCGTGCATGCGTCATACACTGAAACAGAGCCATATCGTTGGGGATTGCCCTTCCCTTCCTGTTGTTTTAAGAGGACACCTGTGATTTGTTCTGGTGGCTGTGATGAATCACTGTCAGAGTTGGAGTCCGATTGATTGACGGATTCGGAACTTGACGTTCCTAAATCGGGTAACGAGCAGCCAGCCAGTATCATAAGAACAGCGAGAACAGCGACACTTCCAATACGCATAAATAAAAACGTTGGCAACTTCATCTGTGTTCCTCCTGTGATGATCCCTGATTGGAGAGAAACCGATAGACAGCTCTCCCCATTGTTAGTTTTCGAATTCCTGATTTCCTCAATCTAGGATAAAGTTAAGTTTAGCAAGGTTATTAAGATTAAGGAATAGGAGAAGGGATGTAAAGGGAGTTGTTGCTCTTTTTTGCCTAATTTTCCTAGATGGGAGAACGATGATGTACAAACGCCTTTTTTGGATACCGGGTGTTGCATTGGTATGTTTCGTTGTTGCTGCGATTTTCGCTTATCGGTTGGTTTTTTATCAAGAGATTTCATACCCGGCATTTCGAGAGAAAGTTGATGCATGCGAATTTTATCAGGTGAAATTCGATTATACCCGTGAAAGGTTGATCGGTTGGAAAAACGTGACGATGTATGTAACCTCAGAGCCTCATGACTTCAACTATGATGAATTACGTGAACCGACGAAGAGATGTGGAACGGAGTATATTTTGCCGATGGATTGAAGAATATGAATTGCGATCTTTTCTGTGATTAAAAAAGGCTCCGTGCTGACAAAGCACGGAGCGTTGATATACCGAAAAACCTACTATGGAACGGTTAAACGGGTGGGATGTCTTCGATTGAGCACAGGTCTTACCTTAGTTACTTCGGTCCTGGGTCTCGCTTAGCAAAAAAGGTGTCATCAAAGATGGATTAACAATTGTCGCGTTACTCGGCGATTTCCGCCCAACGTTCCGTTTTGGCGGATAAGGTTTGTTGTCGTTCCATTAATCGCTCTTGCAGGGGAAGGTTTTTGTTGGGGTCTTGGTAAACCTCCGGTTTGCACAGCTCCGCTTCAATCCAGGCAATCTCCTCTTCTAAAGCTTCGATTTCCTGTTCTAGCGCCTCCGCCTCCTGCTGAAGGCGACGGGTCTCTCGCTCGCGTTGGCGTTGTTGGCGGAGGGATTCATGGTGAGAAGGAGCGGTTGGAGAAGCGATTTGCTCTGTCTGTGCTTGCTCCCGCTGCCGCACTTGTTCCCGGAATGCATCATAGTTGCCCTCATAAACAAGTACATCGCCGTTTCGCACTTCCCAGACGCGGTTGGCCAGGCGTTTGATCAGATAACGATCGTGGGAGACAAACAGCAACGTGCCCGCAAACCCCTCCAAGGCTTCCTCGAGCCGTTCTTTGCTGTCCATGTCCAAGTGGTTGGTCGGTTCATCCATCAACAGCATATTGGCTTGGTTCAGCAGGCGTTTTACCAAAGAGAGACGCGCTTTTTCCCCTCCGCTTAGGTCCTTAACTTGTTTAAAGACGGCGTCACCGTTAAACAAAAATTGCCCTAGATAGGAACGAATTTCCGTCTGGTTTAAACGCGGGTGTGCATTCCACACTTCATCCAATACTGTCGCTTCTCCGTTCAGCTCTTCTTGTTCCTGATCGTAATCATCCAGCTCTACACCGCTGCCCCAACGGATGGTGCCCGCCAACGGCTTCAATTTGCCTGCCAGTGTTTTTAACAACGTCGATTTTCCGGCGCCGTTGGGACCGACGAGAGCTACCCGATCTCCCCGTTCCAACTGGAGATCGCAGGAACGGATCAGAGGGGGTGACCCTGGATAACCGGCGGTTAGATCGTCGGTGGTCAGCACCTCTTTGCCGGTGCGGGTGCGGGTTTCAAAACGGATGGCGGCGCGGTTTCGTTCACCTGGTGGTTTTTCCAGTTTATCCATCCGTTCTAACGCCTTACGCCTGCTCTGAGCCCGTTTGGTAGTGGAGGCTCGTGCTAGATTGCGCTGGACAAAATCCTCCATCCGTTTGATTTCCGTTTGCTGTTGTTCATATTCCTTTGCCCACTGTGCCAGCCGCTCTTCCCGCTGTCGGATGTAATCGGTATAGTTTCCGGGGTAGCGGGTAACCCGTGTCCGTTCCACCTCATAGATGACGGTGACGATGCGATCGAGAAAATAGCGATCGTGGGAGACGACCAACACTGCGTGAGGATACGATTCCAATGTATGTTCCAACCAGGAGAGGGCATCCATATCCAGATAGTTGGTCGGCTCATCTAAAATGATCAGATCGGGTTGTTCCAACAGCAACCGCGCCAAGGCAAGCCGCGTCTTCTGCCCACCGCTGAGGGATTGAACTGGAGTCGAATTCCAATCGAGTGTACCTAACCCAAGGCCGTTTAGCGCTCCCTTTGCCCGCGCTTCGTAGTCATAGCCGCCATCTCGTTCAAAGGATTCCTGTAGGCGGGCATATTGGGCCAATAGCGACTCATACTGGCTTTCATCCGCTAGGACCGTCTCGTCCCCCATACGGGCTTCCATCTCCCGCAGCTTCTTCTCCTGCTCCCGTAAGGAGGCAAATGCCCGCATCACTTCGTCCCAAATTACACCGGCGGAATCGGTTTCAAACTCCTGGGCTAAATAACCGATCCGGGCACTTTTGGGTACGGCGATTTCGCCTTCATCAGCGGGAAGGCGGCCGGTGATGATTTTTAGCAGCGTCGATTTCCCGGCGCCGTTGGGTCCGATTAGACCCACCCGCTCTCTATCCTCTACCTGGAGGTTAACTCCGTCAAGGACGACGGTGCCTCCAAAGGATTTGTGGATCTTTTGCACTTGCAGGATACTCACCATTTTCACCCTTCCATGTTCCACCGTTTCCATTGTAGCCGATCACAGGGAAAAGGGGAAAGGCTTTCGGATGTGAGTGCTATAATACGTGGAAAGAACATGAGCGTTATAATCGAATTGTGTCAGTGGTGGGAGTAGATAATTCCTTGATCGACAAAAAACGGATCGAGACTGATGACATCGCCACCATCGAAAAATGGGGCTGTGATTGGATAACAGCAGCAAAAAGGAGGGAGCGGTCCAGGAAGTGGACCCATGCGATGATGGACCCATCTACCAAACAAGAGCTGCGCCGACAGTGGCTGCGGCGGCGGGAAGCGTTGGACGCGGCTGTTGTGCGTAAGCATTCCCTTGAAATCTGTCGACATCTCCATCGGCATCCGTTATACCGTGAGGCAAAGCGGGTGCTGTATACGATGCCTCATCGCAATGAAGTGGATCTGCGTCTGTTGATGGAGTGGGCGTGGCAGGAGGAAAAAGGGGTGATCCTTCCCCGCGCCTTAAAGGAGGAGCGCACCCTGCACCTGTACCGTGTCCAAGGGTGGGACGAGTTGTCACTTGGTGCTTTCGGCATCATGGAACCTGCCGGACTGCCGCATACCGAGGTAAAGGCGGCAGAAGTGGATCTAGCCTTAGTCCCTGGTGTCGCCTTTGACCGGCGCGGCTATCGCTTAGGGTACGGCGGGGGCTATTTTGACCGTTTTTTTGCAGACGAAGGAAAGAATACGGTCGCCCTCGGTGTCGCCTACGCCTTCCAAATCGTGCCGACGGTATTTCCTGAGGCTCATGATGTGCCGATGGCAGGAGTGATGACGGAGGAGGGATGGGTGGGGTGAGCACTAATGAATGCAACAGATTATCTCCAGACACCAGAAAGGATCAAATCGGAGAACGAAATATAGGGGCATGGAACGTACCTTCGTGAAGAATGCGACATTGGTCGGTGTAGTTTGCGATATAAATCAAAATTTTGGAAATGACTGCATCCCTTTTCTGAGTTGAGTTTACGGTTTCAAAAAAATCGGGCAAGCGAGTGTCTCCCCGCTTGCCCGCTCTTCCTCTTCCATTTACATCGCATCTATGTCCCGCTTTGCTCGTTCGCGAGTCCGCTTCCACGCTTTCACCAAAATCCCCTCACTCCGCAAACACCTGCTTCCACTCATCCTTGCCCGCCAACATACGGCGAGCGATTGCTTGTGCTCCTTCAAGGCTGTGGTTGGCAGCCCAACCGCATTGGACTACATTACAGGCGGGCACTTCATCCGCTGCCAGCACATCGTTTAAGGTTTTGGCCAGCACATCCAGGATTTCATCGCAATCGTTATGGTTGATCACCGAGAGATAAAAGCCGGTTTGGCAACCCATGGGACTTAAGTCGACCACGTTGTCCAGGTGGTTACGGATATTTTCCGCCATCAGGTGTTCCAGCGAATGGAGTCCCGCCATCTCCATATGTTCTTGGTTGGGTTGGCAGAAACGGATATCGTATTTATGAATTTCATCCCCGTTAAGCCCTTTTTTGGTGCCCGCCAGGCGAACGTAGGGGGCTGCTACTTTGGTGTGATCCAGTTCAAAACTTTCCACGTTCATTTTTTTAGGCATGGACCTTCACTCCTCTGCTATGTTGTCCCAATTGTGCCAGCATCGATAGGGCGATTTGTGCTGATCGTTCCGCCGCCAGTTCCATAAATTGTTCATAGGATAACTTGGCATCTTGGCCGGCGATATCGGAGATGGAGCGGATAACAACAAAAGGAATGCGAAACTGGTGGCAAACCTGAGCGATGGCGGCAGCCTCCATCTCTGCGGCGTACAAGTGTGGGTACTTGGATTTAATCAAGGCGACACGATTATCGTCACTCATAAATGAATCCCCGGAAGCGATCAATCCCTGGTGAACCCGTAGATCGAGGTGGGTTTGTGCAGCTTTTGCCGCCATCGTCACCAACACGGGGTCCGCTTGGTAAAAAGCGGGCATCTGGGGTACTTGTCCATACTCATAGCCAAAAATGGTGGCATCCACATCGTGGTGGCGAATTTCCGTTGAGATCACAATGTCACCCACGGCCAAATCGGGGTGAAAACCACCGGCGCAACCGCTGTTGATGATATAGTCCGGTTGTTGGTTTTGAATCATCAAGGTGGTGCCGATGGCCGCATTTACCTTGCCGATGCCGGATTGCAAAATAACGACATCGATGCCGTCGATGGTTCCGGTGTGACAGGTTGAACCGGCGATCGTCTCGATGTCTGCGCGGTTCATCCGTTCCCGCAAGAGGGAGACTTCTTCCGTCATAGCGCCGATAATTCCGATTTTCATGTTGTGACTCCTTCTAGTTCGATGAGTTCAATATTAGCATACTACAATTGCATTCTTCAGCAATAAAAATCAATTGAGATACTGCTAAGCGGGATGAAACAGTTAAAGAAATGTGAAAATCTACACATGCCCAGCCCCGCTTGTTACAATAAAGAGAGTAGCATTGGGAAATCGAGGGGGAGTTAAAAAATGAAGAGCAAGTTGCGGGAGGTTCATGTCTCCGAAGCGGTGGGGCTCGTATTGGCCCATGACTTGACCCAGGTGCTCCCCGGAAAATATAAAGGTCCCTTGTTTCGAAAAGGGCATGTGGTTCGTGAAGAGGATCGGGAAGCCTTGTTGTCCATCGGCAAGGAGCACTTATATGTACTGGAGATTGCGGAAGGAGAGTGGCACGAGAACGATGCTGCTCTTCGCATCGCTACGGCGGTATGTGGAACGGGATTGACCTTGACCCAGCCCCGGGAAGGGAAAGTTAACCTGGTGGCGGAACGAGATGGATTATTACAGGTGGATGCAAACCGTGTCCATGGGATTAATCAGGTGGAACAGGCGGTGTTATCCACTCGAAAAACGGATATCCCCGTTAAAAAGGAAGACATCGTGGCTGCAACACGCGTGATCCCGCTTCTCTATCCGGAAGAGCGACTGAGACAGGTGGAAGCAGCCGCACTAGCCGATGCAACATTGCCTGTGCTGGAGGTTGTCCCGTTTCCGCAGCGCAAAGTCGGGGTGGTGATCACCGGCAGTGAGGTGTACCACGGTCGTATTCAGGATCGCTTTGGCCCGGTGGTGCAGGAAAAAGTGGAACGCTTTGGCTCCGTTATCATGGGTCAAACCTTGGCCAGTGACGAAAAGGATCGTATCATTGAGCAAGTGCGGGCATTTGTTGAACAGGGTGCGGACTTGGTTTGCGTTACCGGCGGTATGTCCGTCGATCCCGATGATCGCACACCAGGGGCAATCAAAGCACTGGGGGCGGATGTTATCAGCTATGGAACGCCGATGCTGCCAGGGTCGATGTTGATGGTGGCTTATTATCAGCAAACGCCGATACTCGGTTTGCCGGGTTGCGTCATTCATGATGAATACACGTCATTTGATGTGTTTTTGCCGCGGATATTGGTAGGGAAACGCATTACTCGCCATGATATCGTGCAGTTGGGCTACGGTGGCCTTCATTCCTGTTGAGGTATCGAGGCAAGGAATTGTTGATAAACTGTTGAAAAGCGTCGGCACTGACAGGAGAGACGACACGAGGTGTTTACCGGATTGAATTTGACACTCCACTTGGAAAAAAAGGATAGAAACACCTAAACGAGGGTGATAAATATAAACGGCCAAACGGGGGTGATGCTGTATGTCTGAAGGAAAAATACCGCAGGTGACTGCCAAGCGGTTGCCCCTCTATTATCGATATCTGGAGAAATTGCACGCAATCGGGAAAAAGCGTATTTCGTCCTCTCAACTGAGCGATGCATTGCAGATTGATCCAGCTACCATCCGTCGCGATCTTTCCTATCTGGGTGAGCTGGGCAAAAAGGGTTACGGATATAATGTCAACTACCTATTGCAATTTTTACGCGATTTCCTTCATCAGGATGAGGTGACCAATGTCGTTCTGGTTGGTGTGGGGCATTTGGGAACCGCTTTGCTGGGCTACAATTTTTACCGCAGCCATAACACGAAAATCGTAGCCGGTTTTGATGCGGATATCTCAAAAGTGGGCAAAGAGGTGGACGGGATTCCGGTCTTTTCGATGGAACGCTTTCAGGAAGTGGTTGAGTTGCACCAAGTGGAGGTGGCGATCCTGACGGTTCCTGCTACCGTGGCCCAGGCGACGGTAGATATGATTGTGGATGCTGGCATTCGCGGGATCATGAATTTTACCCCCGTCCGACTGACCGTGCCCCCTCATGTGCGTATGCACAACATCGATTTGACAATTGAACTGCAAACTTTGATCTACTTCCTGAAAAACTTCCCTATCGACGAAGATCTTCCGGTGCTGGAGGTTGGAGAACGGGATCACGAAAGGTAGTGTAGCGATTTCACCAATCATTGGATAAGCCCCTTTGCTTCCAAAGGGTTTGAGACATTACACCAGTCTGGCGGCTATCTATGAGATTGGTTTGATCGAGATAGAGAGTGAAGTGGGTCCGATATTTAATTTTTCCGTGAGAGTGAGGGAGGGTTGGTGTGGTCGATGAAGCGACTTTACGCTTATAGCAACGAAACAGAGGCGGCTACACCAGCCCGGAAGTGATGACGGATCGAGAACAGCGTTGGACGGAACATCTAGGTGAAATGCGGAAGCGAATCATCATCGTGTTGATGTTTTTCGTCTTGTTTTTGATTGTGGGATTTGTGTGTGCCAAACCGATTATCGATTGGATTACGACGGATATATTAAGTGGTCCCCTGGGACGTAATCTTGAGCTGCATATCTTTTCTCCAGCGGAATCCTTGAGCATCTTTATGAATTTTGCCTTTGTCGTCAGTCTGGTTCTAACCTCGCCGGTGGCTTTGTATCAGGCGTGGCGGTTTGTTCAGCCGGGTCTGACGAAACAGGAGCAGCGAGCGACATTGCGTTATATTCCCTTATCCGTCGTCTTGCTCATCCTAGGACTTCTGTTTGGCTATTTTTTGATTTTGCCGTTTATAATCGGCTTTTTATCCCTGTTAACGGCTTCTTTGGGGGCGACGGAAACCTACGGAATGTACGAATTTTTTCGCTTTATGTTTCGGATTGTGATTCCAATCGGCCTTTTGTTTGAACTGCCGGTGATCATTCTCTTTTTGACGCGAATCCGGATTCTAAACCCGGAAATATTGAAAAAAGGGCGCAAGTTCGCCTATCTGGCGATGGTGGTGCTGGCGGCTTTTATCACCCCGCCGGACTTTATTTCTAATATCCTGGTCGCACTTCCCCTAATCGGTCTGTATGAGGTAAGCATCTTCTTTTCCATGCGCATCTATCGCAAGATGAAAGCGGAAGAGGAAGCATACGAGGCGTCGTGGCAGGAGAGAGAAGCCACCCCCGGCTCGGAGGCCGACTGGTGGGGGGAGCAGCCAAAAGATTAATCCAGCTAAAAGGCTTCATGCGATCGGTTGTTTAATCGCATGGCCTCTGCCAGGTACCCAGGAGCATCGCAACCGAGGGTCAAACTTGTGCGTGTGAGTCAGGGAATAAAGACGGAACTCTACTCCCGATTGTCTTACAGGGTAGCTTAACCTTTTCTGATGGAGCACGTGATTTACCGGTGTGGATCGGTATCGGGATTCTCGCGTTCTCTGTTCAAACCCGATCTAACCGGGTTTGTTTCTTTTTCCAGTACAGCGGGGGCAATTTTTTCGCCGGAAGGGCTTGCAAAATCAAACTGAGGAATATATCATTGTTTATGGTGTTAGCACTCGGTTGATGCGAGTGCTAACAAGCCGAAAATGTCCACCTCAAGAAGGAGGGTGTTTTGTCGTGATCAAACCGTTGGGAGATCGTGTGGTTCTAGAAGCGATCGAGCAAGAAGAGAAAACCGCTAGCGGCATCGTGCTGCCGGAAACGGCTAAGGAGAAGCCCCAGGAGGGGAAAATCGTCGCTGTTGGTACCGGCCGTTTTGAAAATGGTCAAAAAGTGGCACTGGAAGTGAAGGAGGGCGACCGCGTCATTTTCTCCAAATACGCGGGTACGGAAGTAAAAGTGGGCGATAAGGAATACCTCATCCTGCGGGAGAGTGACATCCTGGCCGTCGTCGACTGATTCGGAACAACCTCTTACCAATAGAAATCCCTACATAGGAGGGTGAAGCGAGAATGGCGAAAGAAATCAAGTTTGGTGAAGATGCCCGCCGCTCGATGCTGAACGGTGTGGACGCTTTGGCCAATGCTGTAAAAGTGACCCTAGGTCCCAAAGGGCGTAACGTCGTGTTGGAGAAAAAATTCGGTTCTCCGCTGATCACCAACGACGGGGTGACGATTGCTAAAGATATCGAGCTGGAAGACAAGTTTGAAAACATGGGTGCCCAACTGGTGAAAGAAGTGGCTACCAAAACCAACGATGTGGCTGGTGACGGAACCACCACTGCAACGGTTTTGGCACAAGCGATGATCCGTGAAGGGCTGAAAAACGTGGCCGCCGGTGCCAACCCGATGGTAATCCGCCGCGGGATTGAGAAAGCTGTTAACGCTGCAGTGGAAGAGATTAAAACCATTGCCAAACCAGTTGAAAGCCGCGAATCGATCGCGCAAGTGGCTTCCATTTCCGCCAACGAAACCGAAGTGGGCGAACTGATTGCCGAAGCCATGGAAAAAGTGGGCAACGACGGCGTGATCACGGTGGAAGAATCCAAAGGGTTTATAACCGAACTGGAAGTGGTCGAAGGAATGCAGTTCGACCGCGGTTATATCTCCCCTTATATGGTGACGGACAACGACAAAATGGAAGCGGTGCTGGATGATCCGTATGTCCTGATCACCGATAAGAAAATCACCAACGTGCAAGAAATCCTGCCGTTGCTGGAGAAAGTCGTGCAACAAGGCAAGCCTCTCCTGATCATCGCTGAAGACTTGGAAGGGGAAGCCCTGGCAACCCTCGTGGTTAACAAGCTGCGTGGAACCTTCAATGCTGTTGCGGTGAAAGCACCTGGATTCGGCGATCGCCGTAAAGCGATGCTGGAGGATATCGCCATCCTGACCGGTGGCCAAGTGATCACCGAAGATCTCGGACTGGATCTGAAAACCGCTGACTTCAGCGCTCTCGGCCGCGCTCGTCAAATCCGCGTGACCAAAGAGGATACCATTGTCGTCGATGGTGCCGGTGATCGCGCTGGAATCGACAGCCGTGTAAAACAGATCCGGCAACAGCTGGAAGATACCACTTCCGAATTTGATAAAGAAAAACTGCAAGAGCGTCTGGCCAAATTGGCTGGCGGTGTAGCCGTCATCAAAGTGGGTGCCGCAACCGAAACCGAATTGAAAGAGCGCAAACTGCGCATCGAAGACGCCCTCAACTCCACCCGTGCTGGTGTGGAAGAAGGAATGGTCTCCGGTGGTGGTACCGCCCTGGTCAATGTCCTGCATGCAGTAGAGAAAGTGGACGCTAGCGGCGATGAGTTGACCGGTGTAAAAATCGTGCTGCGCGCGCTGGAAGAGCCTCTGCGTCAGATCGCCTTCAACGCTGGTCTCGAAGGTTCCGTCATCGTGGAACGGGCCAAGAAGGAAGATGTGGGCATCGGCTTTAACGCCGCTACCGGCGAATGGGTCAACATGATCAAAGCTGGTATCGTCGACCCGGCCAAAGTGACCCGCTCTGCTCTGCAAAACGCCGCTTCCGTAGCCGCGATGGTGCTGACCACGGAAGCAGTGGTTGCCGACCAACCGGAAGAAGAAGCAGCTGCTCCCGGCGCCGACATGGGCGGTATGGGCGGTATGGGCGGCATGATGTAAGGACTGCCCCCATTTACCCTAAAATAGAACGAACGAAAAATGAGAGGCTTTCCATGAGTGGTACACACTTATGGAAAGCCTCTTTTTTCGCTAGCACACTAGATCCGATTTCACCTTTTGTCAACAAACGATTGTCGACCGATACATGTAAGTACACTGTGATCCAGTGTATTTTTCTTTTTTGTTGACACATAAAAGTGCATAATGTATATTTAACATATATACAATATACCCAAAGATCCCATTGGAATGAGGATGTCTATGAGAATATTAATTTCTAACCAGTCAAAAGAACCGATTTATGAGCAGATTAAGACTCAAATTAAAGAAAAAATCTTAAATGATGAATTGAAGGAAGGGGACGCTCTACCGTCAATGCGCAAACTCGCTAAAGATTTACGCATCAGTTTAATTACGACGAAACGTGCCTATGTTGAATTAGAAAATGAAGGCTTCATCACTTCGTTCGTCGGGAAGGGGTCGTTTGTAGCCAGTCAAAATACCGAACTTCTTCGCGAAAAGCGGTTAAACCTGATTGAAGAGCAGCTGGCACAAGTCGTTGAAGAAAGTAAACGGGCAGATTTGAGCCTTGCTGAACTGAAAGAGATTTTGGAAATGTTATTTGAGGAGGATAAATAATGGAAAATGCAATCGAACTTAAAAATGTATCGAAGAACTATAAGCAGTTTTCGTTAGACAACATTTCTTTTTCGGTTAAAAAGGGGTTTGTAACAGGATTTATTGGCCCAAACGGGGCGGGTAAAACGAGCACGATCAAAATGATCATGAATCTCATTCATGCTGATTCAGGTAGTATTGAGTTGTTTGGATTAGATCATAAATTAAATGAGCGTTTTGTAAAAGAACGCATCGGCTTCGTTTACGCTGAAAATCATTTTTACGATCATCTTACAATTGACAAAATGAAAAAAATCATTTCGCCTTTTTATAAGAACTGGGATGATGCGCTATTTTATGAAACGGTCCGCAAGTTTGATTTACCGCTTAAGCGTAAGATTAAGCAGCTTTCTACCGGTATGAAAATGAAGTTTTCATTAGCCATCGCATTGGCTCACCATGCTGACCTCATTATTATGGACGAACCGACATCTGGCTTGGATCCGGTTTTTCGCAGCGAAGTTTTAGATTTATTTTCCGAAATTATGCAGGATGAGGAGAAAACAATCTTTTTCTCCAGTCATATTACATCGGACCTTGAACAGATCGCCGATTACATTACATTCATTTATGATGGGCGTATTCTTTTTCAAGAAACGAAGGATGACATCCTAGAACGCTTTGCAATCGTAAAGGGAGACCGTCAGTTGCTTGACGCTGATACACGTAAGCATTTGATCGGTATACGGGAAACCGATTTTGGTTTTGAAGCATTAACAGCAGACCGTGTTGAAACGAGAGAAATTTTTGGAAAGGAAGTATTAATCGAACAGACGAACTTGGAACAACTGATGGTCTTTACGGTGCGAGGTGAAAAGCATAAACGAATTTCTTCATAACAGAATTTCAGTCATGTATCGAGCTAGGAGTCCTCGTGCATCACGTTCATCATTTAATCTCTTCCGCTTTGTCAAAGGCTGTGCCCGTCAAGAAATTATAATTTCAAGGAGGCAGACACTATGAAAGAATTATTATTAAAGGAATACTATGCAAATCAATCGACGTATGCTTCAACATTTATCTTTTTCGCTATTACAGCATGGGTTATCACTGATAGTCATCAAATACCCTCATTCTTATCGGTATTATTTGCAGGCATCTTTCTGTTCTCTACGACTTACGTTGATGAGCAAAATAATAGTCACATCCTGATTAATAGCCTTCCCGTTAATCGCCGATTGGTGATCGCTTCTAAATATGTGAGTGGACTTCTGGTCGGTATGCTGCTTTTAATATTAACGATCGTCATGAACGCTGTTATCCCAGTCAATACACCGCTAACTGAGATGAGCATCGCGCTGACTGCTGCTGCTATTATGATTACGATTGCACTTTACTATCCGGCTTACATGATTTTCGGACCTCGATTCATGGGTTATGTTTTCATTGTAGTAATGGTCGGTATACTGGCACTTGCACCGCATATCGCAAATACAAACTTTCTCGATACCGTCACTCTTCTCCTCCAACAGTATTCAACTGTAGCTTTGATTACTGGAATAACTGCAGCAGCTATCGTTATTTTGGTTTTATCTTGGATAATTTCAGTGCGTGTCTATGTAGCTAAACAGTTTTAATAATTCACGGGGTCTGAGCCGAATTTGATTTTTCTGGACAAACGGTTAAAAAAATATCCGAATTTCTTGAGCGGATGATCATGGCTGAAATTAATCGGAATAATGAATGAGGGTAAAACTTCTCATGTGTTTCTAAACACGTTGAGAAGTTTTTTTCAATAATGAAACCATCACCCCTGCTTCATCAACCCCACTTCTTCACACAGCTGGACTAATCGATGGACGCCGTAGTATTGCTGGCGATTGCGTTCATGGATGCGTAAGAGCGCATGTTCTGTCACTTTTTTCGCTTGTTCAATGCTCTGATGCTCCACCGCTTGCACAATCTCCTTCATACTCTCCAAAAAATAGACGGTTCTACGCAAGGTGCGTATCAGCAAAATCTGCCGGATATGCACAGGGGTGAAAAGCCGATATCCATTCTCGGGATCTCGTTCCGGCGACAGGAGTCCTTCCTTTTCCCAATGGCGAATGGCAGAAGCGGGTACATCGGTGAGTGTGGAAACTTCGCCGATGGTTAGTTGGTTTTTTTTCTTTTTATTTTTCAGGAGAGGAAGGCTAGGATCTTGTAGTAGAGCAAGCGTCTGGTCGGCAACCACTTTTTCCTGCTGCAGATTGGCCTGTTCTTTGTTGACAATCCAGAAAGCGGTATCCACCTCTCCATTTTGAATGTGGCGAAGCACATCACATGTCAGCTTTACCCCAAATCCGGGAAACATGGCGCGCAGGCAACGGAAATAAGCCAAATGTTCCGATGTATACAGACGATACCCATTTTTAGCACGCGCAGGTGCCGGAACGACTCCCCAAGATTCATAATGTCGTAATGCGCTGGTGCTGATGTGGAGCTCTCTTGCGATCTCAATCGGCTTGTAGTAGCGCATCTTCCATCTCTCCCTTAAAGTGGATCTTTACTATATCAAACAAGACCCTCCTTAGGCAAACATTAGAGAAAAAGATTAAAGTCCTACGCTAAACATGACGACGCACTAAACCGATAATTTTAGGGATAAATGACTTCTAACTTTCTCACTTGCATTAGAGTTATAAAATGGCGGTGGAGGATTATCTTGCATTGAATTGAAGGAGGGTTTTGTATGATTGGGAGAATTCGCATTGAGGGAGCACGAGAAAACAACTTGAAAAATATTTCGCTAGAGATTCCTAAGCACCAGCTCGTGGTCGTTACCGGACCGTCAGGGTCGGGGAAATCGACACTGGCGCTGGATATTTTACAGCGGGAATGTCAGCGGCAATACATGGAATCCAGTGGGATGTCAGCGGAATCAATTGAAAAGCCGAAGGTGGATTCGATTGTGGGCCTTTCTCCCTCGATCGCCATCGGTCAACATATCACCAACCGCAATCCGCGGTCAACGGTAGGAACGGTAACCGACATGTATACGTATTTGCGCCTAGTGTTTCAAAAGAAAGGGGAAATGCAGTGTAACCAATGCCAGGCGATCATCCCGCCAGCGACGGATGATGAGGGTACGGTTATTCACTGCCCCGATTGCCGGCATCTCCATTCACGGTTGACCAAATCGGATTTTTCCTTTAATACTCCCAACGGTGCCTGCCCCCGATGCAGCGGTTTGGGAAGAGTGGTAGAGATCGATGCTGAGGCTGTCTTTGACAAAGAGAAAAGTATTCGCGAGGGTGCAGTCACCTTTTGGCACGGCATGTTGCATGACTACCAGGCGAACATCCTGGAAGCGGCGGGGAAGCACTACGGGCTTGCAATGAGAGGGGATCAGCCCTTACACACATATAGCCAAGCGCAGTGGGATTTGCTGCTGTACGGGGTGGAAAGCGAGGCTTTCTCCCGTCATTTTCCCGGTATTACACCGCCAAAAAGTGTGAGCAAAGGGAAGTTTGAAGGGGTGCTGACAGGAATGTGGCGGCGTTACAAGGAAAAGGAGGGGCAATCCAGTGATGCCGCTTATTTTATTACCCAGACATGCGGCGACTGCGGCGGCGAACGGCTAAAGGAAGAGAGCCGTCGTGTGACGGTTATGGGTGAAACCTTGCCCCGTCTTTCCCATTATTCCTTGGATGAGCTTTGCAGTTGGATCGAGCGTGTACAAGCTAAGTGTCAACAGGATGAGGACCCGCTACTTGAGACGGTTCTGCACGATTTGCTGATAAAAGTGAGACGGGTGATCCGTGTCGGGTTGGGATATTTAACCCTTGATCGAAACGCGATCTCGCTTTCCGGCGGGGAAGCACAACGGCTGAGGCTGGCTTCTATTCTCGGTTCCGGTCTGACTGGTGTATTGTATCTGTTGGATGAACCCACCTCCGGACTGCATCCCAAAGATACGGACGGTTTGATTCATGTCATGAAGCAGCTGCGTGATCTCGGCAATACTGTACTGGTGATTGAACATGATGAACGTGTGATTCAAGCGGCTGATCATGTGATTGATGTGGGTCCCGGTGCAGGCCGTTTTGGTGGGGAAATCGTCGGTCAGGGAACACTGGGGGAGTTGATGAAGCAGTCACAGTCGATCACCGGCCGCTATTTGCGGGAAAAGAGAAAATTGGAAGCAAAGGGACGCCGAGGCAACGGTCAGAGGATTACGATTCATGAGGCAACCCGCCACAATCTGCAACAGGTGACGGTCTCCTTTCCACTTCAGTGCCTGGTTGCCGTCTCCGGTGTCTCCGGTTCCGGCAAATCGACACTCGTCTTTGATGTGCTCGCTTCCGCTGAAAAAGGAAGAACAGACGTGAACGGGTGCCGCTCCCTCACGGGGATGGATGGAGTCGACAATATGATCCGCGTTGACCAGTCCCCCCTTACACGCATGCAACGCTCCAATGTTTCCACCTATATCGATTTGTACACACATTTGCGTAAGGTGTTTGCTGGATTGCCGGAGGCGAAAGAGCGAGGTTTCAAGGCAAACCACTTCTCTTTTAATACGCCGGGTGGAAGATGTGACCGCTGTGAAGGGTTGGGACAAGTCTCCGTCGATATGCACTTTCTCTCCAATTTGCAGGTGGTCTGTCCCGACTGCCGCGGCAAACGGTTCAAGGAAGAAGTCCTAGCGGTTACCTATCAAGGATATACCATCGCCGATGTTCTGGCACTGGGAATCGACGAGAGCCTCTCTTTATTTTCAGGGCTAAAGAAAATGAGACAACTGCTAGAACTCTTATGTGAAGTAGGCCTTGGCTATTTGCAATGGGGACAGCCAATGACGACCCTATCCGGTGGAGAAGCACAGCGGTTAAAGCTGGCAAAGGAGCTTAGCAAACCTACCGCCGGTCACACCTTGTATCTATTGGATGAACCCTCCTCCGGCTTACATTTTCATGATGTGCAAAATCTTCATTTGTTGTTGAATAAGCTGGTCGACGCAGGGAATACGGTGATGATGGTTGAACACCATACCGATCTTATCGCCGCTGCCGATTGGGTGATCGATATGGGACCCGCGGGAGGAATGGCCGGCGGGAGAGTGATGGCTAGTGGGACACCACAGGAAGTGGCGGCTGTTAACGAATCTTTTACAGGCAGATTTCTCGCTGCTTATTTTTAGGGTTTAAGGTTGAGGCCACCCGTATGAGGTGGCCTTCGTTTTTTAAAACATAGTGCTTGATTTTATTTGCAACAATTTCCGTTTTCCACCGTCTATAGTGTTACAGTGATCACGGTGGAATGGGAGGTTATATGATGAAACCGACAGCGATTAAAATTGCATTGCTTACGGTCATCTGTTTTCCGTTTTTGCTTACACCCGGCCACAAAACCGAAAGCGATCATCGGAAGGAGGATAAACCCATATTCCAGATTGATGATATTGATAAACGTCTTATCACCGCAAATAATCGCTTTGCCTTTGGGCTATATGAAGCGACGGTAAAAGAAGAGGAAGATAAAAATATACTGCTGTCGCCCTTTAGTGTATCGTTGGCCTTAGCGATGACCTATAACGGGGCGGATCTGGAGACAAAAGAAGCGATGGTGCGCACACTGGAAGTGCAGAATCTCAGCATGGAGGAAATCAACCAATCCCATGCTGCGCTAAAAAACGTGATCGAACATGCGGATCCCGATATACAACTAAATATCGCCAATTCGCTCTGGGGTAGGGAAGGAATCACGTTTCATGAGGAGTTTCTTAAAAAGAACGAGGCGTTTTATGATGCCTATCTCACGACGATGGATTTTAACGATCCTAAAGCCGCCGCCACCATCAACGGTTGGGTCCATGATCATACAAACGGAAAAATCGAAAAAATGGTCAATGATGACATCCATCCTCGAACGATCTTGTTTTTACTTAATGCCATCTATTTTAAAGGGGAATGGGCCGAGCCTTTTGATGAAGCGTATACAACGGAGCGTGATTTCTACTTAGCGGACGGGTCGACACAAAAGGTGCCGATGATGTCCCAGTCTGGAGAGTGGAAGTATTTCCAAGGGGAAGGGTTTGAGGCGGTACAGTTGCCATATGGAAACGGGCGGATCAGTATGAACATTTTCCTGCCGGATGAGAACTCGGATCTGACGCAATTTCAGCAGCAATTGAACGAGCAAGATTGGCAGTCATGGATGGACCACTTTCAATCGACACCAGGAAACATTCGGCTGCCGCGTTTTCAGGTGGAGTATGATAAGACGTTAAATGAGGCGTTAAAAGCGCTGGGGATGGAAGTGGCGTTTGATGAAGGACGAGCCAATTTTGAACGGATGGTAGCCTCGCCTAATGAGAATGTGGTTATCAAAGAAGTAAAACACCGCTCATTTATAGAGGTGAATGAAGAAGGAACGGAAGCGGCTGCTGCAACATCGGTGGAGGCGCAATTAGTGTCCGCACCTGTACCCACAAACACGTTTAATATGGAGGTAAACCGGCCGTTCTTCTTTACGATTCAAGATAATGAAACGGAAGCGTTGTTATTTATGGGATCGGTGGTGGAGATGGGATGAACGGCCTTCAATGAGGTCTACTTGGAACCGCGGCGTTTTCCGACACACGTATTACGGAAAGTGTGGTTCCTTTAAAGGAGAGTGTCGATTTATTACCCGGCTGCGAAAAATGAAAAAAAGCTTCTCACGAGTATATCCTACTCATGAGAAGCTTTACTTAAACAAAAGATTAGGAGCGCTCCAAACGGGCGATGCGCTCATCCAGATCCGGGTGGCTGGAGAATAGTTTGAGCCATCCGGATTTGCTGTTGATTTTCATCGTTTGCATCGCTGTCTGGCTGTCATCGACCATGTCAACATGGTTTTGGAGAGAGCGAAGCGCATGTATCATCTTGTCCTTGCCGGCGAAGTCGGCTCCACCGCGATCAGCGTGGAATTCGCGATAGCGGGAGTAAGCCATTACCGCGATACTACCGAGAATGGAGAAGATGATGTTAAATAGGATGACACAGACAAAGTGGACGATGCCGGACAGTTCTTCCCGTACCAGCCGTGATACGGCATATGCCGCGATCCGGGACAGGAAGACGACAAAAGTGTTGATTACCCCTTGCAACAGTGTCATCGTTACCATGTCACCGTTGGCGATATGGGCCACCTCGTGGCCGATGACCCCTTCGACGGCGTCGGCATCCATCCGCTCCAACAAGCCGGTAGAAACGGCGACCAAGGAGCGGTTTTTGGTGGGACCAGTTGCAAAGGCGTTTACTTCAGGAGAATCGTAGATGCCAACTTGGGGCATTTCGCGAATGCCCGCTTTACGGGACATGGAGTGCACCTTTTCAATGATCCATCGTTCATCTTGGGTCAAGTTGGGATCATCGGGGGA
Organism: Desmospora activa DSM 45169; assembly: GCF_003046315.1. Classification (NCBI taxonomy): domain Bacteria; kingdom Bacillati; phylum Bacillota; class Bacilli; order Caryophanales; family Thermoactinomycetaceae; genus Desmospora; species Desmospora activa. Next base: position 25,143 of record NZ_PZZP01000004.1, on the reverse strand, counting down.
CAGGACGCGGACACCCATCATCCACTTTGCCACGATACGCGAGATGGCCAGTGAGATAAATGCACCGGAAAAGCCGACGATGGCACTAAATGCCAACAGAGCACCGTAATCGATCCCCTGTGAAGTGATATAGTTGCCAACGCCAAAAATGGTAGTAAAGATTACGATGGTAGTCAAAACCAGCACGTTAACGACGATAAACAAGAAAATTCGCTTAAACAATGGCGATCAACCTCCCCGTACAGCAGTTCTAGCTTGTTGGACATGGACCAATACTTTCGATAAAGGTATTACACCTATATTATTAATTTTAACATTATCTAGCGAGCTTGGGGCTGGATTTGTAAGTAATTTTTTTGAATAAGAAGTGACGGTGAAAAGGAGTGGTCGATGATCATGAATCGATTGGTTGGGTTGTGGTCCGTTGATGTCTTATATGGCCCGGGAGCGCAGGAGGATACCGTTATCGCATTTATGGCTAACGGCGAAGGTTGGCTTGCCTTTTATCATTATGTGTTGTTAGAGCGGGAAACTTTTTACTGGCGAATCGATGACGGTGGACGTCTTCATATTAGCGGAAAAACTTATGCGGGGTACACCCTTGATGACCAATGGGAAGAAAAGCCCTCTGATTGGACTGTGCTTAATTTAAGCTTTCGCATTGCCGGGGAGACCGTTCCATCCAGTGAGAGCATGGATGTGTTAACATTTTCAAAGCCGCTTTGGTGCAACGAGAGCCGGTTTGGTCTTCTCAAAAAAGAAGTGAGTCGGAAGGAGTTGCCACAATTTGATCATGATTGAGGGTAGTCGGGTGCGATTTCTCAATCAAGTTTCAATTATGTTGGACCAAGTTCTTATATAAAGGCCAATTATGTGTGATAAATATCCTGATGAATCGCGCAATTATTTTCCGTAAGGAAAAAAACACCCAGCAACCCGTCGTCGGTTTGCTGGGGTCAGCGTAATTTGCGGATATTGAATTGATCAGCCAACAGTGCCCAATTTTGTGGAAACGTGCGTCCCAATACCCAATAACTGATGCCGCGCAGGCGGTATTCTTTGATCAGGTTAAATTTGGCCTGCATGCTGCGAGCGTCCTCAAACCAGACGATGTGTTCTTTGCGCGCTTGATCGTAATAGCGGTAATAAGGAGCTTCATCGCGATTATCGTATAAAATTTCCGCCCCTACCCGCCGGGCTTGATCGACTGCTTCTTGTGGGCTGAGTGTTTTGGCGAAGGGGCCGCCGCGTACATAAGGTAATGTCCAGTCGTAGCCGTAGAGAGCTCCACCCATCATAATTTTGTTGCGGGGAATGACGGAGACGGCGTAATCCAGCACACGACGTACTTGGCGAATGGGCGCCACCGGTAGCGGAGGGCCACCGGACCAGCCCCACTCATAAGTCATCAGGATGACAAAATCGACAATCTCACCATGGGCGGGATAATCATGGGCGCCATACCAGGCACCGGTCTGTTCCGGCCCTACTTTTGGAGCAAGGGCGGTGGATACGAGAAAACCGGCCTCCTTGATCCGAGGGGTGATCTGTCGCAAAAACGCGTTGTACTGTTCACGGTCTTCAGTGCGCAAATTTTCAAAGTCGATGTTTAAGGCCCGGTACCCCTTTTGTCTCATGGTAGTCAAAACATTTTGGATCAAGCGGTCACGTACCGTCGTATCAGTAAAGATGCGCCGGGCGATAGTCGGTGAGAAATTACCCTCTGCAAAATTGGTTATTACCATCATCGGCACTGTACGGGTATTCGCCAAGGCTTGCAGAGCGGTTTGATCTTGCAGTGGGCGTAAGTTGCCATCTGCTTGCACTTGATAGCTAAACAAGCTGATATAAGTGCAATACTCCGCCACCTCTTGAATGATCCGACGATCTTTTTCAGTATTTGCCGGTTCGAGAAAGCCGTTTACTTCAATGGTACGTTTCGCTGCTGCGGGTATCGTGAGCCGCTGTCCAGGGTTGATGCGTCCGTCGGTGGGGATATTGTTGGCCTGACGTAGTGCTTCCACACTGATGCCGTAGCGGTTGGCGATGGAGGAGAGGGATTCCCCCGCTTGCACAATGTGCACCCCTGCTGGAACGGGAACGAGAAGCGCTTCTCCGGGGACCAGTTTTTCCGGGGTGGTTAGTTGGTTAATCTGGATGATGTCTGTTGTAGAAACACTGAATCGATTGGCGATACTCCAGATGGAATCACCCCGATTGACCACAATGATCTGCATGGTATCCTCCTTATATGGGGTTTAGTTGTAGGCTATTCGCATGAGATTGGGCGGGTGCATGGCCTTATCCGCTCTCGCAAGTGGGATCGATTTTCGATATAGTAGGGATAGCGAAATAGGTGAATAATCGACTGAGCCCAAAGGTGACGGAGGGATTTCTATGGAAAATGAAAACGAGAACAAACCGGAAGTAGAGCAAAAGAAAAATGGATCGTCGACCAGCTTAGATCCCAAGGTGGCCGCTTGTTTATGTTATGTTTTATGCTGGGTGACCGGGCTAGTCTTCCTCCTGATTGAAAAAGAGAATCGCTTTATTAAATTTCACGCGTGGCAGTCGGTGATTACCTTTGGCGGTTTGACTGTGATTGCAGTTGTAGCTGGAATCATTCCTTTCTTAGGTGGGATGATTATTACCCTGATTCAGATACTGGCCATCGTTCTCTGGATCGTTCTTATGGTGAAGGCGTACCAGGAAGAATGGTATCGTTTGCCGGTAGCGGGTGAGATTGCAGAAAATCAGTTGAAGTGAACAGTTGTTAACCCCCCTGGATGGGGGTTTTTGTATGGTCGGGGGGAAATGATAATCGCTTAAAATCACTGTTCAATCAGGTTTAAATACAATTGGATAAGTGAAATATTCAAAATAGAGTGGAGAGAAACGATCAATCCAGCATTGGAGGTAGATTTGATGGCTGATGTTAAAATCCAGACGATGGATCGTGGACCCATCATTGTGCGTGGGGATGTAGAACTGGTAGACGCTGAGGGCAATTCATTCGCCACCAAAAAGCAATTCGCCCTTTGTCGCTGTGGTCTCTCCAACAACAAACCCTTCTGTGACGGCAATCATTCCGGAAACTTTGAGGATTGCGCTCGGGCGGAAAAGGTGTTGTAAGCGTAAGTGAGGGAAGAGAAGTCGTATATCGATGCGGCAAAGAGTACACAAACGATCAATATACTGAGCGATACAATAAGAAACGCGAAACCATCCAAGAGTTTGATTCATAAAAAAAGAGAGTGATCGATGATCGCTGTATTTACAGCCCTCTATGCATAGGGGGCTGTAAATACAAACCATTAATTAGATCCTGAACGGCTTCCTCTTTTTTCTTTGTGTTGGCGTCCATTAACCGGGATCGCGAGCTGCCTTTGCTGCGCTGCTCGAACCGTTTGCAAAGGGAAAAGGATCACAGCATGTATGATGATATTTTCTCTTTCCATTTAAGTGTTACTTTAGTATAATTATAAAGTAAGAATAATTATCGTTGATCGGTTTGTAGTTTCTTACGATCAGAAGCATAATTATTCGCTACTTCATTTAAACAGAACAGAGAGGAGATAAACAAATGGACGCTAACACTTCTAACACAGGAAAGTGCCCGTTTACAGGAAGTGTGACTCGAAACCAATCTAGTGGTACGACAAACAGAGACTGGTGGCCAAACCAGTTAAACTTGAACATTCTGCATCAGCATGACAGAAAATCGAACCCTTTGGATGAAGACTTTGATTACGCAGTAGAATTTAAAAAGCTAGATTACTATGCTTTGAAGAAGGATCTTAAGGATCTGATGACAGACAGTCAAGATTGGTGGCCCGCTGACTATGGGCATTATGGGCCATTATTTATCCGGATGTCTTGGCACGCTGCTGGTACTTATCGTACAGGTGACGGCCGTGGAGGTGGTGGAACTGGCGCCCAGCGTTTTGCACCACTTAACAGTTGGCCTGACAACGCTAGCCTAGATAAAGCTCGTCGACTCCTATGGCCAATCAAGCAAAAATATGGCAACCAAATCTCTTGGGCCGATTTGCTCGTTCTTGCAGGGAATGTTGCGATTGAATCCATGGGTGGTAAGACAATTGGTTTTGGCGGAGGACGCCCAGACATTTGGCATCCTGAAGAAGACACTTATTGGGGTGCTGAAACGGAATGGCTAGGAGATAATCGTTACACAGGTGATCGTGAGCTTGAAAATCCACTTGCTGCCGTTCAGATGGGTCTGATCTATGTGAATCCAGAAGGACCAAACGGTAAACCAGATCCGATTGCAAGTGCTCGCGATATCCGTGAAACGTTTAAACGTATGGGAATGAACGATGAAGAAACAGTTGCCCTAATAGCCGGCGGCCATACGTTCGGCAAGGCCCACGGTGCAGGAGATGCTGCTCACGTTGGTCCAGAGCCAGAAGCTGCTCCTGTAGAAGCACAAGGATTAGGTTGGCTAAGCACACACGGCAGCGGCAAAGGCCGTGATACAATCACCAGCGGTATTGAAGGGGCTTGGACTCCTACTCCGACACAGTGGGATAATAGTTACTTTGATCTGCTGTTTGGATATGAATGGGAACTGACAAAGAGCCCTGCAGGCGCATATCAATGGACTCCTAAAAATCCTGTTGAGAAGGATCTTGCACCGGATGCAGAAGATCCATCCGTTCGTGTTCCGACGATGATGACTACCGCGGATATGGCATTGCGTCATGATCCAGAATACGAAAAAATTGCTCGCCGCTTCCATGAGAATCCAGATGAGTTTGCAGATACGTTTGCTCATGCATGGTTTAAACTACTGCACCGTGACATGGGACCGAAAGCGAGATATCTAGGAGCAGAAGTTCCGGAAGAAGATTTCATCTGGCAAGATCCGATACCGTCAGTTGATTATGAATTAACCGATGCAGAAGTAGAAGAGCTGAAAGCGATGATCCTGGACTCAGGACTTACAGTAAGTGAGCTAGTCACAACTGCTTGGGCTTCAGCAAGTACCTTCCGTGGCTCCGATATGCGTGGCGGCGCGAATGGTGCCCGCATCCGTCTTGCGCCGCAGAAAGATTGGGAAGTGAATCAGCCGAAGCAACTGGCTAAAGTGCTGACTGTACTAGAAGACATTCAAAAGCAACTGAGCAAGAAAGTCAGCATTGCTGATTTGATCGTCCTGGGCGGTAGTGCCGCATTAGAAAAAGCTGCACGCGATGCAGGCTTTGATGTAACGGTTCCGTTTACTCCCGGACGTGGCGATGCAACAGAAGAGCAAACGGATGTAGAAGGGTTTGCAGTACTGGAGCCGATCGCTGATGGTTTCCGCAACTACCTGAAGAAAGAGTATAGTGTAAGTGCAGAAGAGCTGCTGGTAGACAAGGCGCAACTGCTTGGCCTTACTGCTCCAGAAATGACTGTACTTATCGGTGGTATGCGTGTGCTGGGTACCAACTTCGGTGGCACTGGGCACGGCGTATTCACTGATCGAGTAGGCACACTCACAAACGACTTCTTTGTTCATTTGCTTGACATGGGAGTTGAGTGGAAGCCGGTGGACGGTGGCGTATATGAAGGCCGTGATCGCAAAACAGGTGAAGTGGTACGTACAGCAACTCGAGTTGACCTCGTGTTCGGTTCAAACTCTGTTTTACGTGCCCTGGCAGAAGTTTATGCTCAAGATGATAACAAAGAGAAGTTTGTGCGTGACTTTATCGCTGCCTGGGTGAAGGTCATGAATGCTGATCGTTTCGACCTTAATTTAAAGGCTACCAAGGCTACTACTACAACAGCATCATAAACCCCGTGGACTTTGCCGGAAGGTGGAAGAAGTACACCACCTTTTCAGGCAAGGTCCTACATAGAGAGAGCATTTCGCACATCATGATGCACTCGATTCCGAAGCACCTTACGAGGATGCCTAAAGATACAAATTAGTTTAACGAGTTTTCGCTCGTGAATATACCAAATAATTGTTGGACTTGAGAGGGGTGTTTTTTACCCCTCTTGCAAGTCTGACCACTTAGTAGAATCATGGTAAGAAACTCCCACTTCTTAGCGTTAGCGTAAGTAGAGAGGTTCATCTCAATATACTTGACTCTCCCCTTAGAGGAGGGCATAAGCTTAACTTGTAAACAAAAAGGAGGTAATTATTATGAATTTAGAGCTACGGGATGTCAGGCAAGAAGATATAGTTCATATACTGACCCCATAAGACCCCAGACACATGTTAAGTTAGAACAAAGGGGATGAAAGGGGTCTTTTTCATGGGACGGAGAAAGTGGAGTGCGGAAAAGAAGATGGAGATTGTGTTGGAAGGAATGGCTCCAGGGGCAAATATATCAGAGGTATGCCGGCGGCACCACATCGCTCAGCCTCAATACTACCGGTGGCGGGAAGCTTTCTTGGAAGGAGGACGTTCCCGCTACCCCCTCTCAGCGAGAAAAGCAGCTGGAAGAAGAGCTGAAGGAGACTAAATCGCTGCTGGGAGAAAAAGAAATGCAGATTGAGATCTTGCGAAAAAAGACCGATTGGGGCCGGAGGTAAGTACACGGGAGCTGGTGCAAACACTGGCTCACGAAGGGTATTCGGTCCCCATAATCACCTCTGCCCTTCGTTTAAATCGAACCTATGGATATGCCCTTCTGAAAACAAATTCAGCTTCCCAGTCGAGACCGCGTGATCCTCGGTTGCGTGAAGCCATCCGTACGTTATGTGGGCTATGGATATCGTCGAATCCGAGTCTGGTTAAAAAAAGAATATGGGTACCAGGGGAACTGTTGCAAGCGGTGAATCAAGCGCTTCCTATTCGCTTTCCTGACGGTGTGTATGGACAAGAGTTGACGATTCGAAGTGATAACGGCTGCCAAATGACTAGTCGTCAGTTCGTTCAAGCGATGAAAGCAGCGGGGATTCGGTACGAACGTATGGGATACAACAACCCAGATGGGGATGCCTATATTGAACGCGGGTTCCGAACATTGAAAGAAGAGAGTGTTTGGTTACAGGAGTATGACTCCTTTGCTCAAGCCAAGCAAGATCTAAATGACTTTATTGCTTTTTACAACCACGACAGACCTCATTCTGCCTTACGTTATCGCTCACCTGTAGAATTTCGCCAATCTCTCACTTCAACTGCGGCTTAATTGTCTGGACTTATGGGGGCATTACGAATCAATTATATATTATCTTTTACCTCAAATTAAATCTTCAACAATCGGGTGCGATTGTTGAGTAAGCGAATTTAGTAAATAACTTTTTTATCACGTATTTTCGGTTCAAGCCAAAGTGATGTAAGCATTAAACCTTCCCCACCTTCAGTGGTGGGATACTAAATTAAAAAAGCTAAAGCAGAAAAAGGTGAGGCTGCTGACCATTGTCAGCAGCCTCGACAATCGATATCGCTCTTTTTTCGTTCTTACTGCCGCTCTTCCCCCATCACATCGGCCAATACCACAGGGTCAATGTTGCCGCCACTCACAATAATGCCGACCCGGTTGAATTCCCCTGGTAGACGGCCATTGATGAGGGCGGCGATGGGAACGGCGCTGGAAGGTTCAATCACCAGTTTGAGCCGCAGAAACACCCAACGTAAGGCATCTCGGATCTCTGCTTCAGAGACGGTCACGATGTCTTCCACCAGGGATTGGATCACCGGGAATGTGAGGGAGCCGGGGGCAGTATTGCGTAAGCCGTCAGCGATGGTGTCAGGTGGATCGATCGCCAAGCGCCGTCCGGCTTGTAGCGATCGATAGGTATCGGCGGCTTGTGCCGGTTCGGCGCCAAAGATACGGATGGTACCCGATTGATGGCGAGCGGCGAGAGCGGTACCGGACAAGAGTCCTCCTCCCCCCACCGGTGTGATGATCGCATCCAGATTCGGTATATCCTGTAACAGCTCATAGGCAGCGGTCCCTTGCCCGGCGATGATGCGAGGATCATCGTAGGGCGGGATCAAGGTTGCTCCCGTTTCCGCTGCGATTTGCTGTGCCAGTTGTTCCCGATCCTCCGTCAAGCGGTCGTAAGAAACGATCGTTGCTCCGTATTCCTCTGTGGCCGTCCGTTTGACACGGGGGGCGTCTGTCGGCATACAGATCGTGGCCTTCACCCCTAACAAATGGGCGGCGACGGTAACGGCTTGGGCATGGTTGCCCGAGGAAAAAGCGATCACACCGTTCTTTTTCTCTTCCGATGAGAGTTGAGCGATGGTGTTATAAGCGCCGCGAAATTTAAAGGCGCCTGCTCGTTGGAAGTTTTCACATTTCAAAAAGAGGTTCCTTCCAGTGTATCGATTGAGGGTGCGGGAAGTCATCACTGGGGTGCGGTGGGCGACTCCCTCCAAGCGGTGAACCGCTTGTTCTACCTCTTCCGCTGTTATAATTGCAGTCATCTCGTCACCTCAATTGTTGCCCATACAGGACTATAATGATAATGGTCAGGAGCAGGTCTGTTAGCTTGGAGGCTCAAATATCCCTACTCCCACGATCGAAATGATAAAAAGTCAACGCGTGTGATCATTGTTTTTTTCGTAGAGATTCTCGATTCATCAAGTAACCAGCGAGACCTCGCATTCCTAAAAAGGAAAATCTCGTCTGATAGCGAATATTACTTCAGAAGATGGCGGATCAGGGGGAATTTTGTCGAATCCCCATTGGGAGGGATAGTAGCCGTTATGGAAATGGAACAACGATGCTGTGTGGTGGGCTTAGGTTATATTGGCTTGCCCACCGCTGCTGTTTTTGCGGATTGCGGTTGGGATGTGCTAGGAGTAGATGTGAATCCGGATGTGATTGCCGTCATCAACGAAGGTGACGTTCATATCGAGGAACCGGGATTGCCACAACTACTGCGGCGACAGGTAGAATTAGGAAGATTGCGGGCGGCGTTGGTACCGGCAGTGGCAGATGTTTTTATCATCGCTGTACCGACGCCGATCGATGCCGACAAACGGGCTGACTTAACCTATGTGGAAGAGGCCATTCGCAGTTTGTTGCCGGTTTTGGCGCCGGGCAATGTGGTGATTGTGGAATCGACAATTCCGCCGCGGACGATGGATGATTGCATTACTCCCATGTTGACTGAAGCGGGATGGAGAGTCGGTGAAGATCTGTATCTAGCCCATTGCCCAGAGCGGGTGCTTCCGGGGCGAATTTTACATGAACTGATACATAATCATCGTATTGTAGGTGGGGTGGATGTAGACTCCACGCGACGGGCAGCCCAGGTATATCGGACAGTGGTTCAAGGGGATGTAGTAGAGACGGAGGCCGTTACCGCCGAGATGACCAAATTGATGGAAAACACCTACCGGGATGTCAATATCGCTTTATCAAATGAATTGGTACAAATATCGGATCAATTGGGGATCGATGCTTGGGAAGTGATTCGGTTGGCGAATCATCATCCGCGGGTGGGATTGCATCAACCCGGTCCCGGTGTGGGTGGCCATTGTTTAGCTGTCGATCCTTATTTTATCACGGAAAAGGCTCCTGTTGAGTCCCGCTTGATCCGCACCGCTCGGGAAATTAACAGCGATATGCCTGTCTATGTAACAAAACAGATACAAGAGGCGATGAAAGGAATCGCCTCGCCTAAAGTGGCGTTGTTCGGGTTGGCGTACAAAGGAAATGTGGATGATGTGCGGGAAAGTCCCGGCTTGGCGGTATGGGAGATCTTATCCCAGGAGGTAGGCTGGCAGGTAGTAGCACACGATCCCTTTGTATCGGAGAAAAAGGTGGCGCTCCCGTTGTTGGGAGAAGAGGATGCGTTACAGGATGCGGATTGCCTCGTCATCCTGACGGATCATACTCCCTTTGCCCAGCTGGAAGGAGCGCGGTTGGCACGACTGATGCGAACCCCTTTTATTTTTGATACAAAAGGAATTCTTCAATTGAATCATCCGGATCTGATTGTTCGACGGTTAGGTACTCCCTTTCTCAATCGGGTTAATCTCGTGGGAGAGGTACCGACAGTTTGAAAGTTTTGTGACAACACTTCGTAATTGTATCCCACTATATAGGAGGCGGAGGTTATTGACAAAGTGGGTCCGGGTCCCGATTTCCGTCTTCGCGCCTCTTTCCCTTGCAACAATGTAGGGCTGTCCGCTCTCCTCCGTCCCCAACCAGCGGGCCAAAGGAAAGGCATGTGTGGCCGCTAACGTGATTGTGTTTAGCTGACGGATACAAATCGGTCGAGGACTTCTCCTGAACGGTTGGGAACTACGGAGACTTCGCTGGGTAGTCGGTCAAAGCGAGACCCGGGAACGGAGTGACCGAGACGAGACTTGTGCTTTAGTGCAAAGGGCACTCACCGTAAATCGTTCCCCTCTTCCCTTTATTACAGTTGATCAATCTGTCTCTCCCTATATTGGGGGTGTTTTTTTTGACAGGGAAATCTGCATAGTCAAATAGAATAATAGAAAAAAGGGTAACAGGTAATGTACATCTTTAGACACATACGATCGGAGGTCTAGGATTTGAAATCGATTTATTCCACCCAGTCGCTTGACCGCCTGCAGCCGCAAATCGCTGAAGTGATCGAACAAGTGGAACGTGTAATCATCGGAAAACGGGAGACAATTCAGCTGTGCCTGGTGGCGTTGTTGTGCCGCGGACATGTATTGTTGGAAGATGTGCCCGGAGTGGGCAAAACAATGTTGGTAAAAGCGCTGGCCAAATCGATGGGGTGCGATTTTCGCAGAATTCAGTTTACACCCGATCTTTTACCATCGGATGTAACTGGCTTTTCTGTATACAATCAAAAAACACTTCAATTTGAATTTCGTCCGGGGCCGGTTATGTCTCATGTGGTGTTGGCAGATGAGATCAACCGGACTTCTCCTAAAACCCAGGCCGCCCTGCTGGAAGCGTTGGAGGAGGGATGTGTCACGGTTGACGGAGATACCTATGAGTTAGAGCAGCCCTTTTTTGTGATGGCAACGCAAAATCCGATTGAATACGAAGGAACCTTTCCCCTGCCGGAAGCGCAGCTGGATCGGTTTTTGTTAAAGCTGCGACTGGGATATCCCGATGCGGCGCAGGAAGCAGAAGTGCTGACCCGCATCCAGCATCATCATCCCATCGAGGACGTATGTGAAGTAATCTCGCGACGGGAGCTGCTGCACTTGCAAGAAGAAGTGCGCAAGGTGCATGTGGATGCATCCATCATCGATTACATCGTAGAAGTGGTGCAAGCGACCCGTACACCGGATGCCGTTTATCTGGGAGCTAGTCCCCGCGGTTCCATCGCTCTATTCCGGACCGCACAGGCCTGGGCGTTTGTTCAGGGACGTTCCTATGTGATTCCCGACGATGTAAAAAAATTGGTTCCCCTCACACTGGCCCACCGAATCATTCTTAACTCCGAAGCGCGCCTAAGGGGTACCCATGTGGAAGGCTTGTTAAAACAAATCTTGAGTCGGGTACGGGTTCCGGTCCTGCCTCAGGAAAGAAAAGGGTGATCGCGGTTTGAAACGATTCCAAGGAGTCCCCGTGCTAATCCTGTTGACGGCCTCCGCTTATGCATTTGCCCGTTTTCAGGGGGGGCATGTGCCTTGGTTCCTCTTTTACGTCTTGCTGGTGATGTTGGTGTATGCTGCTTTAGTCCGCCTTTTCAGCCTTTCCGGGATCGAGATCATCCGTCATTTTTCCACTGATCGTATCACCCAGGGGGAACGTTTGCGCATTCAGGTTTTTTACCGGTTGCAACGCCCGTTTCCCCTCTCCTGGTTACTGGTGCGACATCACGGGGGTGGGACCGTGTATTTGGATCAAGATCGGCATGTTGATTTTCCCGGTTGGAAGCGGCAGGGGTTATTTGAATCGTACAGTGTGCGTTTGCCGCGCGGGCGTCATCATTTTGGCGAGGTGGAGGTTTCATCAGGGGATCTGTTTGGATTTGTAGAAAAGCGGATTACGCTTCCAGAGACTAAGGAAGTGTTGGTTTATCCGCGTATCCGGCCGATTCGATCCTGGTCCACCGTCAATGAGCGCAATACCGGCCAATCCCTGTCAACCCTCCACATCGCAGAAGATGTCGCAGCGGTGGTGGGGGTGCGCGATTACAGCAACCGTGATCGTCTCAGCCGTATTCATTGGAAGGCGTCTGCCCGTGGCCGAGGGTTAAAGGTGAAGGAGTTTGAACAGCGCATCACCAATGATTTTCTGTTTGTGTTGGATTGTTGGAAGGGAGACGGTCAAACAACGGCCTCCGTTTCGTTTGAGCGGGCTGTCAGCCTAACGGCATCGTTGATCCATCATGCATTGGAGCGGCGTTTTAGTGCCGGTTTGCTTACCACTGGACAACTCCCGGGCCAGTTTCCGCTTGGGCGGGGGCAGGAACATCTGCTGCGCCTATGTGAGCATTTGGCAGAAGTAAAAAAGGATGGCGACCGTCCGTTAAAGGAACCGATAGCACAACAAACTCCCTACCTGTCGCGGGGCATGACGGTGGTGGTGATCACCACCCAGTTGGAAGAAGAGTTACAGCAAGCGATCATGTATCTCTCCCACGTTGGGATCAGAGTGGAGTGTTGTTGGGTAAGCAATGGCGAGCCCCCGACAGCGGTGGAAACCGCTTGTTATGCCCAATTGCGACGATGGGGCGTTCGATGTGTTTCCGTTACCCATGATGATTTTGACCAAATTTTTAGGGGAGGGGACTTCCATGGCATGGATGCCGCAACAGGAAAATGAGCAACCGTCACAAGGGCAAAAATGGGGTCTGACGCTGCTAGCGCTCTTGTTGGCCTGGGAATGTCTACTCCCTCTCGCTCAGATCAGTAGCATGGAACGGGTGGATATATTTTTGTGGGCTTTTCTACTCTTTCTCATCGCGCAGCGAGTGGTACATCAGGGGTGGTTACGTTTTTCTCTGTGTGTGCTCCTGGTTGTGATTCTGTTACATCGGGCCCATTTTGCTTTGCACTATTCCTTTTTTGACCCCCTTTGGCTAGCACAGTGGAGCAACCAGTTTATAACGGGATGGAGCATGTGGTGGGGGAGAGAAGGATGGATGGGGCCCGCTTCCTTTCATACCTTTTTATTTTTGCTTGCGTTGTGGGCGTTGGCGGTGCTATTCCGGCTGTGGTCTTTTGAGAGTGGTCGCGTTTTTCCGTTTATAATCGGGGCGGTCGTGGTGTTGTCCACGTTGGACAGCTTTACTTCGTATGACGCCAGCGGTGCCATTTTGCGCGTCTTTGTCTACGGTTTTATCGCCTTGGCGTGGCTTCGTCTCGCCCGATTGCGGGAGCAGTCGGTGGGAGAGCCTCCCGCTGCCCGCGGTTGGGCCACCATGACCGCGGTACTGATCCTGGTAGCAGCCGTCGTGGGCTGGGCTGCTCCGAAGCCGGCGGCCGGTTGGCCCAATCCTCTCGCTTGGATTCCGAGCGGTGATGACCGAGCTGGCGGCGGGGTGGGTATCCGCCAGATCGGTTACAGCCGGGATGACAGTTATTTGGGCGGCTCTCTACAGATGAATGAGGAAACAGCCATAGAGGCTTTGGTGGAAACGCCGTATTATTGGCGGGGAGAATCACGTGATCTTTATACGGGCAAAGGGTGGCAAAACACCTTACAGCCGGAGAAACAGCTGGAATTTAGGCCACAAGAGGAGATTCCCCAGACTGATTCAAAGGATATCGATGCCCAGCTGTTTCAAGACATACCGACAGATCGGAATCGGGTGCGTCTTACCCAGCTAAACAATCCGGTGCTGTTTACGTCTGGAGAATTAAAAACAGTCACTTTGCGGTACGAGGAAACGATACAGCAACAGCCGCATCACGGCGGGTTTGTCGCGGAAGGCCGTATGCGGTTAAGGGAATACAGCTTGGTAAGCGAAATTCCACGCATTGACGAGGATCAATTGCGAAAGGCGCGTGACTACGGTTCTCGTGAAATCGCAGACACCTATCTCCAGCTTCCTGCTTCTCTGCCGGGGCGGGTGCGGCAGTTAGCGCAAGACGTAACGGCAGAAGAAGATAACCCGTATGACCAGGCCAAAGCGATTGAAAGTTATTTGCGCCAAGGGGGAGGATACACCTATGAGTTGGAGGATGTGCCGCTTCCAGGGAGAGAAGATGACTTTGTCGATCAGTTTTTGTTTGAGTCCAAGCAGGGATACTGTGACCATTTTTCTACCTCGATGGTGGTAATGTTGCGCAGTGTTGGGATTCCGGCCCGGTGGGTAAAGGGATTTACACCGGGAGATGCAGTGCCGGTAACGGACGAGAAACAATTGGAGAACCACCAAGCGGATGAACTATACCAAGTTGAAGTCAAAAACAGCAACGCCCATTCCTGGGTAGAGGTTTATTTTGAAGGGTTTGGATGGATTCCGTTTGAACCGACCCCGGGATTTTCCAATCCGACACCGTTAGAGGTGGAACAAGCCGACACCGATGATGAAGCGGAAACGGAAGAAGAGGAGAATGATCCTGCGGCGGGTGGACCCGATCCGCGCCAACAGGAGTTAAATCAGGACCCGGCACAAGCGGGGGAGGATGTGACGAGCGAGCAAACCGTCACAACTTGGTGGCGGCCGTGGGTATGGGGGATTGGCCTCTCTTTGGCGGTGATCGGTCTGCTATTCTGGTTATGGCGCCATCGGCTGGCGTGGTGGTGGCTTAGTCGTCAACCATCAACCACTGGTTCTTTGCTTCGTGCTTACGGTTCCTTGTTGCAATGGTTGTCGTGGTATCAAGGTCCGCGACGGCCGGATCAAACGTTACGGGAGTATGTGTTGGAGCGGGAGTGGCCGAGCCAGCCGTCCGCGGAATTGCGAGAACTGACACACACGTATGAGGAGACGCGCTATGGCAAAGGGAAAATGGAACTGGGTGAGCGTACGCGAACGTTGTGGAAACGGGTGATGAACCAATTTCGACCTTGAGATTCCACCACACATTTGTAGGGTATGGGATTCTTGGGCAGGAGGGCGTCTAGTTTACTGTCAATTTGATTGACAATAAACGGAAGGGAACCGGTGCCGCTTGACCAGGCGAGGATGCGGCTGGTATGATTATCGCGTTGAGACAAATGGACTAACCGATAAGCGGTAGATCTGTCTCGTATATATTCAGGAATATGGCCTGAACGTTTCTACCCAGCCACCGTAAATGGCCGGACTACGAGCATAGAAGTCGCCGGTCCCTTCTTTTGCGATTGAGGACGAAGAACGGGAGGCCGGAGCCTTGTATTGCCGGTAGGGCGGTGCAAGGGTGCCGGTCTTTTTCATATTTCTGAATGAAAGTGGGGAAAATGGATGGAACAATCAATGGATGAGCGTGTGGTCGTATTGGATTTCGGGGGGCAATACAATCAGCTGATTGCCCGTCGTATTCGCGACTTAGGGGTGTTTAGCGAATTGGTTCCCCATCATGTATCGGCGGACAAGCTAAAAGAGATGGCGCCCACAGGAATCGTATTCTCCGGCGGTCCGGCTAGCGTCTACGGTGAGGATTCTCCAAAATGCGATCCCGCCATCTTTGACTTAGGGATTCCCATTCTGGGTATCTGTTACGGGATGCAGCTGATCTCCGCTCATTATGGAGCGGAAGTGGAACGGGCAGGCAAACGGGAGTACGGGAAAGCGGAGGTGGAGTTCACTTCGGATTCGCCGCTGTTTGCCGGACTCACACGAACACAGTCGGTCTGGATGAGCCATAGCGATGTAGTCGTTGCTCCACCTGCGGGCTTCCAAGTGGATGGAAAAACCACTTCTGCACCGGTTGCCGCTATGAGCAACCCGGAGAAAAAAGTGTATGCGGTTCAATTCCACCCGGAAGTGCGACATACAGCCGAAGGAAATGGGATGATCCGCCGTTTTCTCTACAATGTTTGCGGCTGTGGAGGCAATTGGAGCATGGAGAGCTTTATCGATGACACCGTGGTCGAATTAAAGCGAAGCATCGGTGATCAACGCGTGCTGTGTGCACTCTCCGGCGGAGTCGACTCCTCGGTGGTAGCGGCATTGATCCACCGGGCGATCGGGGACCAGCTTACCTGTGTGTTTGTCGATCACGGCTTATTGCGCAAAGGGGAAGCGGACAGTGTGATGCGTACCTTCTCCGACCATTTTCACATGAATGTGGTGAAAGTGGATGCCCAACAACGCTTTCTCTCGAAATTGAAGGGTGTCATCGATCCAGAACAGAAGCGAAAGATCATCGGCAACGAATTTATCCGTGTGTTTGAAGAAGAGGCGGAAAAACTGGGCCATCATCAATTCCTGGGCCAAGGGACACTCTATACCGATATTATCGAATCGGGAACGGAAACGGCACAGACGATTAAATCCCACCACAATGTAGGCGGCCTGCCGGAAGATATGCAGATGGATCTGGTGGAACCGGTCAACACCTTGTTTAAAGATGAGGTGCGCAAAGTGGGGGAAGAGTTGGGATTGCCGCAGGAAATCGTTTGGCGCCAGCCTTTTCCCGGACCGGGGCTCGGCATTCGCGTCATCGGTGAAGTGACGGAAGAAAAGTTGGCGATGGTGCGGGAGTCTGACGCCATCCTGCGGGAAGAGATCGCGCTGGCGGGGCTGGATCGTGAGATTTGGCAATACTTTACCGCTCTACCCGATTTCAAAAGTGTGGGTGTAATGGGAGATGCCCGTACCTATGCCTATACGGTCGGAATCCGGGCGGTTACGTCCATCGACGGTATGACCGCTGATTGGGCCCGTATTCCGTTTGATGTTTTGGAGAAAATATCAAACCGTATCATCAATGAAGTGGATGGAGTGAATCGGGTCGTATACGATATCACTTCCAAGCCACCTGCCACAATTGAGTGGGAGTAATGGAAAGGAAGAAGCAGATGGAACGATCATCGATATTGGCCCGATACTTTCGTTTCAATGAACACGGGACCAATTTACGGACGGAAATATTGGCCGGTGCGACTACGTTTTTAACCATGGCTTATATTTTGCTGGTTAACCCCTTCCTTTTGGGGAACGAAGCGGGGATGGACTTTGGTGCCGTCTTTGTGGCCACTGCAGTGGCTGCTGCCATCGGCACCCTCCTGATGGGAGTGCTGGCCAATTATCCGATTGCCCTGGCACCGGGAATGGGATTGAATGCTTATTTTACTTATACGGTTGTGTTAGGGATGGGAGTGCCGTGGCAGACCGCTTTAGGCGCGGTCTTTGTCTCGGGTGTAGTCTTTCTCATCCTGACAGTGACTAAGCTGCGGGAAATGATTATCAATGCTATCCCCACTGGATTAAAGCATGCGGTCACAGCGGGGATTGGTTTGTTTATCGCCTTTATCGGACTGAAGAACGCAGAATTGATCGTACCGAGTGAAGCGACTACGGTCGCCCTCAACGAAAACCTGATGCAACCAGGACCGCTACTGACGTTGTTCGGCCTGGTTTTAACCGTGTTGTTGATGATCCGTGGTGTAAAAGGAGCCGTCTTTTTCGGCATGATCGGTACGGCTCTCGTCGGAATGGCCTTTGGAGTCGTCGGCGTTCCATCTCAAATCTTTTCCGCCCCGCCCAGTGTCACACCCACGTTGATGCAGATGGATATTATGGGGGCACTGGAACTCGGCTTTTTTGCCATTATCTTTGCCTTTATTTTTGTCGATATGTTTGATACGGCGGGAACCTTGGTCGGTGTCGCCAACCAAGCGGGTCTCATGAAGGAGAACAAATTGCCCCGCGCTGGTCGCGCCCTGACGGCAGATTCGATTGCAACCATGTCTGGTGCTGCTTTGGGCACATCCACCGTTACATCATATGTTGAATCCACCGCGGGAGTAGCCTCGGGAGGAAGAACGGGAATGACGGCGGTGACCGTTGCCGGATGTTTCCTGTTGTCCATCTTTTTCTTCCCCTTGGTGGAAACATTTGCGTCAGTGGCAGCTATTACCTCACCTGCACTCATCATTGTCGGTGTTTTGATGGCCTCCAGCTTTAAACAGATTGAGTGGGGCGACCTATCAGAGGCTGTACCATCGTTTCTCACCTTTTTGATGATGCCGCTGGCCTTTAGCATTGCAACGGGAATCGCGATCGGTTTCATTCTGTATCCATTGGCCAAAATATTTGCCGGCAAAGCAAAAAACGTTCATCCGATTTTGTATGTGTTGGCTATTATCTTCATTGCTCGCTTTGTATTCTTGGGAAGTATTTGACCTTTCCTTATAAAGAGGTTGTCAGCACTCACAAAAAATGCGATAGGTTACACGATTGGCCAGACTGAAAAGGGAAACCTGAGTAAGTCTGGTCTTTATTATGGGCACAGGGGATACTGGCCCTAACATCTTCTTTCTTTTCGAACATGACGAAAGGTCAAGTATTTAGTATAATATTTTTAAAACAACTTCTAAATTGCCTTTAAATTTTCTTCACGCATTAAAGTATGTAGCAACACTTGAGGTGGAGTTGGCTACCTAAATAATCCTGATTAGTTTAATACTCACTATTGATTGAAATTTCATTTTTATCATCTAGAGGTGAATTATGCAAACAGAGGAATTTGATCGGAAGCGAGCATTTTTGACCAAGAGAGATATGTTTCCCCGGTTTCGAGTGCAAGACCAGGGAGAGGTGTTGGAATCACTGGTCCGGAACGGGCGAATTCAAGCGGATGATGATCTGTCGATCGTTGAGAGAGCCGGTTACCGTCTGGCATTTTTGACTAAGCAACTGGAATATCATCATGTAGCTGAGGGAGAGTTGGGCGGTCAACCGTATGTCATCGGGTATTGTGGAATTTGTCAGAGTGGATCCAGTTTAATTCCGAACGTAAACGGTACCCACCTTCATTTTGGTGCCAGGGGAGTTTATAACGGTATTTCTTTACTGGGTGATGACGAAACCGGTTCCTACTGGAGCTATATTACCGGCGAATGCCTTTATGGAGAATTGGCTGGGGAGAGCATGCAGGTATATCCTTTGGAGCGCATAAAAGCCAGTTATGCATTAAAGCAATGGCCGGATTTGCAAATCGCGTTGTCCCGACCCGACATCTTGAAGTGGTTAATGTCCCCGATTAAACGATTGATGGGAAAACACACCTATATTCCGCCCATGTTCCGGTATACGCTTGGTAAATCGGATGACCGGCTTTCCCAGGAGGTACCGGGATTGGGCCTGATCAGTTCGCGGAAGGCACGTTTTTATCCGCTGCAGCTGTTACAAGAAAACGATGTGGTGGAGGACGAGTGGAACGGTCGCCCGATCCGAGTAAACATGGATCTTGCCCGCTCTTTTCCTTACGCGGAGTATACCGATGAGGGAAACCATGAATCTAGCTTAAATTGGCCGATGCAACTATACTCACGTTGGTACGGATTTTCATTGACCTTTCCCCGCTGTGAAATCTATACTTCAAAATCGCCGTGATGGAGTGGGTGAGGAACGCTCCGTCGATTGAAGTTTTATTTCATGCATAAAGTACGCCCGCTTCGCTTCAGACTAGACAGAAACGAAGCGATAGGGTGGTCGGGATGAAAAGGTGGATCGGAACGGGAATGGTATTCCTATTGCTGGTAACAGCAGTAATGATACCTGCGGCAACGGCAGCGGACCAAGGGGTGTCGGCGGTTACGGCCGCCTCCCGCTTGATTCAACAAAAACAAGAAGCAGTCAACCGAAAGGATCGGGCTGCTTTTTTGGCCGTGCTCAACCCCGCCGATCCAATATATATAAAAGAACAATCCCGCTGGTTTGAGGATGCGGTCCGTTGGATTGAGCCGGGGTCATACCGATTGCGGTTGATTTCGGCCATTCCCGCAGGAGAGCACCAACTGCGCGCGTGGGTGGAGCAGAGCTATTGTAAGGATGGGAGCAGGCATCGTGTACGTTTTCCCCTGTTATTGCAAGAGACGGAGACCGGCTTAAAGGACTCCGATTATCCCTTTTATCATCTTACCCATGACGACGTGCTTGTCCGCTTTACGGATGAATCGCAACGGGAACAGGCGGTGATTATACAGGAAGCGGCGATCAAAGCGTTGGCGGAATTCCGAAGGCAACTGGGTTGGAAACCGGAAGGGCGTGTGGAGATCAAGATTTACCGCGAACCGGAAGTGTTCCGGCATTCGGTGAAACTCTCTTTACCCCGATGGGCGGGAGGATGGTTTGAGTCGGGGCAGTCGATCAAATTGGTAGGAGCGGATAGCTACCCCGACCGTCGCCTGCTTTCATCTACGGTGATCCATGAGCTGACCCATCGCATGGTGAGTGAGCAGAGCGGGGATAATGCCGCTTATTGGTTACAGGAAGGGGCAGCGGAATATTATCAATCCCATCTTGTGCCTGGGCTGAGGCAAAAGCGGGAACGGGAGTCAAACCGTCCCCGCTGGACTCTGCGTCAATTGGAAGGGATCGATTTGGAATCCCTTCCGTCTGATGATGCGGCCGATTATTATCGGCAGTGCGAGCAATTGTTTCGTTTTATGCGGGAGCGATTCGGACAGACAACGATGCAGCGGTTATGGATTTCGTTGGAACTTTACCCCACTATTGATCGAGATGGAGCGGATAAATTAAAGATATTGAATAAACGAACGCGTGAGGCCTTAAAAAAAGTGACCGGCTATCGTTTGGAACAGTTGGAACGGGAATGGTTGGATTGGATGAAAAAAGAGAAGAGCGATTGAACAGAAAAAAGCCCGCAAAACGGGCTTTTTAAAGAATTAGCAAAAGCCGCCATAACCATAACCGTAGCCACCATAGAATCCACCGTCAACTAGGGCGAAAATGGTGGCGATGACCAGCAAGAACAGCAACAGTCGTCTTAAACCAAAACCGTAGCCACCAGACATGTGTATCCCCCTTTCCCTGTGATCATCCATAGTTTATGAGTACTTGGCTATGAATGGTTGGGCGAAAGGGAGAAATAAAAGGAATTTGGTTTTTTATCCAGCCCGGTTCCAGGCGGATTGGACGGTTTCAGGTTGTCAACTCTCGCAACGTGGATTTGCTAGAGAGGACTCTCCCCTCTATAATTTTGACGGGATTTCGCTGGTTTTGGCGGAGCGGGCTTCCATTTTCCCCATCACAAATTTTACGATTTGAGCGGCGATCCAGGCCACTGCAATCCCTGCCAATACGTCACCGGGGTAATGATGACCCACAAAAGGACGGGAGATCCCGATCAAACACGCCAGCATGAACATTATGCTTCCGAGTCCGCGATGATGATGCCAGAGCCCAAAGGCAATGGCAAATGCCCCAGTCGTATGATCACTGGGAAAAGAAGCATCTGCCGCGTGATAGAGGAGAACATTGACATCATCATAAGTGACAAAGGGGCGCGCTCTTTCCCACAGCTGTCCGATTAAAAAACTAAATCCCAACGCGAGAGCCAGTGTGCTTCCTGTCGTGATTCCGCCCCGGCGGTGTTTTTTAAAAAAGAATAAAGCGAATAGCACTAAGGCAAAAAAATAAGGGCCGTATTCCGTCATGACAATCATCAAAAAGTCCAACCATCCAAACTTTCCAGCCCATCCATTGATCCACTCAAAAAGTTGGTAATCCATTTTTCTTTCCTTTCTCTCCCCTTTACTGATCCATTGCCATTATTGATGAATTGTTAAGCCGTGTAAATAATCTGTATCGCGCAATTATCGTTTAAGCATTTTGATCTATGGAGAGAGAAGGGGGCAAACTTAAAACTAAGTCACTCTGATTGGACCAGATGAGTATAAAGAGTTTGAAAACAAGGTTCTTTGGTCATCTCACGCTTAACGGTTTTAACGAAGCGATTAAGCTGGGACGATCCGGGATTATTGACTCCAAAATAACGTTTCATTCGTCTATACAACCTTTTGGGGAAAGCAAGATAAGAGAAGAACAGGTTCCATTCCTGTTGTTGAATCGGTGTTTTCACGGAAACTTGATAAGTGTTGAGAAAAAGTTGGCAAGCGTGTGGGTGCCAGTCCAATGGGCGTGCGTGATATTCGAGAAAATGAGCCAGATCCCATACTCGCTCCCGATATGCCAACGTTTCAAAATCGATTAGCCACACCTCATTGCTGTCATCCAACATCAGATTACGATGTTGGAGTGCGTTGTGACACCATACTCCATATTGGGCGTCTTGGGGTGCGGTTTGTATAAAATGAAGAGCCATCTCACAACGATAGCGCAAAAAACGAAGCAGCCACGTTTCCGTGTCGTCTTTATACCGATCGTCTTGTTGCCATCGGTCCAACAACTTCTTTGACTTTATTAGAAATGAATGATGTGTTCCCCATTGGGAGCGGGGATTGTTGCTATCCGGTTTGGAGATCCCACAGGAAGCCTCATGAAAATGAGCCAATGCAGAGCCGATTTCCGTAAAATGCGGCAAGCTGTGAGAGGGGAGTTCTCGCAGTTTTAGCCAGTGTTCCATAAAATAGGACTCGCCATCTTCATGCACCAACAATTCCCCTTGCTTGGAAAAAAGGAGATGGGGAATACGATTAAAACCGTTCTTCTTAATCTGCTGTAAACAATCGGCGATAAACGGCAGGTCTGGCAGCTCTTCCGCATTTTTAAAACCGTATGTCCCTTTATCCGTATAAACCTTATATACGGCTCTCACCCGTTCCAGTGCAATTACTTCTAAATCATAATCGCGGGTGATGATGGCTTTGATTTTTTTTTGATCAATCGTGACATCCGCTTTTACCCGGAACAATCCGCATCACTCCTTCCATACCAGAGAAATATTCATCAGCGAGTGGTTATTATGACGCAAATAAAAAACCCTCTCCACCTTTGCCCTTGTTGCAAAGAGAAGAAAGGGTTTTTCAGTTTATTTATGGGAAGGGAGCAAAGGGTGTAGCAGGTGATTAGGTGGCAGGCGCCACGGGAGTGGATCGCCGCTGAATCAGGAAAAACTGCACAATGGAAAACAGGTTTCCATATACCCAATAGAGAGCAAGGGCGGAAGGGAAACTGATACCCAGCACTAAGATCATGATCGGCATAATGATGAGGAGCGGGTTGTTCGCTTGTGTTCCGCTTTTGGCCATCATTAGCTTTGATTGTAGATAAGTGGTGCCTGCTGCGATCACTGGAAGGATGAAGTATGGGTCAGGTTGGCCTAACTGCATCCAAAGGAAAATGGATTTGGCGATAAGGGGATCCCGCATAATCGCTTGGTAAAACGCAATCAAAATCGGCATCTGGATCAAAGCTGGAAAACAGCCCGCCATTGGATTCACATTATGTTTCTGGAACATCTTCATCGTTTCTTCCTGCAGTTTCTGTTGGTTGTCTTTATATTTTTCCTGCAACTTCTTCATCTCCGGTTGCAGCAACTGCATCGCTTGAGAGCTTTTGGTTTGTTTTAGTGTCAACGGAAGCAGCAGGAGCCGGATCAACAGTGTGACGATGAGAATGGATAAACCGTAATTACCGAGTAAGCCTTTAAACCAATCCAAAGTTAGGATCAGGGGATAGACCAAAAAGACCTCCCAAAAGTTTCCCGTTTCCGGATCGATCGGTTGCATTGCGTTGGTGTTTGGAGAGCATCCAGCAGCCAATGTCATCACAGCTGCGATGGAGATGACGATCAGAAGATATCGCTTTTGCATATATAACGCTCCTTTCGTAAGCCTATATTCACATCTATCAGTCTAAAAACGATGCGGAATCGTTTGATCGTTTCATTTCATCATGAATCTTTTCCATTAATTGAATAAAAATTTCCTGTTCCTGTTCTGATAACGCTTGGAGCATTTTTTCCCACGCTTGCTGACGCCGTAAAAGAAGCTGTTGTACCAACGCTGACCCATGCTCAGACAGCTCCACCCAAACGACTCTCCTATCATGGGAATCCCGAGTACGCTGAACAATGCCGTCCTTTTCTAACCGATTTAAGGCCAAAGTGGTTGCTCCTGAGGTTAAATTGGTTTTTGTCGATAAATCATTGACCATGCATCTCCCTTTTTTGAACAAGGTATGAAGCAAGATAAATTTGGCGGAAGTCGGCTTAAAAGGCAACTCTTCTTCATTGCGCTTATTCAACAAGCGAATCATCTCTGTAGAAATGTGATCCATTTTTTCGATATAGGGATTTGGTTTTGTGTTGGACAGCATGGATAGAAACCTCCTTGCATCTCGATCCGACACATCTGATTTTATCACAAAAACTTTGTTGAAAAGATACTATCTATGAAAGTTTTGTTGCAAAGTCATCATCACGATTATTCCTTGATTGATGTTGGTGGGCGGGATTCATGTTGATTTGCTGCTCAGCATAAAATTGAGCTTGCAAAATAATTGATTATATTGTTAATATACATATGTACAATATATGAATGGGAGAAGGGTTGAAGATGTGGGAGCTTATTTGGATGTATTTGGGGCTGTTTTTAACGGCTGCAATCCCTTGGCTTGAGTTGATTGTAGTCGTACCAGCAGGGGTTGCTTTAGGATTAAATCCCGTTGTAGTGGCCTTGATCGCTTTATTGGGAAATGCGTTGCCTGTTTTGGGGATTGTGGTGTTTTTTGATTGGTTGGGTCAGCGTCCGTGGTTTCGACGCTTTTTTCAGGTGGCACAAAATCAATCAGCGGGGGAAGAAGAGTCGGACCGCCGTCGCAAAAAGCGTGAACGTGCACAGCGACTGTTTCAAAAATACGGTGTTCCCGGATTGGCTCTACTGGGCCCGATGATTATTGGCTCCCACTTTTCTGCTGCACTAGCCATGGCTTTACGCGGAGGCAAAAATATGGTGGGAGCGTGGATGTTAATCAGTTTAACCGTCTGGACTATCATTATGACAATCGCCGCTGTCGCCGGCTTTCAATGGATTCCTTCCTATACTGCCTAATGCTTTGCATCGGGCGGTTTTTTTATTTGAGAGCCGTTTGATCCATCCTTTAACAGGGATATACTTTCTGTTTTCATTTAAAGAAAAAAACCTTGACGACATTGATGAAGCATGATACATTGTTACTTGTCCTTATCGACAGGGACAAACTTCAACAAAAGCGGTTGAAGAAAAAACATCAAAAAAGTTGTTGACAAGATCATCACGGTTTGATAAGATAGATCTTGTCGCCGCAAGAGGCGGCAGGGCTGGAAAAGCCTGAAGCAACAAGCGTTCCTTGAAAACTGAAGAGCGAATGAACGACCCTGTTCAATTCTTATTATGAGTGTTTCAAGCTCTTTTTATGGAGAGTTTGATCCTGGCT
>NZ_PZZP01000003.1 GCF_003046315.1 Desmospora activa DSM 45169 | reverse complement strand
ATCCACCCGTTCCCATCCCGAACACGGCAGTTAAGCCCTCCAGCGCCGATGGTACTTGGGGCGCAGGCCCCTGGGAGAGTAGGACGTTGCCAGGCAAAGCCCATATCGGGCATAATAAAAACCACCCTTATTGGGTGGTTTTTTCTGTTGTGTAAGAGGGAAAACCGGCATGCATGATAGCAAACACACCGAAACAGTACGAAAGGTGTGTTACATTCATCACCCGGCTCCGCGCGACTTGGCAGGCGTAATACGAGGTGGTGCACCCCTTGTGGCCGCGATTTCTGCTGAAATGATTCCAATGGTTACTTTTGTTCTTTGTCCGGGTCCTGTTTTTAGGGGAGAGTTGGTTTTCACGCAGTGCTTTGGAGTTTTTTACAGGTTTGGGGTTGCCAATCACAGTTGATGAATATAATTACATGGAGACTCCCCATGGATATATCTCTTGAGTGGTTCACTCTTTGCTATAATTGGAAACCCCGACAACAAGGAAAAGACTTGTGAGGCAATTATGGCGACCGAATACAACAGGATTCATCTGCAAATGAACGCCGATCTTGGGGAAGTCACCGTGATATACTAAAGGTGTGATCGGCAGTATAGACCCCATTTAATTTGGCCATAATGGTGGGAAAAATGAAAAAAAGGTGGGTCTGCTTTGGCTGAATCGATCGATCGGATCTCCTGCCTTGTTTGCCAAAAGGAGCAGGCCAAGGGGATCAAAATATTGGATGAATTTATTTGTGAAGACTGTGAACAAGATATTGTTAACACAAAAGTGGAAGACGAACGCTATCCCCAATATGTTATTCGGATGCGTAATCTTTGGAAAAACCGGGAAACCACCGGTGAGCGGGGGCTGTAACCAGCCGCCGCTTTTTTCGGGAGTGGGAGATAATATGGTAAAAGATAAGGCGCAACTTCGTGCTCCACTGTGGGAAGCGGTTACGCAGTTTGCCGGAGATACGATGGGGAACTTTCATGTGCCGGGTCATAAGGGTGGCCGTTTTTTTGATCGGGAAGCCTCCTCTTTTTTTTCTTCGTTACTTCCCCTGGATCTGACGGAAGTGGGAAACTTGGATGATCTTCATCAGGCGGAAGGAGCGATTGCAGAAGCGCAACAGCTGGCGGCTGCTTGCTTTGGTGCGGATCGTTCTTTTTTTCTGGTAGGAGGGAGCACAGCGGGAAATCTGGCCCTCATCTTGGCAACGTGTCAACCTGGGGACCGATTGATTGTGCAGCGGGAATCCCATCAATCGGTTTGGAACGGATGCATTTTGGCGGGAGTTCAACCGATTTACGTCAGCGGTGGAATAGATGAACGGGGCTTGCCTCGTTCCCTCGACCCCGAAGTGCTGCGGGAAGCTTTTTCACGCTACCCGGAGGCAAAGGCTGCTTTCATCACTTCCCCTGATTATGACGGACATATACAGCCGGTACGGCAATTGGCCCAGGTTTGTCATGCATGTAACCGTCCGTTGTTGGTGGATGAAGCACATGGTGCCCACCTTGGCTTTCATCCGGATCTACCTGCTTCAGCCTTAAACGAAGGGGCGGATGCGGCGGTACAATCCACCCATAAGCTGTTAGCGGCGATGACACAAGCATCGATGTTACACCTCAAAGGATTACGGGTAGACAATGAACGGGTCGCGAGCTGGTTACGTATGCTTCAATCCAGTTCCCCTTCCTATCCGTTGATGGCTTCTCTCGATGTGGCCCGCCGTCTGATGGCGACAGAGGGGGAGGAGCAATTGGAGCGGTTATTGCAACGGTTGCTTCGTTTACGCCTTGAAGTAAACAGGTTGCAATCTATCCGGGAAATGCCCGCTGTGATGGAACGTGATCCATTAAAATTGTCACTGATGGCGGAGGTGCGTGGTGAAGCGGTTTCTGGAATCCGATTGGCCCGGTTTTTAGAAAAGCAAAACTTATGGCCGGAACTGGCGGATCACCGACGGGTATTGGCTGTATTTACACCAGGCAACCAAGAAGCGGAGTTTACCCGATTCATCCATGCTCTACGACATCTGGATGACGTTGTGACGACTTTTCCCCGTGAATCTCAGCAGATACATCTTCAAACCCCGTTATTGGCAGATAGTGCCCAACCCTTGGATAAGATTCATCGCCAAGCGGCGGTCCCCGTTCCCTTGGATGAAGCAGTCGGGTTAGTAGCAAAAGTGGCTGTCGTTCCATACCCTCCCGGTATACCGTTAATTTTGCCAGGGGAGACGATTTCTGAGCAGCATGTATCTGCCATCCGGGATCAATATCAAAATGAAGCCAAAATCCGGGGACTGGCTTCCCGTTCACCGTTATCAATCTTCGTGTTACAATGAATCACAAACGGACTGGAGGAGCGAATCTGTCCGCATCACTTAAAACTTTTTGTCATCAACCCCAGGTTGTGCTGGATGGAGGAACGGAATGAACAGTCTTTTCTTTACCTTTGAAGGCCCCGAAGGGGGCGGAAAATCGACACAGATTCAGCGGTTGGCGCAATGGTTAAAAGATCGGGGATGGAGAGTCACCTTAACCCGGGAACCGGGAGGGACGCCAGTCGGGGAGCGAGTACGGAACATATTGTTAGATGACCATACTTTATCCGATATGACGTTGCGCACGGAAATACTCCTATATGCCGCATCCCGTGCACAGTTGGTGGAACAAGTGATCCGTCCGGCCCTCAAACGGGGAGAGATCGTTTTATGCGACCGCTATGTGGATACAAGCTTGGTATATCAGTCGATCGGTCATGCCAGAGCCATCGACGAAGTGATCGCGATTAATGGAATTGCAACCGGTGGATTGACACCGAACCGGACATATCTTCTTGATCTGCCTGTGGAAGAAAGCATGCGTCGCCTGCGATTAAGAAAAAAGGGGATTGATCGCATGGAAGGAAAAGGCGAGTCTTTCCACGAACAGGTTCGGCAAGGCTATCTTCAGCTGGCACAACAGGAGAAAGAGCGGTTTGTCCTAGTTGATGCGATGCAATCGCAAGACGATGTCTTTACTACAATTGTGCATGATGTACAACCGTTTTTGCCGACGACTTCGTAATCATGCGTACTTGCTCGATTTAAAGGGGGAACGAGGATGAAAATGATTGTGGCCGTCATTCAGGATCAGGATAGCAATCGTTTGTCAAAAGCGTTGGTAGAGGCGGATGTAAGGGCCACCAAGCTGGCCAGCACCGGCGGGTTTCTCAAGGCGGGAAACACCACGTTTTTGATTGGGATTGAAGATGAACGGATTGACGAGGTTTTAAAACTGATCAAGGACAACTGCCAATCGCGCAAAAAAATGATGACTCCCCTTTCCTCCATGGGCAACGCCGACTCCTATGTCCATTATCCGGTGGAAGTGCAGGTGGGAGGGGCTACGGTGTTTATCCTGCCGGTGGATCGCTTTGAACATTTTTGATAGGAAGAACAACTTTTGTTGATGGGGCATCAGTTTCCTTCAGGAGAGAGGGGCTGGGGCGGTGGAAACGGAGGGAAGAACATGACCACATTCGGTGATGTTAACGGCCAGGAACGGGTGATCCGAATTTTAAAAAAAGCGATCGCTCTTAACCGCATCACCCACGCCTATTGTTTTGCCGGACCGAGAGGGGTTGGTAAAGAACGGACTGCTCTCGCGCTGGCGCAAGCGCTCAATTGTGAAGTTCAGGGGGAAAAGCCGTGTGGAACGTGCCGAACATGCCGGCAGATTCAACACGGTAATCACCCGGATGTGCGTGGGGTGGATCCGGAGGGAGCTTCCATAAAAATCGGTCAGATGCGCCATTTACAGCAGCAGTTTTCCTTTCGTTCCACTGCTGAAGTAACGCGGGTGGTGATCATTCGGCAAGCGGAGAAGATGACACTGGAAGCGGCCAACAGCCTGCTCAAATTTCTAGAGGAGCCAACCGCCCGTATGGTTGCCATCTTGCTGACGGAACAGCCCCATGCGATTTTACAGACCATTCTCTCTCGCTGCCAGCTTTTACGCTTTGCTCCGCTCTCACCGGATACCATTACTGCGCAACTGATGAAGGAGGAGGCGGACCCCCGATTAGCCCCGGTTGTTTCTCATCTGGTCAGCGGTGTAAATGAGGCCAGGGAACTTCTGCAACTGGACAAGTTTGCCCTGCTTTGTGAGCAAGTGATAAAATGGGGGGAGGAGATCGCTTCCGGTCGTTCCAATGCGCTTGTTTCGGTGCAGACCCGCCTACTAGCGGAAAAAGAGTGGGGGGCGCGGTTGGAGGTCGTTTTAGATCTGTTGCTGTGGTGGTTGCGTGATGTGATGAACCACCGGCTAAACCGGGAAAAGCAAGCTGTGTTCGCATCGTGGAGCGAATCCTGTCGGCGCCAAGCATCCATGTGGACAATGTCTGACTTGGTACGGGGAATGGAGATTGTTGTGCAAGCCCGCAACGAGCTGGCTGGCAATGTTCAACCCCAGGCCGTGCTGGAGCGAATGGTGCTGGCGATGCAGGGGGGAGCCCATCATGTTGGCAGTCGTTGGAGTCCGCTTTCGAGAAGCGGGTAAGATATATTATTTTGATCCTGGTGATTTAAACATTCGCCGGGATGACCCTGTGATCGTGGAAACGGTCAGGGGTGTGGAATACGGGATGATTGTTTCTGGAATCCGCTATGTGACGGAGGACGAAGTTGTCCTGCCTTTAAAAAGTGTGATCCGTGTTGCCACCGCCGACGATGTAGAGCAGATGAAGCGTAATCGGCAAGCGGCCAAAGATGCGCTGAAGCTGTGTGGGGAAAAAGTTTCTCAACATGGCCTGGAGATGAAGTTGGTCGATGCGGAATATACATTTGATCGTAATAAAATCATTTTCTACTTTACAGCAGATGGTCGAGTCGATTTTCGCGAATTGGTCCGAGATTTGGCTTCTGTTTTCCGTACAAGGATTGAACTCCGGCAAATTGGGGTGCGTGACGAAGCGAAAATGCTGGGTGGAATCGGTCCCTGCGGTCGCGTGCTCTGCTGCTCATCGTTTTTAGGAGACTTTGAACCGGTTTCAATTAAGATGGCCAAAGATCAGAACTTGTCGCTAAACCCGGCCAAGATTTCCGGACTGTGCGGCCGCTTGATGTGTTGTCTCAAGTATGAAAATGATACGTATGTGGAAGCCAAAAAGAAGATGCCCGACGTCGGTATGAAGGTTACCACCCCTGAAGGGGACGGCCGTGTGGTATTGTTGAATCTGTTGGAACGACGCGTTCAGGTGGAGCTTGTCGATTCGGGCCGCACCGTAGAGCATTCCGCCGATGAGGTAACCGCATTAGTATAGGGTTTGTGTATAACGGCGATGTTAGGCTGCAACGATTTTCGGTGATTGAGGTGGGGGGCGTGGAGAAGCAGGCCATTCTGAATCGGATGACCCAACTCGAAGACCAGATCGGGGAATTGTATAAAGAGCTGGGCGGATTAAAGCAACAGATTGTACAGATGCTCGAAGAAAATACGCGGCTAGCTCTGGAAAATCAAGCGTTGCGGGAACAGCTGGAACAGCTGAACCCGGATCAACGATCCGCCTCCTCCGAAAATGACGGGATCGGGGAAGGCCATGATAACTTGGCTCGACTGTACAATGAAGGATTTCACGTCTGTAATGTCCATTACGGCAATATGAGGACCAATGGAGACTGCTTATTCTGTTTATCCTTTTTAAGTAAGACTTCGCAAGAGGAAAAATAAACGTGCCGCTCGGCGGCACAATGAGGTTATTGATAAAGGCGATGGACCGGTTTCCGATATAGTGCCCTTTGACAGTTTGCCCAGCGGAGTTTCAGAAGGCTCCAACCGTTTAGCGGCCACTATGTTTTTCTTTTTGGCCGCCGGTTTCGGGTTTGTTAGCAATTTCACCGTGCCGCTTAGCGGCACGATTTTTTTCATGCTCAGCTACAAAGGAGCGCAGGCGATGAGAGAGAAGAACGGCTATACGGTATATATTTTGGAATGTGGTGATAACACTCTTTATACGGGCATCACCAATCATTTGCAACAGCGAATAAACCAACATCATCAAGGCAAAGGGGCCAAATATACCCGTGGACGCGGCCCTTTTAAGCTGGTTTGGACAGAAGAACATCCGGATCGCGCCAGCGCATCACGGCGGGAACGGGAGATTAAGGCGCTGAGTCGCAAAGATAAACGGCAGCTAATCGCCGCCGGTCAACAAGAAAGGAATCGCAATGGAGAGACAGAAGAGCTTTACCGATGAA
Source organism: Desmospora activa DSM 45169 (assembly GCF_003046315.1). Classification (NCBI taxonomy): domain Bacteria; kingdom Bacillati; phylum Bacillota; class Bacilli; order Caryophanales; family Thermoactinomycetaceae; genus Desmospora; species Desmospora activa. Next base: position 199,982 of record NZ_PZZP01000003.1, on the reverse strand, counting down.
AGCAGAGGCAAATTGTATATTGTGGGAACCCCTATCGGCAATCTGGGCGATTGCAGCCAACGGATGCGCGAAGTGTTGGCGTCCGTCGACGGCATTGCTTGCGAGGATACCCGTCATACCCGCAAACTCCTCAGTCATTTGAACATTTCCGTACCCCTCATTAGTTACCATCAGCATAACCGTCGCCAACGCGGAGAAGAGTTGATCCGAAGGTTGATACAAGGGGAGACGTTTGCTCTGGTAAGCGACGCCGGTATGCCTGGACTATCCGACCCAGGGGAGGAGCTGATTCGGGACGCCATCGAGGCTGATATTCCCGTTGTGTCGATTCCCGGACCCAATGCAGCCGTGTCGGCAGTAGTGGCATCCGGTCTGCCGCCGCAGCCGTTTCTTTTTGTCGGCTTTTTGCCCCGCCAGCGCAAAGAGCGGGTGCAAGAACTGGAGCGATGGAAAACGGTACCGGCAACGCTTATCTTTTATGAAGCTCCTCATCGAGTGGCGGCGATGTTAAAGGATGTAGCCGCTGTTTTCGGGAATCGACCCGCCGCGATGGTCCGCGAATTGACCAAGCGACATGAGGAATGGTTGCGCGGCGATGTGAACAGTTTATTGTCCGCTTTAGTAGAGGGAGGAGTCAAGGGGGAGATAACTCTGGTTGTGGCTGGTGCCGATCGCGATGTGCATCAGGAGGAGGAAGCGCCTTGGTGGGAGTCGCTATCTCTGGTTCAACATGTGGATCACTATATCGCCCAGGGCATGTCGAAAAAAGAGGCGATCCAGCAGACGGCCCAAGAGCGCTCTCTGCCCAAACGTGAGGTTTATAATGCTTATCATCGGGCGGTGGACAGCGAATAGGTGAGTATGTTAAAAATTAGGCATGAAGATGATGTACACCCTCAGTTTTAAAAGCAAAACTTTCGCTGTGACATTCAACGGAATCGTCGTGGGTGGGAAGAGTGGGGGCTTTCCAGCACAAGTCTCAATCCGGTTAGTGTAAAAAGGGATTCCTTTTAAAGAGATAGAAATAAGCATACGGGCGTATGTTTCGACTGTCCATCCCACCGATTTCACGGCGTGAGTCGTATGGGCCATTTTTTGATGTGTCCAGGTACAGACGGTGAAAGTGGTTGGCATCGGCCTCCCTTTTTTTCGATTGGGGATGTTTTTTGCTTGATCGCAGGGACTCATCCGAGACATGCCCACATAGGATATAGCAATTTCATCTTTGGAGGTGTATCGATTTTGCGGACGTTTTTTGGAAAATTGCAACAGTTGGGAAAGGCGTTGATGATGCCGGTTGCGGTGATGCCAGCAGCTGCGATTCTCCTCTCGTTAGGTGTGTTGCTCGGCAACCAAGCAGGAGAGGGAACTTTTCTCGCTCAAGTGGGTAGTGTGATGCAAACTGGTGGCGACGGGATTTTGGGTAATTTGCCGATTCTGTTTGCCGTCGGTGTGGCGATCGGTCTGACGGGAGGCGCCGGGGCAGCGGGTTTGGCAGCGGTGGCGGGGTATATGGTGTTGACCGCGATCTTGGGGATGGACGGCAAGGAATTGAACACAGGGGTTTTCGGTGGTATTATCACCGGTCTGATCAGCGCTTATCTGTATCGTAAATATCATGATATCCAATTGCCCGATTGGCTTCAATTTTTTGGCGGTAAGCGCTTTATTCCCATTATTACGTCCTTTGCCATGTTTGTTGTAGGGATCTTATTTCTGTTTATCTGGCCACCGATTCAAGCGGGCATCCAAGACGCAGGCAACTGGGTGATTGGAGCAGGGGCGACAGGCTTATTCGGTTATGGTCTGCTCAACCGCTTACTGATTCCTTTTGGTCTGCATCATATTTTAAATACCCTGGTCTGGTTTAATGTTGGGGAATTTACCAATGAAGCCGGGAAAGCGGTAACCGGTGATCTGACGCGTTTTTTTGCAGGAGATCCAACGGCGGGTATCTTTATGGCCGGATTTTTCCCAATTATGATGTTCGCTTTGCCGGCGGCGGCGTTGGCCATGATTCATGAGGCGAAACCGTCCCAGCGCAAAGCGGCGGCAGGGGTGTTGCTCAGTGCCGCCTTGACGGCGTTTTTAACCGGGATCACCGAACCGATTGAGTTTGCCTTTATGTTTTTGGCTCCCGTTTTGTATGCGATCCATGCGATCCTCACCGGCAGCTCGATGGCCCTTTTGTATCTGTTGGATGTGAAGCAGGGGTTTGGCTTTTCAGCGGGGTTGTTCGATTATGTGATCAACTATCATTTGTCTACAAACGCCCTGTGGATTCTCCTGATCGGTCTGGGGTATGCGCTGTTGTATTATGTTATCTTCCGTTTTGCCATCCGCAGATGGAATCTACCGACGCCGGGACGGATCGAGGAGACGGAAGAGGAAGGAGTAGCGACAACAGCCCATGATCATACTGAAGAGAAAGGGGATTCGTTGGAGCAGTTGGCTGTGGATGTGTTGCAAGCGATTGGGGGAAAAGAAAATGTGGAGCAATTGGACGCCTGTATCACCCGCTTGCGGATGTCGCTCAAGGATGAGTCCAAATTGGATCAGGATCAATTGAAAAAACTGGGGGCCGCTGGTGTGATCCGAGTCGGTTCCGGTCATTATCAAGCGGTATTCGGTACCCGCTCCGAGTTGTTAAAAGATCGTATTCTGCGTCTGATGGGAGGGGAGAAAGAGTGAATCCGTCGGTAAAACGACTGTTGGACCAAACACCGGAGCAGCTGTCGCAATTGACGGGCAGACGGCTGCTGGAAGCGATTCGCGCTGCTGAGGGGCGGACGGTGGTAACGGAAACGGTAGTGGACAGCATGCCACTGGTGGATGGTTGCGCCAATCCGGAATTGGCGGCCGCCTTTGGGGCGGATTTGCTGTTGTTAAACCGCTATAACGTCGATCAGCCACGAGTGTCGGGCTTTCCCAGCCGCGAGGAGGCGATCCCCTCTGGAGAGATGTGGGAGGAGTCGGGTTTAGGGCCGTTATTGCCCCTGATGGGCTGGGGTGTCACCCCTGGTAAGGTGACGGAGTTTATCGGTCGGCCTACGGGCATCAATTTGGAACCGGTGCCAACCGACTTGCCACAGTCAGTGGTAGCCACCGGGCGGCGGGCAGGGGTTGCGCAAGCGGAACAAGCTTTGGAGCAAGGTGCCCGCTTTCTCGTTTTGACGGGCAATCCCGGCACAGGTGTGACATGGGAGGCAATCGCCCGTCAGGTGGAGGAGTTGAGAAACGTGTTTGGCCCTGAGGTGCCGTTGATGGCGGGGAAAATGCATGGGGCGGGAACATGGCATAATGACGGCCAGTGGCTGGAGGAACGAATATTGGAGCGGTTGGCGCAAGCGGGGGCCAATGTGCTCTTATTACCGCAACCCGGCACCGTTCCGGGGGTTCGTGGAGAAGAGATGGCCCATTGGATTGAACGGATTCACCGTCTCGGTATGCAGGCGATGCTGACGATTGGTACTTCCCAGGAAGGAGCGCAAGCTTCCCTGCTGGAACGATGGGCGGTGGACGGAAAAAGCCTGGGCGGTGATCTCTTTCATATCGGGGATGCCGGTTTTGCCGGTATGGCGCCTCCAGAAAATATTTTATCCTTTTCGACCGCATTAAAAGGAAAACGGCACACCTACCGTCGGATGGCCCAATCCCGATTGCGTTAGAATGAGAGCCATATCGCCATGAATGGAAGGGATTTTTGAGTCCTATGATAAATGAAAAACCAAAAGGCCCTTCTCCATGGAAGGGCCTTTTGGTAGAAGGCGATTAGGCGTGAGCCCAATTCGCAAAGATGGGATATGTTTGGAAAATCAGAAGTGTTTGTTATAAATTATGTTATTTAGCCGTTACGCCTTCTTCTTTATTCAAAATCGTATACATTTCTTCAATACATTTACGGCTGACTACTTTGTTTTTGTAGCGAACGGTGTTGTCTACTTCCCCTGTAAAAATGCAAGCCGGTTCGTATTTTTTCAACACGATTCGTTCTCCGTCGACATAAATTTCTAAGGCGTCCTTTTCCCCGATTCCCAGAGTACGGCGGAGTTCGATCGGAATAACGACACGGCCCAGTTCGTCTACTTTCCGTACAATACCTGTAGATTTGAGCATTGTGAATGTCCCCTCTCATTCTTTGGTCTAAGTTTTTGGTCTTGGTTATGCAATGCCGTCAAATTTCGACATTAACGACATCTCCATCATCATACCAGCGATTCCCATAACAGTCAATATAACAGCCTATCGATTTTATAGAAAATTTTTTTAGATATCCAATTTGTCGATTTTAGTATGGTTCGTCGATCAGCAGATTCGTAAATATAGGAGTGTATTTTCATGCAGACCGGTAGGGAAAGGGATGTCAGGGATTCCGGGAGCTGTCTTTTTCCTGTACACTGGAAAAGAAAAGTGAACAGCCATTCGCAGGGAGAGTGAGCGATGCTTAATGTGTCAGAAGAATTGAAACACCGCCTAAAAGAGGCCAATCGCGAACTGAGGCGGGTGTATCCCAGCGATGTGTTTGAACCGAAAAGTATCCGGGAGCAGCTAACCCGCATGGGCCGCTTTTCTTCGGTACGCAAGTGGACAGGCCAGGAGATGAAAGCGTGGTTGGGTAGCGGTAGTTTGGTGGGAGTCGATGGTTCCGTCAATTCGACTCCTGGAGCCCATCCCCACGTCTTGTCCGTATTTCAGGCTCTTGCCAAAGGGACTCGCGGTGAAGAAGTTTGGGATGCAGACTTATACACTCCCCTGCTGGATGGAGGAGAGAGCGGCGAGGAAGGGGAGTTGGCCCGGGAGGCAAAGCACCGCGGTCGGTTGTTGGCCGGACTGGAGATTGATGTGGCGCGGGAGACGATTCGGCGGTGGCAACCTCCTGTGATCATGATGGACGGATCGCTGCTCCATTTTTGGATTGATCATCCGGAGGCGTGGGAGGTCTTGGCTCAGGAAGCGCAAGCGGCCAATGTATTATTGATCGGTGTATCGGAGGAGATCGGCACCCGTTCGTTGGCGCGTAAACTATTTCCCGAGCAGACGGCTTGTGCCGATCGTGAAGTGCTGTTTGGGGTGTTACAACCGAGTGAAGTATATGTGTCCGAGGCGTTAAATCCATCAGGCCCTGCGTTATGGAAGGCGGTGCTCCGTTCCTCCAAGAGTCCGCAACCCGTCGGGGTGGACGGCTTGCTCAGCCAACAAGAAAGCCAAGCTGATCTACTACGTCTAGTACATACACTTACTCCCGCTCAAGGTAGGGGGATTCCGTTGTGGCTGGATATTGTAGACCGTGAGGTACGGGTGACGGACGCCTTAGTAACGGCGCTGGTGGAGCAATATATCGACCCAGATCTCAGGCATCGACTGTTGGTGCCGAAACGAAAAGACCGCGTTTTATAGGAGAAGGAGGCGAGTGCGATGCAAGTGGTAGGTGTGACGACGCAACAGGAAGTATATGTAGCGTCAAAGGACCGCAAATTTCGTATCAATGAGATCCTGGTGATCAAAGACGATCCCTTGGGCAATCCCCGGGGGGAAGTGGTGGAGACACTCTCCTACAATCGGTTTATCCCGATGGGTTTAGACCGGTCCGTAGTGGATTCCCAGGTGTTGCAGTCACTGGAGCAGATCGGGTACGACATTGGATCCGATGAGGTTAACCTGGCGAAGCTGCGCTTGTTTGCAGAGGCGCCGCACCCGGTTCAGACCGGTTCTGAAGTGCGGCCGCCGCGGTTTGACGAGGTGCGCCATCTGTTGGTAAAAACCACCCCAGAGGAAGGGATGGTGCTGGGAGAGATACGGGGGACTGACTCGCTACAGGACGGATTGGACGAGGATTTGCGGGATAAGGTACATCTGATGGAAGCAGGAGATATTCGTCCGCAAGCAGGGGTTCCCTTTTTGTTCGATATTCAGTCGATGCAGCAATACCCCCATATGGGGATATTCGGCGGCTCTGGCTCCGGTAAATCATTCGGTCTGCGGGTGATCTTGGAGGAATTGATGAAGTTATCGATTCCAACGCTGGTATTTGATCCTCATTTTGAGATGAGCTTTGGAGAAGGGATGACGGAATTGGCCCCTTATGCCCCTTCTTTCGATAATCGCTGGATTGCGGTACAAGTGGGACGCGAGGTGGGTATCTCCTTTTCTGATCTGTCCACCCGTGATGTGGTAAGTCTGGTAGGGGCCGCCGGCGGTGGTGTCTCTGAATCAATGGTAAATGTAGTGCAATCCCTGCATCGGCGCAAAGATTCCTATACCTCCTTTAGCGATCGATTGGACAATGTGGCGCAAGCGATTGAAGAAGGGGTGCAAGGACTAAAAAAACGGCTGCGGGAAGACGATCTTACGCCCACGGAAGCGGAACAGATTAAAGAGCTGATGGAATTGCACCATCAGTTTGGCAGCCTTCCCCTCGCTTCCGTCAAAGGGGTGCAATGGCGGTTAAATCGTCTGGAGAAGGCAGGTTTGTTCCAGCGGGATATCCGTTCGATCGAGCGCGGAATGGAACAGGGAAAGCTGGTAGTAGTTCAAGGCCCATCCTGGATTTTGCAAGTGTTTTCCACTTATGTGATCGGCTCGCTCTACCGTAAGCGCAGAGAGTATAAAGATGCCCGTATGAATGGTGAAGAGGGGACATTCTTCCCGCCGTTTATCACGGTAACGGACGAAGCGCACAACTTTGCCCCCAAAGGATTGGATTCGCCGCCAAAGTCGATTTTAAAAGAGATCGCCCAGGAAGGACGCAAATATGGCGCTTTTTTGATCTTGGCCACCCAACGTCCAACGCTTCTGGATGAAACTATCACGGCTCAGTTAAATACAAAATTTGTCTTTCGCACGGTTCGCGGCACCGATATCGCGACACTGCGGGAAGAGACCGACTTAACGCCGGAAGAGGGCAAACGCCTTCCATACCTGAGTTCCGGTGATACCTTTATCTCTTCTGCCCTGTTTGGCCGTACCGTGTTTGTGCGCATCCGAGCGGCTTATACTCATAGTCCCCATGTGGCCAATCCCTTTGATGAATTGCGGGCGGTGAGAGCGGAACGGGAGGATCGGGTGTTGCGAGTGATTGAAGCGCGCTTGCCCCTGTTTGATACCGATCTGGTTAATGCCTGTGATGAGATCAACCGTGAATGCGGGTTAGATTGGGATGTGGAGCGGCTGCGAGCAGAGCTGGAATCCTGGGCGGAACGGGGAAAGCTGGCGAAAAAGGAATCCCCCTTCGTCAACCGCTACGATCGCATTACAACTGCGGTTAAAGGCTAACCAACGCTCAGATATAGGATCATAGAGTTTCTTCTAAGACTGCTGATAAAGGGAGAGGAGAGCTTTGTTCGGTGTAACCCGAAGCGGGCAGCCCTTCATCGTTGAGAGGGAAAGAGTAGCGAAAACGAAGATCGGACTCTGGGCTCACTTGGTCATCAAACCGAAATTCCTTCCGCCCTTGATTCAAATCCACTCTTTTGTCTATAATTGAAGATAATCGTTTATAGTGGATACATCGTGATTTGTCGACAGGGAGGAGTACCCCTGCGCTGCCCATGACAGAGAGCCGGACCAGGTGAAAGCCGGTATGGGAGGCAATGGGGGAAGATGGCCCTCGAGAACCCCTCTTGAAGCCGTATCGGTGTATAGGGAGGGGCGTTCCCCGGCGTTATCGGGACAGTGTTTGTTGGGTCGTACACCTTCGTTCGTCCGGATTATCATGAGGATGGCATCAATCCGACTTGAAAAGCGGTGAAGAGCCTACCTTTGACCCGGGCTTAGATGGCTCTGACTAAAGAATAAGGACGCATCAAACACTGATGGAGGGTATAGCCGCAAGGCTATACCAAATCTGGGTGGTACCGCGTGAGACAACCTCTCGCCCCAATAGGGTGAGTGGTTTTTTATTTTGATTAATATCCGGGTAAGGAGAGACGATCATGAGCGTAAAACCGTCCTATTACATTACAACGCCGATTTATTATCCCAACGACAAACTGCATATCGGCCATGCGTATACCACGGTGGCGGGTGATGCCATGGCTCGTTACAAACGGTTGCGCGGGTTTGATGTGATGTATTTGACCGGAACGGATGAGCACGGTCAAAAAATTCAGCGGCGCGCCGCTGAGGCAGGGAAAAGCCCACAAGCATTTGTGGATGAGATTGTAAAAGGCATTCAACACTTATGGGGCCAACTGGAGATTTCTTACGATGATTTTATCCGTACCACAGAACCGCGCCATAAACGGGTGGTGCAAAATCTGTTCCAACGTCTGTTGGATCAGGGAGATATTTATTTGGATGAGTACGAGGGCTGGTATTGTACGCCGTGTGAATCGTTTTGGACCGAGCGGCAGCTGAAGGATGGCAATTGTCCTGATTGCGGTCGGCCGGTGGAGAAAGTGCGGGAGGAGAGCTATTTTTTCCGTATGAATAAATATGCGGATCGGCTGCTCCAATATTATGAGGAAAATCCGGAATTTATCCAGCCGGAATCCCGCAAAAATGAGATGGTACAAAACTTCATCAAACCGGGGCTGGAGGATTTGTGCGTCTCCCGTACCACCTTTGATTGGGGGATTCCGGTTCCCAGCAACCCGGAGCATGTGATGTATGTATGGCTGGACGCCTTAACCAACTATATCTCCGCACTCGGCTACGGAACAGAAGACGATTCCAAATATCAGCAGCATTGGCCGGCGGATGTGCACCTGGTTGGAAAGGATATTGTCCGTTTTCACACCATTTACTGGCCCATCATCCTGATGGCCTTGGATTTGCCGCTACCGAAAAAAGTGTTTGCCCATGGCTTTTTCCAGATGAAAGACGGCAAAATGTCCAAGTCAAAAGGAAATGTGGTCGATCCCCTGCCCTTGATTGACCGTTTCGGCTTGGATGTGCTCCGTTATTATCTGCTGCGGGAAGTTCCCTTTGGCCAGGATGGCGTGTTTACTCCAGAAGGGTTTGTCGAGCGGGCCAACGCCGATTTGGCCAATGATCTGGGTAACCTGCTCCACCGCACCTTGACAATGGTGAATAAATATAACGATGGTGTGGTGGGGGAACGAATCCCCGGCGCCACTGAACATGATGATGCGTTGGTCAGACTGGCGAACGAGACGGTTGCCAAAGTTGAAAAAGCGATGGATCGGATGCAGTTTTCCGTTGCTCTGGCCTCCATCTGGGAATTGGTGCGGGGCACCAACCGTTATCTGGAAGGAACGATGCCGTGGGAGCTGGCCAAAGATCCCGCCAAAAAAGGGGTGCTGGCTTCCGTTCTCAACCATGTGCTGGAAAGTCTCCGCCTGGTCAGCATTCTGATTCACCCTTTTTTAGTACGCACACCGGCTCGGATGTGGGAGCAGATGGGCTTGACCGAAGAAAAGCATACCGATTGGGACAGTCTCGTCTTTGACTCCTTTCCCGTCGGCACCCGTGTCAAAAAAGGAAAGCCGCTGTTTCCACGCCTGGATGTAGAGGAAGAAGCGAAAGAAATTGTGCGCATGATGGGAGGAACACCTGTGGGTGAAGAGCCAAAAGCGGAAGCGCAATCCAATGCCAAAAAAGAGAATCAATCGAAACCGGATGATCTCATCACCATCGATCAGTTTGCACAAGTCGATTTACGAGTGGCGGAAATTCTTCAAGCCGATCGGATCAAGGGTGCTGATCGCTTGCTGAAGTTGCAATTGGATCTCGGCTATGAACAGCGCCAAGTCGTGGCTGGTATCGCCCAGCATTACACCCCTGATGAGCTGGTTGGACAAAAGGTGATCTGTGTCGCCAACCTTAAACCCGTCAAACTGCGGGGAGAGCTTTCCCAGGGAATGGTGCTGGCAGCCAAAGAAGGCGAGCGCCTCGTCCTCTCCACCGTCGCTGCTGACATTCCCAACGGCACCCGGGTGAAGTGAAAGTCTGAATTCCCTTGTAAAAGGGGGGATGAGGCTTTTGACAAACCCTGATAAGGAAATCGGGACCCGGGACCACTTTGTCATCAATCTAATCCCCCTTTATAGGGGGATTTTTAGATGAAAAAGGGAACGACTCCCGCTTGTCAATCAGTCTCTTTTGGAAAAACTAACTGAAGTAGATTGTGGATCAATCAAACGGGATTTTTTATCCTTCAGTAGGTGGAAATGGCTGATTTCTGAATTGAAAACGGGTAGAATGGAAGGAACAAGAAATGTTTGGAGGGGGTTAGATTGGGAAATAAGGCAAAGAGCGCTGCTAATGAGTGGATGACGGCCTTGATTGTAGCGGCATCGTTGATGATTGTGGTACGCGTGTTTCTGTTCGCACCCTATGAAGTTCACGGGGAATCGATGTACCCGACATTTAAGGGGAATGAACGGTTGATTGTTAATAAATGGATTTATGATGTACGTGATCCGGAGTATGGGGATATTGTCGTTTTTCACACTGCGGAAAAACGGGATTACATCAAACGCGTCATCGGAAAACCCGGTGATAAAATCAGCGTCAAAAACGGCGAAGTTTATCGTAACGGTGAGAAATTGAAGGAGTCTTACATCAATCAGGAACGAATCCGAAAAAACATGCCTGAGACGGTGGTTCCACCCGATCACCTCTTTGTGATGGGCGATAACCGCAACCACAGCCGAGACAGCCGTGAAATTGGCGCAGTCTCCATTGGAGAAGTGGTGGGACGGGCCGATGTTCAGTTGATGCCCCTCAACCAATTTCAGTTGCTGTTTAATCAACAGAGCGATTGATTGACGCCACACATATCAAGAGAGGAACGGAATCATTCATGCTTTTTGATAGCCACACCCACATCAATGATGAGCAGTTTGATGAAGACAGGGACGAAGTGCTGCGCCGAGCGCGGGAAGAATACGGTGTCAGCCGCATGCTTAACGTCGGTTTTAACCGCGAAACGATTATGGCTACGCTGGAATTGGCGCAGAAACATGATTTTATTTATGCCGCGGTCGGGTGGCATCCCCATGATGCCAAAGATTGTACGGTGAATGATTTGGACTGGTTGGAATCCCTGACGGATCATCCTCAAGTGGTGGCACTGGGGGAAATGGGTCTGGATTATTATTGGGACAACTCCCCCCGTGGAGTGCAAGAAAGCGTATTTCGCCAACAGATTCGCTTAGCCCGGGAAGTAAATTTGCCGATTATCATTCATGATCGGGATGCGCATCACGATGTGGTTCAGATTTTACGGGAGGAAAAAGCGGAAGAGGTCGGCGGTGTGATGCATTGCTTCGGTGGAGATTGGGAGATTGCAGAACAATGCCTGGAGATGAATTTTATGATCGGCTTGGGTGGTCCCGTCACCTTTAAAAATGCGAAGACGCCGAAGGAAATCGCCCAACGTGTACCGCTTAACCGTTTACTGGTGGAAACCGACGCCCCTTATCTGGCGCCGCATCCCAACCGCGGTAAGCGGAATGAGACGGGATATGTTCGCTTGGTGGCGCAAGCGATCGCAGACCTACGGGGGTTAACATTGGAAGAAGTGGCCCAGCATACGAGTGACAACGCCAATCGTCTGTTTCAAATCGAGAATTGACGGGGAAGGAATGGAAGTCAGCCAAAGTGGGATCAATCCAAGAAGTGATCGTCGTTGAAGGAAAAAAAGATACCGCCGCGATTCGGCGGGCGGTAGAGGCAGATACGATTGAAACCGGTGGATCTGCCGTCGGCCCCGCTGTGATCGCTGCCGTGCGCCGGGCACAGCGCGTGCGGGGGGTTATCGTCTTTACTGACCCCGATGCCGCCGGTGAACGGATTAGACGCATCCTTTCCCGAGCGGTACCAGGGATTAAGCATGCGTTTGTGCCGCAGGAGCAGGCGCAAGGACAACGTGGGATCGGTGTGGAGCACGCTGACCCGGAAGTGATCCGAGCGGCACTGGCAGTGGTGCGTGTTGGGGAAGAGGGAACGTTTGTGCAAGGAGTAACATGGGAACATTATTTGGAAGCCGGTCTCTCCGGCGGGGTTGGCTCACGGGAGCGGCGACTGGCGCTCAGTCGGACATTAGGGATCGGGTATGCCAATAGTCAGCAATTTTTTAAACGCCTTCACCTCCTACGTATCACCCGAGAAGAATTTGAAACCGCCTTAAAACAGGTGGAAGGGAGGGAGGCGGATGACCGCCAACTGGATCACTGCGCAAACCCGTGATATCCTAGCCCGTCACGGCATTCAGCTAAAAAAGAGCCTCGGCCAAAATTTCCTCACCGATCAGCGTGTATTGGACCGAATGATTGAAGCGGCAGAATTGAATCACAGCTCCGGGGTGTTGGAAATCGGGCCGGGGATTGGCGCCCTGACACAGCGATTGGCGATGGAAGCGACTCGCGTGGTGGCGGTGGAGCTGGATCAACGCTTGGTGCCTGTGTTACAAGAACTGTTTGTCGACCAAGCCCATGTTTCCATTGTGCACGGCGATGCGCTGAAAGTGGATTTGGCGGCCCTCATTCGGGACGAGTTGGGGGAAGGGACTCGCCCTAGTGTTGTGGCCAATCTTCCCTATTACATCACTTCACCGATTTTGATGCGGCTGTTGGAGCAGAAACTGCCCTTAAACAATATCGTTGTGATGATCCAAAAGGAAGTGGCGGAACGGCTGACGGCGGAACCGGGAACAAAGGCGTACGGATCGATTACAGTTGCGGTTCGCTATTATACGGAACCGGAGTGGGTGTGTCGCGTACCGTCCCATGTTTTTGTTCCCCGACCGCAGGTGGATTCAGCTGTTATACGACTAAAAGTGCGTCACCGCCCTCCGGTCCAGGTAAATAACGAGGAGCTGTTTTTCCGCATCATACGTGCTGCCTTCAACCAACGGCGCAAAACGCTTTCCAATGCCTTGTCCTCTCTTTTGTCCAACCGTCGGGAAAAAGCACCACTGATAGAGGCCATGACTGCGTCAGGCATCGATCCACAGCGTCGAGGGGAGACCTTGTCACTGGAAGAATTCGCCCGTTTAGCCAACCGCTTGGATGAACAAGTGTTTCCCCGTATATCATAAGCAGGATAGAACTGGCAACTGGAACGCAGGGGCCATCCTGGAGGGAACCGATGAACTTTATCCATCCGCGAAAAGGACGGATTGGACTGGATGAGATGATCGCTGCCATCTATGCTTTCATCGAAGGAGACCGATCTGCCCAATATAAAATGGTGATAGGGACCGATTCGCAAACCAGCCATCGTGGCACGCTATTTGTTACGGCCATCATTGTGCATCGGGTGGGAAAAGGAGCGCTTTTCTTTTACGCCAAGCAGCGCAGCCGACCCATCCTGGATTTGCGTTATCGCATCTATAAAGAGACAGAATACAGTCTGGCATGTATGGACCGATTGAAGGAAAAGGGATTTGTGGGCGCTTCGATGGAGTTACCGGTAGAAATCCATCTGGATGTGGGGCGTAAAGGGGAAACGCGCAAATTGATTCAGGAAGTGGTCGGATGGGTTACCGCGGTGGGCTATACGGCCAAGATTAAGCCGGATGCCTATGCCGCCAGTTCAGTGGCTGACCGCTTTACAAAATGAGAGCATAGAGACTTATAAACCCTTCCTTACGAAAATGTAATAAACTTGCCTTAATTATACAGCGGTTATTCCGCCGTATTTCGGCAAAAAAACCCGTTGACAGCTGGGTTGTCTCACTGCTATAATTCAACTTTTGACAAAGTTAACCTCCCGTGGTACAATAGTACCTGAGTGAGGTGGTCGATTGTAATGGGTAGGAATGCACTATCTGAGATAAAACGGACGTTGGAAGGTTACATCGGACAAAAAATTCGTCTCAAAGCCAACAGCGGACGTCGAAAGACCATTGAACGAAGCGGAGTATTGGAAGAGACTTACCCCTCCGTGTTTATTGTCAAATTGGACGAAGAACAACACTCTTTTGAACGAGTCTCATACAGCTATGCCGATATCCTGACGGAGACGGTGGAGCTGACCGTATTTCAAGATGAGGGTCAAATTCCTGTCAAATATGTGAAAAACCCGCAATAGAACACAGTAATGTGTTCTATTCGTTCTTATTCGTAATCCGAACCGATAATAGGCTCGGATTTTTTTATTGCGTTGTCCAAAAAAATGAGATAGGATAGTACCATACATCTTGGTGATATCACGATGATAAAACACTATATATTGTGGAAGTGGGTGCCCTCGGGGCGAAAAGGGAACCCGGTGTAAATCCGGGGCTGTCCTCGCAACTGTTATTGCGGACGAACCGAATGTGCCACTGCACCTATCGATCAAGCGATCAAGGGTGTGGGAAGGCTCGGTGTAGAAGGATGCATAAGCCAGTAGACCTACCCCTCCCACTCGCGCTTTTCATTCTTCGGGGATTGAGAATGGGAACGACAGCGATGAGAGCCACTAAGATATAGTGGTCTTGCGGCAGCTTTCTGTCTTTGGGCAGGAGGGATGCCTCTTTCATCACGGTCGTTTATCCTCTCGCCCCGGCAAGGGTTTTTTTATTGGCCTGGGATTTTATGCTGAAAGGTGGTCTGCCGTATGGCGACATTATCGGTGACAGAAGAGACGGCACAGGCGCGATTAGAGGAGGTTCGCCGTATTTTAGGCGATTTTCCCGCGTTGGCAGCCGATGCATTTATGGAAAAGGCAGAACGGCTGGCTTTACAAGATTTGGAGCAGGAAGATTGGACACAACGGTTGATCCTGCACGCATTGGAGGAGATTGGACGAGAAACGCCTGACTGGACCTATGTGGCCTCTCGTCTATTTGTCGGTTATCTCTATCGACAGGCGGCCAGCAACCGCGGATATGAGTCCGTAGACAGCACCTATGGGCCGTTTGCGGAAATGATCCACCAGTTGACAGAGAAGGGGATTTACTCACCCGTGTTGATGGAGAAATACTCCAGGGAGGAGATTGACCGCTTTGGCCGGGAGATTCGACCGGAAAAGGACCAGCTGTTTACATATATAGGGTTACGTACTTTGGCGGATCGATATTTGGCCCGCTCCCACGATGGAGCGGTGATGGAACTGCCACAAGAACGGTTGATGGTGATCGCGATGGTGTTGATGGTACATGAACCGGAGCGTGAGCGAGCGGAGCGGGTGCGGGAAGCGTATTGGGCCTTAAGCAATCTTTATATGACTGTCGCCACTCCCACCCTGGCCAACGCCGGCAAAACCTTTGGTCAGCTGTCTTCCTGCTTTATCGATACCGTCGATGATTCGTTGCGCGGCATTTACGATACCAATACCGATGTGGCTACCTTGTCCAAAGGCGGAGGCGGATTGGGGGTTTATCTGGGCAAAATCCGTGCCCGTGGCAGCGATATTCGCGGCTTTAAAGGAATCTCCTCCGGTGTGCTCCCTTGGATGAAACAGTTGAACAACACGGCGGTCAGTGTGGATCAGCTGGGGCAGCGGCAGGGTTCCATCGCTGTTTATCTGGATGTGTGGCATCGGGATATCTTCTCTTTCCTGGACGCCAAACTGAACAACGGGGATGAACGCCTGCGTACCCATGATCTCTTTACCGGTGTTTGTATTCCCGATCTGTTTATGGAAACGGTGGAGGAGCGCGGGGATTGGTATCTGTTTGACCCTCATGAAGTGCGGCAAGTGATGGGCTGGTCCTTGGAGGATAGTTTCGATGAAAAGCGGGGAGAGGGAACCTTCCGCCAACGCTATGCGGCTTGTGTCAACCACCCTGGACTCTCCAAGCAAAAAGTGCCGGCGATTGAAGTGATGAAGCGGATTCTGATTTCCCAGCTGGAAACGGGAACACCATATCTGTTTTACCGGGATGAAGTCAACCGCGAAAATCCCAATAAACATCAGGGCATGATTTATTCCTCTAATCTGTGCACCGAGATCACCCAAAACCAGTCCCCAACGGTGGTGATCGAAGAGCAGCTGGAAGACGGAAAGATCGTGATCACCAAGGAGCCCGGCGATTTTGTCGTCTGCAATTTGTCGTCGGTCAATCTTGGCCGGGCGGTGCCGGATGGAGTATTGGAGCGGTTGATTCCGATTCAGGTGCGGATGTTGGACAATGTGATCGACTTAAATCAGATTGAAGTGCTGCAAGCCAGCCGCACCAACCAACGCTACCGTGCAGTGGGATTGGGTACCTTTGGTTGGCATCATCTGCTAGCCCTTAAAGGGATTCCGTGGGAGTCGGACGAGGCGATCCAATTGGCGGACGAATTGTATGAAGAGATCGCGTACCTGACGATTCGCTCCTCCATGGAGCTGGCGCAGGAAAAAGGATCGTATCCGTTGTTTGCAGGCAGTGAGTGGGATTCGGGAGCTTGGTTTGAACGGCGCGATTATACCAACCCCCGTTGGCGTCAATTGGCGGATGACGTTCATGAGCATGGTTTGCGCAACGGCTATCTACTGGCGGTTGCCCCCAACGCCAGCACCTCGGTTATCGCTGGCAGCACGGCCTCCATCGATCCGGTGTTCCGCCAGGCATACAGCGAAGAGAAGAAAAACTATAAGATTCCGGTAACCGCACCCGATCTCAATCCACAAACGGCCTGGATCTATAAATCCGCTTATGAAATCGACCCCCGTTGGAGCATTCGCCAACTGGTGGCTCGTCAGCGTCATATCGATCAATCCCAATCCTTTAACCTGTATGTCAAAAACGACATCAAAGCGAAGAAATTGTTGGAGCTTCATCTGTTTGCCTGGCAATCCGGTGTGAAGACGACGTATTACACCCGTTCCACTTCGTCGGACTATGAGGATTGTGAAAGCTGCTCATCCTAAGAAAGGAGAAAAAACGATGGAAGTACATTTGCCAAAACGAAAACTGTACGATGTAACAGCTCCCAACGCCAGTACCGGCATTGTGGGGGGACGCTCCTCCAATGTGCTCAACTGGGACGACTGTCGTTTCCCTTGGGCCTATCCGTTGTACAAAAATATGCTGGCCCATTTTTGGACTCCCTTTGAAATCAACATGGCTGAAGATGTAAGGCAGTGGAAAGACCTGAGCGACGATGAGCGTTTTGCCTTTAAACGCATCATCGGATTGTTGGCTTTTCTCGATTCGATTCAAACCGACTACTCTTCGCGGGTGGCCGATTATTTAACAGATTCTAGCTTATCGGCGCTGATGGCGGTTCTCTCCTTCCAGGAGGTCGTTCACAACCAATCCTACTCCTATGTATTGTCCTCCCTGGTGAATAAGCAGGAGCAAGACGAGATCTTTGAGTATTGGAAGACCGATGCGGTGTTGCGGGAGCGGAACGATTTTATCGTCAAGGGCTATGACGAATTTGTGGACAACCCCACTCCCCGCACCCTGTTGGAATCAATTGTGTATGACGTCATCTTGGAAGGCCTCAACTTCTATTCCGGTTTTGCCTTTTTCTATAATTTGGCCCGTAACCAGAAAATGGTGGCCACCTCCACCATGATCAACTACATCAACCGGGATGAACAGCTACATGTGCGCCTGTTTGTACAGATTTTTAAAGAGTTGCTGGCGGAGCACCCGGAATTGGATACGGAAGAGACCCGCACCTTCGTCAGTGAGACCTTTCGCCAGGCGGCGGAATTGGAGATCAAATGGGGCCAATATATCCTGGGCGATCGTTTTCCCGGCATCGGTCCCAAAGAGCTGGAGGATTACATTCGTTTTATGACCAACAAGCGCGTGAGGGAACTGGGAGCGGAACCGCCTTTCCCCGGTTACCGCCAAAACCCGATGCGCTGGATTGTCGCCTATGAGGATGTCAATAGCGGCAAACAGGATTTCTTTGAAGGCAAATCTCGTCAATACACCAAAGTATCCGATGCCAACGGCTTTGATGAGCTGTAACAGAAAGAATTTTTGAAAGCGAAGTGCCTGTGCTGTGCTGCTCAGCGGATATCGACGAAGGTACTGTGGATATCCGCGACGGGAACGCTTCATACTATGCATAGCCTGTGTTTGAACAAAGGGGGAATTCCACTTGGCGCGACGCGGTGTCATGTCGGAAGCCATGAAAGTCGAATTGGCCAAAGAACTGGGTTTTTATGATGTTGTTCAACGTGAAGGCTGGGGCGGAATCAAAGCACGGGACGCCGGTAACATGGTGAAACGGGCAATTCAGCTGGCCGAGGAACGCATGGCCGAACGGGAATGAAGACACAGGCTGACCGGGGTATACTACCCCGGTCTTTTTTGGTGGGAGCGAGGCGACTGAGGTGAGACTTGTGCTTTGGAGTGCATGGAGCGGAAGTGGATAACCTCCGACTGCCCCGCGATTGGTTTATCAAAAACCTCGGGATCGATCCATTGCTCTCACCGGTTCCGCTTTTACGGGGGATGGGCACATGTTACAATAGTAAAGCCAGCTTTTCCCGCTCAGGAAAAGAGAATCAGGAAAATGGAGAAGGGACCACGGGTGGCAGACAGGGGGGCAAGCGTTGGATATCTCCGTAAAAGCACCGGCAAAAATTAATTTAACACTGGATGTTCTACATAAAAGACCGGATGGATACCACGAATTAGAAATGGTGATGACCACTATCGACTTGGCGGATCGCATTGACCTGACTGAGATTTCCGGAGGGATTCAGCTGGAAAGCACCTCCGGTTTTATTCCTTTTGATGATCGAAATCTGGCGTATCGCGCTGCCGCCTTGCTTCAACAACGCTTTTCTGTAAAGAAAGGTGTGCGAATTTTGATCCACAAAGAAATCCCGGTAGCAGCGGGATTGGCCGGGGGGAGCAGCGATGCTGCCGCTACGCTGAAGGGCTTAAACAAAATGTGGAATCTTGGTTTGTCAACGGAAGAACTGGCGCAATTAGGGTTGGAGTTGGGATCGGATGTCCCTTTTTGCGTAAAAGGGGGAACCGCGATCGCCCGGGGGCGGGGAGAGCATTTAACCCCGATTGCTCCTCCACCTCCTTGCTGGGTGGTGTTGGCCAAACCGCAACACGGAGTGTCGACGGCGGAAGTATTCGGTGCTTTGGATTTAGCCGAAAAACGGGATCAACCCAATCTGGATGCGATGGTAAACGCATTGGAGCACCGTGATTTTACAGGGGTTTGTGCCAACTTGTCCAATGTGTTGGAGCAGGTTACCCTGTCTACGTATCCTCAGGTGGGCAAACTAAAAGAGCGGATGGACACCTTTGGCGCAGAAGGGGTGTTAATGTCCGGAAGCGGGCCGACGGTGTTTGGCTTGGTTAGCCGTGAATCCTTGGCGCGCAGGGTGGTAAACGGCTTACGCGGATTTTGCCGACAGGTGTACGCGGTGCGGATGCTGGGAGGGTTGGAAGCTCCTTTACTTGATAAAATCCGTACAAAATGATATATTTTTCGCAAACCATTCGGATTTCGGGGGGCTTTGGATGAAAAAGTGGAAGCGGAGCGCACGGCTGGTCGATATGACCCAGCAGCTGTTGAGCCAACCGCATCGCCTCATCCCTCTCAGCACCTTTGCTGAGCGCTATCAAGCGGCCAAGTCCTCCATCAGTGAGGATTTGGCCATTATTCATGAGGTGTTCCGGGAAGAGGGAGAGGGCATGTTGCAAACCGTCTCCGGCGCGACGGGAGGCATTCGCTTTATTCCTCGCGTTTCCCATGAGAATGCCCTGAAGCTATCACAACAGATCTGTGAGCAATTGCGATTGCCGTCCCGCATCCTTCCCGGAGGCTATTTGTATCTGTCAGATCTATTGGGCGATACAAAACTGGTGCGGGATATTGGGCGCCTATTTGCCTCTGTTTTTTATGATCGGCAAGTGGATGCAGTGGTGACCGTCGAAACCAAAGGGATTCCCCTGGCTTATGCGACAGCGGGTCAATTGGGGGTGCCAGTGGCCATCGTGCGACGGGATAGCCGCATCACCGAGGGCTCCGTTGTTACCATTAACACCGTCTCTGGCTCCAGCAAACGCTTGGGAACCCTCTCCCTTTCCCGACGTAGCCTGCCGGAAGGGTCGAGTGCGCTGATCATCGATGATTTTATGAAAGCGGGTGGAACCGTCCGGGGTATGTTTGATTTATTGCAAGAGTTTCACGCGGAAGTAGTCGGTGTCGGCGTGATGGCGGATAGCCGGGCGGAAGAACGATTGGTCGACGATTATCTTTCCTTAGCTACAGTGGATGAAGTGGATGTGAGGGAACGGCGGATTGCGGTTAAAGCGGGGACTTTATTTAATGGGAGTGATTGTGATGGAGACGATTAAAACAGAGCAAGCTCCACAGGCGATCGGGCCGTACAGCCAAGCGATTGCGATGGAAGGGTTAATTTTCACCTCAGGGCAAATCCCGCTAACCCCTGCCGGTGAGCTGGTGAAAGGGGATATCCGGACAGAAACGGAACAAGTGATGAAAAATGTTTCCGCTGTTTTGGAAGCAGCGGGCTCTGATCTGGATCACGTCGTAAAAACCACCATATTTTTGGTGGATATGGATGATTTTCAAACGGTAAATGAAGTGTATGGATCATTTTTTGGCACACATCAACCTGCTCGCTCCTGTGTTCAGGTGGCCGCTCTTCCAAAAGGAGTTCGGGTGGAAATCGAAGCAATCGCCAAAAAGAAATGAAAAAATCCGAAAAAAGGGGAACATGTGGAAGGAGATTCACCACCCATGTGGAATAGAAGAAGTGACATCATCTCTGGAAATGGGTGGTGAAGCAGGTTGGAAATTACGGATGTGCGTTTGCGACGAGTGAGCCGGGAGGGGCGTATGCGCGCCATCGCTTCCATAACCATCGACGAGGAATTTGTTGTTCATGACATTCGGGTGATTGACGGAAACAACGGCATGTTTGTGGCCATGCCGAGTAAACGGAGACCGGATGGTGAATTTCGGGATATCGCTCACCCGATCTCACCGGATTCGCGTGAAAAGATTGAGATGGCCGTATTGGAGGAATATCACCGCGTCGGAAACGATGAACTGGATTCCGCTTTGGGCGGAAACGCTTCCTAACCCTTTTTTTGCAAAGGCGAGGTTGGGTTGCAGGTGCACCTTACTCTCGCAAAAAAGGGAGATCTTTGTCCGATGCCGGGACAAGGTACAACGAAGACAAGCAGCAAACGGGGATCCCCAGGGCAGGGATCCCCGTTTTTATCAGGATTCACTCTAT
Source organism: Desmospora activa DSM 45169 (assembly GCF_003046315.1). Taxonomy (NCBI): domain Bacteria; kingdom Bacillati; phylum Bacillota; class Bacilli; order Caryophanales; family Thermoactinomycetaceae; genus Desmospora; species Desmospora activa. The sequence goes on along the minus strand of NZ_PZZP01000003.1, from coordinate 178,907 downwards.
CTCTCTCTACTATTTCGATGATGAGATAACCCATTGGTATTCGGCATTCTTGCATTCCACCAAGCTTTGGGATATAGTCGGTTGTGGAGTTTTTGCTAGTGTCCTATCCGATAATTTTACGAATAAGGGATGATGGGATACGAGGAACAGCGGGGGTGCTTCACACCATGGAAAAATTGTATGCTGTCGTTTTGGCCGCGGGGAAGGGAACACGGATGAAATCCCGGAAGCACAAAGTACTGCATCCGGTATGCGGAAAGCCTATCATCGATCATATTATCGACACGTTGGAAGCGATCGGGACGGCGGATATAGTAGTTATCGTCGGCCATGATGCCGAAGCGGTTCAGTCCCACCTCGGTAACCGGGTGAAATTCGCCCCCCAGGATGAGCAGCTGGGCACAGCCCATGCAGTGATGCAAGCGGAATCGTTTTTATCTAATAAGGAAGGAATCACCCTGGTGCTGAACGGCGATCATCCTCTATTTACGGCGGAGACGCTCTCCAATCTGGTTCAAGCCCATCGGGAAGGCCGCTCAGCTGCAACCATTTTGACGGCGGAGCTACCGGATCCCAGCGGCTATGGCCGCATTATTCGGTGGAAGGATGAGAATGTGGTCGGTGTGGTGGAACACAAAGATGCCACCCCTGCCGAACGGGAGATCACTGAAGTGAATACGGGCACGTTTTGCTTTGACAATCGGAAATTGTGGAAGGCGCTTTCGCAAGTGGACAACGATAATGCGCAAGGAGAATACTATCTTCCCGATGTTATCCGTGTGTTGCATGCCGACGGGGAAGTGATCGGTGCGCGCCAGATGGACGACTTTGAAGAGGCACAAGGGATCAACAATCGTGTCCAACTGGCCCAAGCGGAACAAACCATGCGTCGCCGCATCCTGGAACAGCTGATGATGGATGGAGTGACGGTGGTCGATCCCGTATCGACCTTTATCGAAGCCGATGTGGTCGTTGGCGCCGATACGGTGATTGAACCGGGTACCTATCTGCGTGGAAACACCCGCATCGGTGAAGGGTGTGTCATTGGCCCCCAAGCTGACCTCAAGGATGTAGAAGTGGGAGATGAGGTGACGATCCGGCAGTCGGTGATTCAGGAAAGCCGGGTGGAGGATCGTGTCACCGTGGGGCCTTTTGCCTATATTCGCCCCGGTTCCCACTTGGAGGAACAGAGCAAAGTGGGTTGTTTTGTCGACCTGAAAAAAGCGCGGCTGGGTAAAGGAAGTAAAATCGCTCATCTGGCTTATGTCGGCGATGCCGATGTTGGGGAAGGGGTAAATGTCGGATGCGGAGCCCTAACCGTCAACTATGACGGTTTCAATAAACACCGCACGGTGATTGAAGATGGCGCTTTTATCGGCTGTAACGTCAACTTGGTCGCTCCGGTTACCATCGGCAAAGGGGCTTATGTCGCCGCAGGTTCAACCGTGACCGACGATGTACCTGCCGAGGCTTTGGCCATCGCAAGAGAGCGGCAAACCAATAAAGAAGATTACATGCGCACATTGACTGAGAGGTTGAAGAAGGATTAAACCGACAATCATTGGAGTGGTTAGAAAGCAGGGAGGGGTGGTTGTCCGTTGAGCGACTCTGCCACGCATGGAGCGGAAACGGATAACCACCCCGACCACCCCGCGATCGATTTGTCGATTCTCGAGTATAAGCCCTTTTACCGTTTTTGATCCTTACGATGAGGGGCGAACAGGACGACGTTCACGAATGGGGTAAACAAAGGGAAATAACATCGCTTGAAAAGTGGAGGGTTGGGGGAAAGATGTCCACAGTGAAACGATTGCAAGTATTTAGTTGTAATTCCAATCCCGTGCTGGCCCGGGAGATTGCCGAGCACATCGGTATCCCATTGGGTGATGCGGTAGTGGGGAAATTTAGCGACGGTGAGATCCACGTTCGTTTAAATGAAAGCGTACGGGGGTCTGATGTGTATGTGATTCAATCCACCTGTCACCCGGTGAACCAACATTTGATGGAATTGTTGGTGATGGTGGACGCCTTAAAGCGCGCATCGGCGCGAACCATTAACGTGGTCATCCCTTACTACGGCTATGCTCGACAAGATCGAAAAACCCGTGCCAGGGATCCGATTACCTCAAAACTGGTAGCGAATTTGATTGAGACTGCTGGTGCCGACCGGATTATCGCCATGGATCTTCATGCCACACAGATTCAGGGCTTTTTCGACATTCCGGTGGATCACCTGTTAGGTGTGCCGATTTTGTCTGAGTACTTCCTCAAACGGGAATTGGAAGATGTAGTGGTCGTCTCCCCGGACCACGGTGGTGTGATCCGGGCACGCAAGTTAGCCGAGCGCCTTGCATCCCCCATCGCCATTATCGACAAGCGACGCCCTGAACCCAATGTGGCTGAAGTGATGAACATTGTCGGTGATGTAAAGGGACGGAGAGCGATTATCATCGACGATATCATTGATACGGCCGGCACCATTACACTGGCGGCCAACGCGTTGTTGGAATACGGGGCCAAAGAAGTTTACGCCTGCTGTACCCATCCCGTTTTTTCCGGCCCTGCGATCCAACGGATCAAAGAAGCGAACATCAAAGAGATGGTCGTCACCAACACCATCCCCTTGTCGGAAGAGAAGCAATTGGAGAAAATGCGGGTCCTATCCGTTGCCCCCTTGATCGGGGAAGCGATCATCCGTGTCCATGAGGAGCTCTCGGTCAGTAAGCTGTTTGATTGATTTCCACAGCAGGAAGGTTTATCCGAAGTGACTTGGGGGAATGCATATAATTATGCAATGAATGCCAGTCTGTTAAACGGACTTCCCTTCAAGCACACAAGGAGGAATCAATCGATGGCAACTCAACTTTCCGTCGAGCGTCGTGAAAAGCGACCGCGTTCGATTTTGACTCAGCTTCGACATAATGGTCGCATTCCTGCAGTGGTGTATGGGAACAACAGCGAAAATGAATTGGTTCACCTGGAAGGAAGCGATGTGATACGCCTCCTACAACAGGAGGGTCTGTCTTCCGTTATCCAACTGAAATATACGGATGGAAAGACGCGTCAGGTGATGATTCGCGAATTGCAACAGGATCGGATCAAAGATAAAATCTTGCACATTGATTTTAAAGTGGTAAAGATGAACGAGCCTGTCGATGTGGAAGTGGCCGTTTATCTGGAGGGTGAAGCATCGGGAGTCAAGGAAGGTGGCGTTTTGCAACAACAGCTGCGCACCGTCCATATTCGCACTCTCCCCGGCTTAATCCCCGACCATCTGAGCATCGATATCAGCGCCTTGTCCATCGGCGACGCTATCTATGTCAAAGATCTAAAACTGCCAGAGAAAGCGGAACTCCTGTCTGAACTGGAAGAAATGGTTGCCTCTGTTCTACCGCCACAAGTGGAAAAAGATGCGAATGAGGAAGCAGAGGAGACCGCTCAAGCCGAAGCGGAAACGGCGGATGATGAGGCGGAAGAAAAGGAAGCATAATCGTTGGTAGCAAATGCTGCCAATTTTTCTGACCTGAGTGTCGCAATGAAAATGGGGCTTATGGGGTTCGCTAAAGACGAAAATTGGGACCTGAACCCACTTACCATTAATCTGAGCACAGATGTCAAACGACTAGAACGGCTTAGACACAGGGAAGGGTGGTTTTCCGTCGAGGGACTCTGCTCACACAAAGCGAGACCTGGGAGCGAAAGCGACCGAGGTGAGACTTGTGTTTTGGAGTGCATGAAGCGCAGACGGATGACCACCCCAACCATCTCGCGATAAGTTTGCCAACACCCTCAGCGCAATATCATGTTGCGCTTTTTTGACGGATGGAGAGGATTGCATGAAAGTGATTGTCGGTTTGGGAAACCCCGGAATCCGATATGCACTCACACGCCATAATATCGGCTTCTGGGTGGTCGACCGTCTGAGCGACCGTTGGGGAATTCCCGTAGAAAAAGAAAAATGGCGGGGTTTAGCGGGAGAAGGGCATGTTCGCGGGCAAAAAGTGATTCTGCTCAAACCGGAAACGTATATGAATCGCTCCGGTGAGGCGGTCAGCCAGGCTCTTGCGTGGCTAAAATGCGAGATTGATGATCTGGTCGTGGTATATGACGATTTGGATCTGCCCCCGGGCCAGATTCGACTTCGTATGAAAGGAAGCTCCGGCGGGCACCGGGGAGTGCAATCGCTAATCGAGCACTTGGGTACTTCGGACTTTAAACGGATCAAAATCGGCATCGGTCACCCCCAGGGCCGGATGTCGGTACCAGACTATGTGCTGGCCCGTTTTGCCCGTGAAGAAGAAGAGCCGGTGTTGGAATCTGTTCAACGCACTGCTGACGCTGTCGATTGTTACCTCGATACGCCTTTTCCGCAAGTGATGAATCGATATAATGGGAAGTAAGTCCTGCTTACTATCATTGCGGGCGAGGAAACCTTTCGCTTTGTACGGAGATGAGAGCGCGACGGCCGAGGGGGGATTTTTTCCCTTTCACAAGTTTTGCATCTTTCATTCGATATTTAAACCAACCAAAAGCGGCCTGTGTCTAATGACAGCAGCCGCTTTTTGTGAAACGATACCGGTTGATCCTGTACATGAGATTATCAGACGTCCAAAGTCGCTTGATACCCGATTGCGCGCAGTACATCTGCGGGGTTGGCGTTGCATCCGCTGATGATTAGCACAATCGGACGTCCATCCGAACGGATCAGCCCCTTTAAAATAGCCGCTGCTCCGGTGGCGGCCGCTCCTTCTAGCAACAACTTATGCTGATGGAACAGCAGGGAGAGTCCGTCTTTAATGTCGTTCTCCGTGACAAGCAGGGTTTCATCGGCGGTTTTCCGTACCAGCTGAAACGTATAGCGATTCTCCAGGCCGATTCCACCCAGCAGACTATCTGCCAGGGTATTCGACTCTTTCATCACGATGGGTTTCCCTTGGCGTAAGCTATGGTACATGACAGCGGAACCTTCCATCGTTACCCCCACCATGCGAGTTCCGGGATGGTTGCTTTTAATGGTGGAGGCGATGCCTGCAAACAATCCGCCGCCGGATAGCGGGATTACCACCGTGCCCAGATCAGGCTTCTCTTCCAACAACTCCAACCCAATCGTCCCCTGGCCAGCAATAATATCGGTGTCATCAAAAGGGGGAATCACCGTCAAACCTTCCCTTTGTTCCAATTGGACGCAGTGAGACTCCGCTTCATCCTGGCTGTCACCACAGACGACCAACTCAGCACCTAGGGCGGAGATGCGGTCGGTTTTCTCCTGCGGTACGCGGTCCGATAAACAGATAACGGCGCGAATGCCTAAGCGACGGGCAAACCAAGCGACCGCTAAACCGTGGTTGCCGGTGGAAAAGGTGGTCACCCCCCGCTTTCGCTGCTCCTCGTTCAAACGGAGGATTTTATTGGCGGCTCCTCGCAATTTAAACGATCCCACCGGTTGCAGTTGTTCTAGTTTTAGGTAAACGGGTCCTCCCGCCTGCTCCGACAGAGCAGAAGAATAAACAAGAGGTGTGCGACTGATAAAAGGAGCGATCCGTTGGCGCGCCTCCCAGACTGCTCCCGTCTCGACAGAGGGATGTTCCATGTGAATAGGCATATTGGTTCACCACCAAATCTAAAAATTTTTACAGGATTGAGATATATGGAGGAATCTCTGGTCTCAGTCCCAGTTTCAGAATCATCACTTTTATCCTACTTATAGACGGAATAACGAGACTATTCCATAGAGTGATAAAGAGAATCGGTCTTTTTTTGTACAGTTTGGTGATTGTGGTGAAGTCGATGTCTTCGTTACCGTTAAATCGCGTTATTCTCGGAAGAAGGAGGCGTCTATGATGTGGATATTTTCGAAGAAAGAGATACAGCGCTTTGTTGCTGTCGATGGTGAAGCGGTGGACACGGTGGAAAGAGGGTTTGCTCTTCTGGGAGAAGGAAAAGTGGAGACACCGCCGATTTTGCGGGTTGATTTTCCTGAGGTAAAAGGGGAGGTCGATGTAAAAACCGCAGCTGTAAAAGGGCTTCCTTTTTTTGCGATCAAGATTTCCTCCGGCTTCTTTCTTAATCCGGAAAAAGGACTTGCCAGTGGAAGCGGTATGATGGTGTTGATACGGACGGATACCGGGCAACCAGAGGCGCTTCTCCTTGATGACGGTTATCTTACCGATGTGCGTACAGCGGCTGCCGGTGCCGTCGCCGCACGTTATTTGGCAAGGGAAGGGCGGGTTCGCGCCGGGGTGATTGGCGCGGGCGGTCAAGCGTATTTTCAGATGAAAGGGTTATCGTTGGTACGGGAGCTGGAATCCGTCTCCGTTTGGTCCCCCACCCGAGAACGGGCTGAGAGCTGTGCCCGCAAACTGGCGCAGGAGCTTCAGGTGGATGCAATGGTGGCCCCAGATGCGCAGGCGGTTGTACGGGAAAGCGATATCGTGGTAACCGCGACCCCAGCAGAGAAACCGGTGGTACAACCAGAGTGGCTTCACAGTGGACTTCATATCACGGCGATGGGCTCAGACGCCAGGCATAAACGAGAGCTGGGCGAGGGTGTATTGGCTGCGGCAGATCGGGTGGTGTGTGACTTAAAAAGTCAGTGCCTTCAATTTGGTGAATTGCGTGCTGCCGTAGAAGAGGGAGCGATCGATCCAGAGACGGTAACGGAGTTGGGTGAGCTGGCTGCAAAAGCAGAGACGGGGCGTAAGCATCCAGAAGAAATCACCGTCTGTGATCTAACCGGAACCGGTGTTCAGGACACCATGATTGCGATACATGCTTATCTGACACTACGGGAGCATGGATGTGGGATGGTGATGATAAGAGATAACTATAAAAAGAGGTGAAGATCAATGAAAAAAGCGTACACGCCTTTTTAAGACGGACGAGTTTGATCGAGTTGTGGCTCAGGCAGGGGAAAAGGCAAGAAACGATAGCTTAAAGAGAGGGCTTTCGGTCTTTTTTGAACTGGATGGCGTAACAGCAAGAGAAGATCCCGATGGCAGGATTTTTCAGATTGAATATATCGGTGATCGTGGTCTGGATCGATAGCGTGTATTTCCATCAATCAATTTCCTTCCCTGCTGCATGGAACCCGCCTCCTTTGTCGATACTGGAAAAAGAATATCATGATCGCAGGGGGCATAACCATAATGATGGAATACCGGTGTCGATATTGTAATCACCTGATCGGACAAATTGAGGACGACCTTGTGACAGAGCTGGATTTGGGCTTTCATCGGTTGACCCCAGCAGAGCGTCGGGATATAATTATCGATGATGGAGATGGCCACACCCATGTGAAAGTGGTGTGTGAGTCTTGCCAGGAAATGTTAGAGCGAAACCCGGATCTGTTACTCTTGTCCCGTCCCTTCCAATAATATTGTGACTGACAAGGGCTTTTTTTCGTGGTGCGGATTTCGGCCTCCTTTCTATTTGTTACGGATGTGGCCGGACAGGTGCGATTGCCGGGATGTGAATTCACAGCCTTGGCTATACCAGCTGAGGCTTATTTTTGTATGGATTTTAGAAGAGATCCAAGCACACCCTCGTGGAGAGGAGGAAGGATGGACTTGGAAACTCTGGTGCGATTGTTTCAAAATGATGATGACTTCCAGTCCACTGTCGCTTCCCTGGATCAAGGGTTAAAAGAGCAGCTGGTGGCCGGACTGACGGGTTCGGCACGCATGATGTATGTCGCTGCTCTGTTTAAAGAGATCAATCGCCCCATCCTGGTTGTGACACACAACCTCAATCAGGCGCAAAAAGCGGTTGAAGATTTACAGGAGCTGCTGCCAAAAGAACAGGTGCTTTTATACCCGGCCAATGAGTTGGTAGCGACGGAGATTACGTTAAACGGTCATGAAACACTAGGGGAACGCATTGAGGTGTTGTCCCGCTTAGCCCGCGGCTTTCGCGGGGTATTTGTCGTGCCTTTCGCCGGTGCGAGGAAGCTGTTTCCACCTCGAGAAACCGTTGCCGCCGCCCACCGCACGCTAACCGTCGGAGAGGAACATCCGGTGGAGGAATTGGTGGAACATCTGCTGCAAGTGGGTTACGAACGGGTAGATATGGTGGAAAAAGCGGGGGAACTCAGCCTGCGCGGCGGAATTTTGGACCTGTTTCCGGTAACGGAAACCAGTCCGATTCGGGTCGAATTTTTCGATGATGAAGTCGATTCTATCCGTTTATTCTCGGTGGCGGACCAGCGTTCCAAAGATAAACTGGAGCGGTATACGATTCCTCCAGCGCAGGAGATGTTTGCGTCAGCGGAAGCACTATACCAAGCCGGGGATCGGGTTGCCCACTTATTGGAGGAACGCCTCACCCAAGTGAAAGATCCGGATACCCGCAGTAAATTGGTGGAGAAGATCGGCTGGGAAGTGGAACAGCTCAAAACCGGCCAACGCTTTACCGGGATGTATAAATATATCAGCCAAGTGTATCCCTCTTATGAAACCTTGGTCGATTATTTACCCCAAGATGTCGTATGGGTATGGGATGAGCCCAATCGCATTCAGGAAACGGCAAAGCAGATGGAGCGAGAAGAAGGAGAATGGCAGACGGCGCTGTTGCAGCAGGGGGAATACCTACCGGCGCTGACATTGTCCGTCAGCCATGACGACTGGTTTAATCGCGGACAACACCAACGGATTCACCTTTCTTTGTTTATGCGTCAGTTCGGTGGGATTCAACCGCAAAACATTGTCCAGTTTATCTCCCGTAGTATGCAGCAATTCCATGGGCAGATGCATGTGCTCAAAACGGAATGGGAGCGTTGGACCAAAGGGAAGTACCGGGTGCTGTTTACCGCTTCCACTCAAGAGCGGGCGGAACGGTTGGAACGCGTGTTAGCCGATTATGGGATGGAAGTGACACGGGATCTGCCCGATAACACACTACAGCCGAGCCGACCCATCATTCAAGTGGGAGCGCTGTCAGGCGGGTTTGAACTGGGAGCATCCCGGATTGCGGTTGTGACGGAAGGGGAAGTTTTCACCCAGAAGCAACGGCGTGCCCGCCGCGCGGTTAAACTGGACCACGCCGAAAAAATTAAGGATTATCAGGAACTGAAACCCGGCGACTATGTGGTTCACGTCAATCACGGGATTGGACGGTACTATGGGATTGAAACGCTGGATGTGGGTGGTCTGCACAAAGATTATCTGCTAGTGCAATATGCAGGCAACGACAAACTGTATGTCCCCATCGAGCAGATCAACCAAGTGCAAAAATACCTGGGAAGCGAAGAGAAGAGCCCCAAGGTGTATAGTCTGGGTGGAAGCGAATGGAGCAAAGTCAAAAACAAAGTTCGCTCCTCAGTGGAAGATATCGCTTCCGATCTGATTCAGCTCTATGCCAAACGGCAAGCGGCAAAAGGTTATTCCTTTGCTGAAGATACCGGTTATCAACGGGAATTTGATGCTCTTTTCCCCTATGAAGAGACAGGGGATCAGCTTCGTTCTATCGAAGAGATCAAACGGGACATGGAAAGCGTACAACCCATGGACCGACTCTTGTGTGGGGACGTCGGGTACGGAAAAACGGAAGTAGCGATTCGGGCCGCTTTTAAGGCGACCATGGACGGGAAGCAAGTAGCGGTACTGGTTCCTACCACCATCTTGGCACAACAGCACTATGAAACCTTCCGCGAGCGATTTGCCGGTTTTCCGGTAGAGATCCGGGTGCTGTCCCGTTTCCGTTCCCGTAAGGAACAGAAGGAAACGATTAAGGGAATCAACGAGGGGACCGTCGATATTGTGATCGGAACCCATCGTCTCTTGTCCAAAGATGTACAGTACAAAGATTTGGGTCTGTTGATTGTCGATGAAGAGCAACGTTTTGGGGTGAAGCATAAGGAGAAAGTAAAGCAGCTAAAAGCCGATATCGATGTGCTGACGCTGACGGCTACTCCCATTCCCCGCACTCTGCATATGTCGATGATGGGGGTACGGGATTTGTCGGTGATCGAGACACCGCCGGAAAACCGTTTTCCTGTACAAACCTATGTGTTGGAGTATTCTGCGGCATTGGTGCGGGAAGCGATTGAACGGGAGCTGGCCCGTAACGGACAAGTTTATTTTCTCTACAACCAAGTGCACAACATCGACCAAATGGCGGATCAGATCCGGATGTTGGTACCGGACGCCCGTATCGCCGTCGCCCATGGGCAGATGGTGGAAACCGAGTTGGAACGAGTGATGCTTGACTTTTTGGATGGCGAGTACGATGTGTTGGTCAGTACCACCATTATTGAAACCGGGGTGGATATCCCCAATGTTAACACCTTGATCATCTATGATGCCGATCGCATGGGCTTGTCTCAGTTGTATCAATTGCGGGGACGGGTGGGCCGCTCCAATCGGATTGCTTATGCCTACTTCACCTATCAGCGGGATAAGGTGTTGTCGGAAACGGCGGAAAAACGCCTACAGGCAATTAAAGAATTTACCGAGTTAGGCTCAGGCTTTAAAATTGCGATGCGTGATTTGGCCATTCGCGGCGCCGGCAATCTGCTGGGGGCGGAACAGCACGGTCATATTGCCTCTGTCGGCTTTGAGCTGTACACCCAGATGTTAAAAGAGGCGATTAACGAGCAGCAAGGCAAAGTGGAAGAGGAAAAAGTGTTTGATCCAGAGATCGAGTTAAACACCGATGCTTATCTGCCGTCGGAATACATCGGCGATGAAAAACAGAAGATCGAGATCTATAAAAAAATCCGGGCGGTGCGCCGTTTGGAAGAGGCGCGGGATTTGGAAGAAGAGATGGAAGACCGCTTCGGCGACCTCCCTCAACCGGTGGTGAATTTGTTGCGGGTTGCTCGCTTGCGTGCCTACGCCATTCAGTACCATATTGAAGAAATTAAACAAGAAGGACTGGAAATTCACACCAAACTTCACCCAGATCAAAATGAGGTAGTGGATGGGCAGCAGCTCTTCCGCCTGGCACAACAATTCCCAGGCCGCGTGCGCCTCTCTTCCGGGCAGCGGATCGGTGTTATTTTCCGACTGAAGGGTCTGCCGGCGGCGGAGGGCCTGGAAATGGTGGAACAATTTTTGATACAATATGAAACGGTTCCCAAAACGAAAGGAGCATTCCGAAATGCAGCGACTTAAAAAAAGACTCCTGACGTCATTGAGCGTGCTGTTGGCGCTCTCCCTCTTCCTCGTAGGCTGTGGCTCTGACGAGGATAAAGCGGAAGATACGGAAAATCCGATGGGACAAGCTGAGCCGCTTCCCACGGACAGCAAGAAGGTAGTGGCGGAGTATGAGGGCGGCAAAGTGACAGAAGGGGAGTTAAACCGATATATCAACCTGATGGTGTTTTTCCAACCCCAATTGGCGATGATGACCGAGAGCCCCGAAGCCAAAGGGGAACTGGTCAAGCAACAAATTGCGGAGATGGAGATCGCCAAGCAGGTAAAAGACGAAAAGAAGTATGAAGAAGAAGCGGACGAGGTCATCAAGCAATTTGAAGAGTCGGTAAAAGAACAACCGGCCCAGGAAGGACAGGAAAAACAAGATCCGGATACCATTCTAAAAGAGAGCGGGATTACAAAAAAAGATCTGCGTAATTTCCTGATCCAGAACAATAAAGTTACCGCATACCTGGAAGGCCAAGTGAAGGAAAAAGATTTAAAGAAGGAATATGAAGAGTCTGATGCTTATTACACCATTGAGCTGAATCATGTCCTCATCTCCACCCAGGAAGGGGAGGACGGTAAGAAACGCTCGGATAAGGAAGCGAAAAAACGGGCTGAAGATGTAAAGAAAAAACTGGAAGACGGCGGCAAATGGTCGGATATCGCCAAAAAATACTCCGATGATCCTGGCTCAAAAGAGAGTGCCGGAAAATATGAAGGTACACCAGATCAATGGGTTCCTGAGTTTTCCGAAGCTGCCATGGAACAGCCCTTAAAAGAGATTGGCGATCCCGTAAAAACGGATTACGGGTATCATGTCATCCGCGTCAACAAGCGGGAAAAACAGGCTTATGACGATGTAAAAGAGGATATTAAACGAAATAAGGTGCAGGAAGGCTTCCAGACCTTTATCGACGAGGAAGTGAAGCTTAGCAAAGTGGATATTCCTGGACTGAAACAGGATACCGAAAACGATGATGAGCAGAAAAAGGATAAAGAGTGATCGTTTGACAGGCAGAGCATCCAATGCTCTGCCTTTTTTTGCGGAAATTGGCACGTCGTATAAATCGCTGGAAGTGGATGAATACTATGGCCGTAACGATGCGAGTCAAGGATTTCGGCCTGATCCGAAACCCATTATCCATGAAAGCGAGGCATCAATATTCATGAAAGCTACGGGCATTGTTCGTCGCATCGACGATCTGGGGCGGGTCGTCATCCCCAAGGAGATTCGCCGGACGCTCCGCATCCGAGAAGGGGATCCGTTGGAGATTTTTGTAGATCGAGACGGGGAAGTGATTCTAAAAAAATATTCGCCGATCGGGGAATTGAGCGATTTTGCCAAGGAGTATGCGGAATCCCTTTATGAGAGCTTGTACCATGTAACCTTAATTTGTGATCGGGATACAGTGATCGCTGTTGCCGGAGCGTCCAAAAAGGAATATCTGGACAAACCCGTCGGATCGATTGTGGAAACCTGTATGGATCAGCGCAAGCCCCATCTGGAGGCGAATCCCACGCATACGGAACTGATTCGAGACTTGTCGGAAGCCTACGAGTCCTTCATTATCGCGCCCATCAATGCCGGTGGAGATCCGATTGGAGCGGTTATTCTCCTTTCCAAGAAAGAGGGGACAAAGATGGGAGACGTAGAGGTGAAAGTGGCGAATACGGCTGCCTCCTTTTTAGGAAAGCAGATGGAACAATGATCGGCGGAGTGGGAAGGCGGCGGCGCGGGACTTCTTTTCATCGACAAAAGGGAAAGAGGTGCAGAGACGGAGATCGGGCATCAGGCCCACTTTCTCAGCGTTTGGGCAGGCCAAGGCCTGCTTTTTCTGTTGGTGAGGATGGCGGCGGCAGTGTATACTAAAGTGGGTTTTTATTGAAAGGAGAGTTTGATGACAGCGGGGAAACAGTCATTTATAAAAGGAGCCGCCATTTTGGGACTGGCCGCTTTTTTCACAAAGCTGCTGGGGGCGGTTTATCGCATCCCGTATCAGAATATCACTGGAAACGAGGGGATGTTTGTTTATCAACAAGTGTATCCCCTTTACAGTACACTGTTGATTCTGGCGACGGCGGGATTTCCTATCGCCATTTCTAAGTTGGTGTCGGAACGGCTGGCCCAGGGTGACACCGTAGGGGCCAAACGCATATTTCGGGTGACGGCCACTCTGTTGAGTGTAACAGGCTGTCTCTTTTTTCTGCTGTTGTTTTTGACGGCTCCCATTATCGCTACTTGGATGGGTAGTCGAGAAATGCTGACATTGCCGATTCGGGCGGTCTCCTTCGCTTTATTGGTGGTGCCGTTAATGTCGGTGATCAGGGGATATTTTCAGGGTCACCAAAATATGACTCCCACCGCCTCTTCTCAGGTTGCGGAACAGAGTGTACGGGTGGCTACCATCTTGCTGTTGGCCTGGTGGTTGACGTCGACAGGGGCCGGTGTCGTCTATGCCGGAGCGGGTGCGGTATTTGGCGCTTTCACCGGTGCGGTTGCCGGTCTGGTGGTGCTTTTATTTTACTGGGGGCGCAATCGGCGCATTGAAAAGCAGTTGGCGGCGGAGAAGCCGGTAGCGGCGCCACCGAAGGAAGCGGAGTCGCCATGGTCCATTTTTAAAAGTTTAATGGTACTCTCCATTCCAATCTCCGTCGGTGCATTGGTGTTACCGCTCTTATCCTTGGTCGATTCCTTTACCGTGGCCAATCTGTTGGAGCAGGCCGGGTTTACCACGGCTGAAGCGATCGATGGCAAAGGGGTATATGATCGGGGACAGCCGCTGATCCAGTTTGCCTCCTTTTTCGCCACTGCTCTCTCCCTTTCCATCGTTCCGGCTGTAGCGGAAGCGCTGATCCGAGGGGATGAGCGAAAGGTGCGGGATCGATCCACACTGGCGATGCGGCTGACACTGTTGATGGGATTGCCAGCAGCGGTGGGGCTGGCGGTAGTGGCGGGGCCCACCAATGTGATGTTGTATAAGGATGATGCCGGTACCGCAGCGTTGGTTATATTAGCGTTTACTGCTCTCTTTTCCACTTTGGGTATGACCTCTTCCGGCATTTTGCAAGGGGTGGGGCAAGTACGGTTACCGGCACGCAATCTCCTGATCGGAGTAGGGGTGAAGCTAGGGCTCAATCTGCTCCTGATACCACTGTGGGATATTCGTGGTGCCGCCATTGCCACTGTAACGGGATATGCGGTGGCTGCGACTCTTAATCTGATTGCGCTGCGAGGGCGCTTAGGGCAGGTTTTTTACCTGCGTCGGACAGGCTTAGCCATATTTGTTGCCACCACTCTGATGGTGATCGCCACCGTGGGAACGATGAAAGGGATCACGGTTTTAACGGTAGGATGGGAATCCACCCGACTCGCTATGACCGCTGTCTCCTTGAGCGGTGTGGCCGCTGGTGCTCTTGTATATGGGGCGGCGGTGTTGATGTTGGGGGCGATGGAACGACAGGAACTGGAGCGGATTCCGAAAATCGGCCCTAAACTGGTAGGATTGTTGGATCAATATGGTTGGAACAGAAAAGGGAGGAGTCGCAATGCCGGGTAAGATCACGGTCGTTGGTTTAGGAGCGGGAGATGTGGAGAACCTGCCTTTAGGCACATTTCGCTTGCTTACCTCGGATCGACGCATCTGGCTCAGAACAAAAGAACATCCCGGCGTCGCCTGGTTGCAAGGCGAAGGGATGAAGGCGGACACCTTCGATGATGTGTATGAGGAAGAGTCGGATTTTTCCGCGGTATATCGTCGCATCGTCGACACATTGTTGACGGAAGCGGCAGGCGGGGCTGAGGTAGTATATGCCGTTCCCGGTCATCCACTGGTGGCGGAATCCACGGTACGTCAACTGTTGGAGCAGGGGGAACGAGTAGGGGTGACCGTTGAGATCAAAGGTGGAGGTAGCTTTTTGGACCCTGCTTTTACCGTGTTAGCGCTGGATCCTCTGGAAGGATTTCAATTGCTGGATGGGACTGCTCTGGATGCAAAGAAAATTGAACCGAATCAGCATCTGTTGATTGCCCAAGTATACGATCGTGGGGTTGCATCCGAGGTGAAGCTTACCTTGATGGAAGTTCTCCCCGATGATCATCCCGTTCAGGTAGTTTCCGCCGCTGGCGTACCCGGTATGGAACAGGTGGAGAGGATGCCCTTGTGGGAACTGGATCGCGCGGATCGCTTCGGCAATTTAACGACGGTTTACGTGCCACCGGTGGTGGCGCAAGATGCCCGTCTACGCCGTTTTTCCCACCTGGAGGAGATTATCGCCCGCCTGCGTGCTCCAGATGGTTGTCCCTGGGATCGCAAACAGACCCATGAGAGTTTACGTCCTTATCTGTTGGAAGAATCGTATGAATTTCTGGAAGCAGTGGCTGAGAGTGATCCGGAAGCGATGGCGGATGAGTTGGGTGATGTGCTGTTACAGGTGCTTCTTCACTCTCAGATTGCACGTGAAGAGGGTACATTTGATATCGGAGATGTGATTGCCAATCTAGCGGAGAAAATGATCCGCCGCCATCCCCATGTTTTTGGTGATGCCACAGCGAAAAATGCGACTGATGTCAAACAAAAATGGGAAGAGATCAAACAGGAGGAACGTGCGGGTAAGCTACAGGCGGATTCCATCTTGGCCGGTATTCCCTCTACTTTTCCCGCTTTGGCTCGGGCGCATCAATTGCAAAAAAAAGCGGCCAAAGTGGGATTTGATTGGCCCGATATCGCTGGTGTTCGTGCAAAAGTGGCGGAGGAACTGCAGGAATTGGAGGCAGCGGAGAATCCTGTTCATCAGGAGGAGGAATTGGGTGATCTCCTATTCACTGTGGTGGCGATGGCTCGGTTTGTGGAGCGGGACCCGGAACAGGCGCTGCTTGCCGCTTGCCGTAAGTTTGAACGCCGCTTCCGCCGGGTGGAAGAAGCAGCCCGACAGGCAGGACGGCCGCTGGATTTCTGCACATTGGAAGAGCTGGACGCCTGGTGGGAACAGGCCAAAATGGAGGAGGCCCAGTAATCGTTGCACCCAAAAATCCCTCCTCCAACACGGAATCGTTTGGTGGAAGAGGGAGGATTTTTCCGTTTTTCCCAGAATGGTATATCGCACACGACCAAAAGGAGGTTGTTCATTCTTATGAACAAACATGAATTGATTACGCGCATTTCCGAAAAAAGTGGCATGACCAAAAAAGATGTGGAATCCGTGTTAAATGGATTTATGGATGAAGTGACGGATGCTCTTGGCTCTGGCAACAAAGTACAATTGATCGGTTTCGGCACTTTTGAAACGCGCAAACGTTCCCAGCGTAACGGTCGCAACCCACAAACCGGTGACACCATCACCATTCCCGCATCTACCATTCCCGCTTTTAAAGCAGGAAGCCGCTTAAAGGGAGCAGTGAAGTAAGCATGCGTCTGGATAAGTTTTTAAAGGTTTCCCGTCTGGTGAAAAGGCGCACACTGGCCAAAGAGGTTTGCGATCAGGGCCGGGTTGAGGTCAATGGACACACCGCGAAGGCGGGTACAAACGTGGCGGTGGGCGATGAGTTGCTAATCCGCTTCGGCAACCAATCCCTGCGGGTACGGGTTACTTCTCTGCGGGAGACGACCCGCAAAGCGGAAGCGGGAGAGCTGTACGAACTGCTGGAAACGATTCCGCGGGAGAGGGCCGAGGGCAACGGGTAACTAACGAGCGGCGTTTCTCAACCTCTATGCCGACAGGAATTGCCTGAGATATAGTTGCTTACTAGGGCAATCGTTGCCCTTAATGGCGATAGGCGGTTGAGATTGTGATGAAAGTCACACCTGTAAACCTGTTCAAATCAAAGTTTCCATGGATACAAAGTCGCTCGACGGATCACCAGCTAACTGGCTTCCCGAGAGGACGACATGTCGGCTCAATGTGATGAGAAGCGCTCATTTCAAAGGCGAAAGCTCACCATTTCCAGGGTTTAAGCCCGCGGTTCTAAACCTTGTCCGCCGTCATATCATGTACCGAAAGGGGGTACATGTCCATGATGGAGGAAACGATTCAAGGGCGAACCAATCACCAAGTGATGATGGTAGGGCGCAATACGTTGGAAGTGACCGGAGTGGTGAGCGTAGAGAGCTTTGACAGCGAAGAATTTTTGTTACACACCGAATGCGGCTATCTGGGTATCCGGGGAAATAACCTGCACATCAAGAATCTCAATCTGGAAGAAGGGCGTGTAGCCATCCAAGGGGAGCTCTATGAAATGAGCTATTTGGACGACGGCTCGGCTCGAGGCGAGAAAACAAAGAGCTTTCTGGGTAGGTTATTCCGGTGACACTATATACCCAATGGGTGACCATGGGTTTGATGATGGGCTCCGGTTTGATGATGGGCTTGATGTTGGATTTGTACCGGGTGTTAAAAGCTCGTTTCCATATGTGGGGCTGGGTGGTTTCCCTGGTCGATCTCCTGTATTGGGCAGTGGCCGCGAGTATGGTGTTTGGTCTGTTGCTTTGGAGCAACTGGGGGGAGCTTCGTTTTACAGTACTGATTGCGATTGCAGCCGGGTGGTTCCTTTACTATTCCTGGTTTAGCAACTTTACAATCCGTTTGCTCCGTGTGTTGCTCAGCTGGACGGAAACGTTGTGTCGCGTAATCCTGCGGATCTTATATGTCAGTTTGTGGCTGCCCTTGGCTGCCTTGTCCATGCTGCTTTATCGGGTGGGAGTCGGATTGTTCCGATTACTGCGAGCTCTCTTTTTTCGTTTCCCTCTGTGGCTTCTCTCCCCGCTGTTTCGATGGCTGCAACCCCTCCGGGAGCGGTTGGCCCAGGGGGCGAGACCGATCACCCGACGCTTGCAGCGGTGGAAGGAGTGGCTCCGCCGTTGGCTTTCCGGTCAACGGAACCGTGGGGAGTAAATAGAAATAAAAAAGGATGATGACGATGGTTGATCGAAATCGCGGCAATGTCGTGTCTTTCCGTTCTTCCCGGTCATCCAATGAGGGTCAAAAAGCGGTCGTCAGAAAACCTTTGCCCCGCCATGTGCGCCGGCGCCGTTGGATATGGCTCATCGCGATGTTAGCGTTTTTCTTTTGGAGCGGATCGGAGCTGATTGGCCAATCCATGGAGGTTCATGAACGGAAAACGGCGTTGGCGCAGAGTAGAGAAGAGGTACAAGCTTTACAGGCGGAGCAGAGGGGATTACAGGAAGATGTACGGCGACTGCAAAATGAGGAGTATCTGCTGGAATTGGCCCGCAAGCTGGGTTATGCTTTGCCGGGAGAAGAAGTGGTAGATTTAGATTTGCATGGAAACTGAGACTAACAGATAAATGGACACTAAATCGGGCCACGGGCCTACTTTGTCGTTAATGAAACCGCCACACTCTCGCGAATGGGAGGGTGTGGCGGTTTCTTAATGGTAAAACTCCTTACCCGATAATTACCCGTTCCCGCGGATAATGGAAGGAAGCCGGAGGGCGCTCCTTGCGGATAAGGAACAACAACAGCAAAATGCCGATCCGCCCCATAAACATAATGGCGATTATGGTTAGTTTACCCGCTGCCGATAATTCCGGCGACAATCCGAGAGAGAGGCCGGTGGTGCCAAAGGCGGAACAAACTTCAAACACCACTTTAATCATGCTGTGCTGCGGTTGTTCCACCATTACCACCAACACGGCAACAGCGACGATGATCGCACCGGTGGCAAAGACGACGGAAGCCTTGCGCACATCCTCCTCCATCAATTCCCGCCCAAACAGGCGGATATGGTTTTGACCGCGGGCATAGCAGAAAATCGCCAGCAGCACCACCGCCAGGGTGGTCGTGCGGATGCCGCCGCCTACACTGGAGGGGCTGGCTCCGATAAACATCATAAAGGAGAGAAAGAGCTGAGACGGAAGTGAGTATTCATTTAAATCCATGGTGGCCAAACCGCCGCTGCGAGCAGTGATGGCGTTAAACAATGAATAAAAGAAGGCTTCATGCCACGGCATGGTGGAGTAAAAGCGCTGGGATTCCAGGGCGGTAAATACGATGACGCTGATGGCGATTAAAGCAAAATGCGTGGTTACCGTCAGTTTGGTAAACAGAGAAAAGCGGAATTGCTTTCGATTAGGGCTGGCAAACCACTCTTTTACTTCCACCAACACAGGGAATCCAATGACTCCCCCTAGAATCAATAACATGTGTACCACTTGAACAAAATAGTCCTGTGAAAAGTCTTCCAACGAATTGCCAAAGATATCGAGCCCACCGTTGGTAAAGGCGGATAAAGAGCTAAACAACCCATATAAAAACGCATCGCTGCCATAATCGAGCACAAAATAAAAATATAAGCCTAACAACAGAGCACCGACGGCTTCAATTAACAGGGATATCAACAAAATATCGCGCATCAGGCGCACCAATCCGGCCAGATCCAGCTGGTTTTGGTCCAACATAATCATACGCCGGCGCATAATTCCGATGCGTTGTCCCGTCGCCATCCATAAAAAAGTACCCAGAGTCATAAAACCGATTCCGCCAAATTGAAGCATCACCATCAACATAACATGGCCGGTGGTGCTGTAGGTTTCAGCGGTATTTACTACCGTCAACCCCGTCACGGTGATGGCGGTGGCAGCGGTGAACAGCGCATCCAGATAGGAGACCTCCACTCCGGGGCGGTGGGCCGCCGGCAAGAACAACAGGATACTGGAGAGGAGAATAGCGGAAAAGTAAATAAGGACAAGCAATTGAACGGGTGTAAGTTTCAGAATTGACAGCTTCATTCCCACAAGCTCCCTTAATATGGTCACCCACCTATTGTAAACTAGGGAACAGGGTTTGCAAAATCAAAAAAGGGTTTTTGTCGGCAACAGAGAAAATGTTTGCAAAAGGATTCCTATCGATTGAATCCGTTTCCGCCACGGCGACAGAGGAGGGCTCCGCGTGAAACGCTGGTTGGGCATGGTGTTGGCCTTTGTATTAATCTTCAGCTTGATCGGAACCCACAGTGCAGACGGAAAACAGGAGCAGAAGAAAGGAAAAGGAAGCGTGAAAACCGGTCTTGAAATCCTGTTGGAAAATCCGGATCGATATAAAGGGAAGCGGGTAGGCCTGATCGCCAATCCGACGGCGATGACGACCGGATATGATCACGCTTTGGATGCGATGTTGGAGAAAGGAATCCAGGTCACCCACGTATATGGCCCGGAACATGGGGTGCGCGGTACGGAGCAGGCCGGGGATGTTCCTGGTTCCTATGAAGATCCGCGAACCGGCCTTCCCTTTGTCAATCTATACGGCAAGCAGCCGCAAGAGATGGTGGCGCTATTTGCAGAAGTAGATGTGCTCATCTTTGATATTCAGGATGTAGGGAGCCGCTTTTATACCTATATCTATACGATGGCGTATGCGATGGAGGCGGCTGCTTTAGCGGACAAACCTTTTATCGTCTTGGATCGGCCCAATCCCATCGGCGGGGATAAAGTGGAAGGACCGGTGCTGGATCCCGCTTATCGTTCCTTTGTCGGTCTGTTTCCAATCCCACAACGGCACGGCATGACCGTCGGCGAGCTAGCTTATCTGTTCAATGAGGAATTTCTGCCACAATCAGGAGCGCAATCGGTGGATCTACAGGTGATCCAAATGAAAGGTTGGAAACGGGGCAGCCACTATCAAGATACCGGCCTTCCTTGGGTCCTTCCTTCTCCCAATATGCCAACACTGGAGACGGCCTTAGTCTACCCGGGAACGGGGATGATTGAAGGAACCAACTTGTCAGAGGGAAGGGGAACCACTCGACCCTTTGAATTAGTGGGAGCTCCTTATATTAAAGGATGGGAACTGACAGAAGCCCTCAATCAACAAAATTTGCCAGGCGTCTCTTTTCGGGAAGCGTATTTTAATCCTACTTTCTCCAAATACCAAGGAGAAAATGTCGGCGGTGTACAGCTGCATATCGAAGATCCAAAAACATTTGACCCCATTCTGACGGGATTGACGATTATGCAGGAAACAAAGCGTCTCTATCCAAAGGAGTTCCAGTGGCGTCAAGATGCCGATTCCTCTTACTGGATCGATAAATTGACCGGATCGGAGCGGGTGCGCACCGAAATCGACCGTGGGACTTTTGCACGAAAAATTGTGGAGCAGTGGGAAGCGGAATTAAATCAGTTTAAAAAGCTTCGTCAACAGTATCTTCTCTACTCGCCATGAGGATAAAAAAATATCCTTGACACAGCCACGTGTAAATGTGTATAATAGGTTTCGTGGCTGACGCGGGGTGGAGCAGTTGGCAGCTCGTCGGGCTCATAACCCGAAGGTCGCAGGTTCAAGTCCTGCCCCCGCAACCAAATCAGATATGATTGGGGGAGGAGATGAATTCCTCCCCCATGGATGTGGCGGTGTAGCTCAACTGGTTAGAGCGTACGGTTCATACCCGTGAGGTTGGGGGTTCGAGACCCTCCACCGCTACCAAAGGGAAGGCGAGGTTCAGACCCTGAAATATGGGAATAGGATCGCCTTTTTTCTTTTATCTAAAAGGATCATCCTTGGGGAATCCTAATGATGTACAACCCAGGGACAGGGCGTGCCTTTGTCGGAGTGGGAGTGGTACGGTGTGGATGTAACCATCAAAAAAATAAAATTTACGACGATCAACAAGACCTATACGGAAAAGGTCCGAGACTGGCACGGCCGCCATCTGTTTGCCACCCAGTATCCCAACCCCGACGGGAAACGGATCTTTCTCACCTATTATTTCGTTAAAAAGGGATATACCATCTCCAAGGTGTTCCAAAAGTCCGGGGAATTCCTCTATTATTACTGTGACGTGATGGAGATGCGGCAGGTGGGACGCTTGCGCTATGTGATGGTGGATCTCCTCTTGGATATGATCGTCTATCCTGATGGCCGCTATCATTTAATCGATGTGGATGAGTTTGCCGAAGCCATCGAAAAGGGACAGCTGAAGCGACGGCAACAAGTCCATTCCTTAAAAACCTTGGATAAGATGATTCAGCTACAGACTAACCGCTCCTTTATTCCTAAGATCCTACAGGAGGCCCGCATGTTCCCACTGACGGATTCCTCGCAACAGCGCCGATAATCCACACCGAATTCGCCAACCACCGACATTGCGGTGGTTTTTGTGTATAAAAAAAGAAATTTCATCGGAAGTTTTCCCTTCTTTTGTCGAATGATCGCTCGTTTTGAGCTCCATCGACATCGGTTTACGCTCTTGCACAGGTTGGATCCGACATCGCGATACGATGATACGTTCGTAATGGTTACTCCTACAAAATCGCTTTTTTCCTATATGAGCATCGATTTTTTTGAAGTGTTGTTTTTTTGTCGGAAGTTTTTTTGTATCATCCAGCCATTATGACAAACTTATCAGGCAATCCCCCGCTATAATGGACCCCACATGACGGACAAGCATACCTTGAAGGGGTGATTGCAAGATGCAAAGACAATGGGCATTGTTCAATTCGGCTATGATTCGTCCTTTTGCTTCTCTCTTTTCCGGACAGTCCATGGTAACACGGTGGTCACGTATACTGGGGCAGGGGAGTGTCCCGATCGCGGTGATGGGTTTTTTATTGGGACGAGCGATGATCATGGATACGGTTTCACCTTTTGCGATCGCTTATCTGGGTGTGGTTCTCCATCTGTGTCGGCGGCAATGGCCCCTGGCGATGGCGGCGTTGGTGGCAGGGGCAGCTACACTGGGAGCGACACAGGCGGCTTGGATTGCGGGGAGTCTGATCTGGTTGTTGTTAATTCATAAAGGATTTCAATGGGTGGGGAAGGGACAAATCAACTACGCCCCTTTTACCGTGTTGCTTACCGGCGTCGGGGCCCACCTGTTTCAACTTCAATTGGCGGGATGGACTTCTTATGCTGGATTGATGGCCGGGGTGGACGTACTGTTAAGCTTTCTGTTGACGTTTATCTTTGTGCAGTCGCTCCCTTTTTTCACGCAGCGACGGCAGAAGGCGTCCTTACGCCATGAGGAGATTATCTGTCTGGTGATTCTGGTGGGCTCGGTTGTGACGGGCACCCTCGGGTGGAGCATCGGGGATCTGTCGGTGGTCCATGTCGTTTCTCGTTATCTGATCTTGATCTTAGCATTAGTAGGCGGTGGGATGTTGGGAGCATCGGTGGGGGTCGTCACGGGGATGATTCTCACCCTTGCGGATACGGCGGCCATCATCCAAATCTCCTTGCTAGCCTTTGCCGGATTATTGGCGGGTTTGTTTCGGGAAGGGAAGCGCTGGGGAGTCGCCGTCGGGTTTTTGTTGGGAACCTCGATCCTCTCCCTCTACGGCAGTGGGACGGCACAGGTGTGGACTTCTCTGCAGGAAACAGTGTTGGCGGTGCTGCTGTTTTTAATCACCCCACCAACGATTACCCGTGCGATTGCACGGCTGGTGCCTGGTACGGCGGAAAATGAAACGGCGCAACAGGAATATGTACGGCGGCTGCGGGATGTAACGGCCGCCAAAGTGGAACAGTTTACTGAGTTGTTTTCAGAGATGGCCCGCAGTTTTCGGGATGAAGCAGCGCGTTCCCATGAGAGTGATGAAGGCCATATGAATCAATTTATTAACGGTGTAATGGAAAAATCATGCCAATCCTGCCATCTTTATCGGCAGTGCTGGGAGAAGAACTTTGTTTCCACTTATCGCGGGATAACGGATTTAATGGCACTGGTGGAGTTAAAGGGAACGGATCAATCGATCAAAGTACCCCGCTCCTGGTCGGATCATTGCATTAAGGGGGAAAAAGTGCTCTCCCACATACAGGAGGGTTACGACTCCTATGAACGGGATCTTGTGTGGCGCAACCGCATGAAAGAGACGCGGCGGCTGGTGTCGGAGCAACTGGAGGGCGTCTCCGAAGTGATGGCGGAATTTGCAGAGGAGATTCGGCATGAGACGCAAGTGATGGCGGCGCAGGAGGAGCAGATTCACCAAGCGTTGGAGGAGTTGGGGTTGTCCATACAACGGGTGGAGATTTTTAACCTTGAGGAAGGAAAAGTGGAAATTGAGGTAAGTATGCCGCATGAAGACGGTCTGGATGAATGTCGCAAATTGGTGGCACCACTATTGACGGAGATCCTGGGTGAGCCAATCACCGTTCAGCGCAAAGTGGTGCAAGGTCGATCAGCTGGTGCCGTCATCACACTGGGCTCGGCACAGCGATTCCAGGTGAAGACGGGGGTAGCTGGAGCAGCCAAAGGGGGGAATTGGCTCTCCGGTGACAGCTATTGCTATATGAATGTTGGCACTGGTAAATATGCAGTCGCTGTCAGCGACGGTATGGGCAATGGCAACCGCGCCCAGGAAGAATCAAGTGCAGCGTTGCAGTTGTTGCGCCGTTTGCTACAGTCTGGGATGAAGGAAGAGAAGGCGGTGGAGACGATCAATTCCATTTTGAGCCTTCGTTCCACCGATGAGATGTTTGCCACTATCGATCTGGCCATGGTTGATTTAAACAGTGCCCGTTCTCGCTTTTTAAAGATTGGTTCCACTCCTGGCTTTGTGAAACGGGGGAACGATGTGCATATGGTTTCAGCTGGCAATCCACCCCTGGGAATATTGCGGGATATTGAGGTGGAACCGGTGGATTATCAACTGGAAACGGGGGATCTGTTGGTGATGGTAACCGATGGCATCTACGATGCACCCCGCCATGCGGCCAATAAAGAGGCGTGCATGAAGCGATTGATCGGGGAGATTGACACCAAAGATCCGCAAGGGTTCGCCGATTGCCTGCTGGAAAAAGTGATCCGTCACCATGGTGGGGAGATCGACGATGATATGACTGTGGTTGTGGCCAAAGTAGAGCGTCATGTGCCGGAGTGGTCGACCATTCGCATTCCCGGCATCGCCCCCATCAACCGGCAGCATGTGGCGGGATTGTGACGGAAGAGTACGGAAATTGATTCGACGGGGGAAAACCTTTAAAATGTCCATTAAGTACGAAACTGCAGCCATGGTAGCGGTCAGAAAATGTCAGCCCCGGGTCCCTCATGGGACAATGATTGGCCTATCGGCCAATAAAGGCCTCTGACAAACCATGAGAAGAGGGGATCGATTTCCGGTGTAGCGCCCTTTGACCGACTGCCCAGCGAAGCCTCAGAAGGATCCAACCGTTTAACGGCCACACATGTTTTTCCTTTTGGCCGTTGGTTGGGGACGGAGGAGGCGGAGCGGACAACCCTACATCCTTGCAAGTGAAAGAGGCGTGAAGACGGAAATCGGGACTTGGATTGGCCTTTGGCCATAGGATGCCCCTTGCGGGACTTGGATTGGCCTATCGGCCATAGGATGCCCTTTACAGGACTCGGATTGGCCTTTGGCCATAGGATGCCCCTTGCGGGACTTGGATTGGCCTATCGGCCATAGGATGCCCTTTACAGGACTTGGATTGGCCTATCGGCCATAGGATGCCCCTTGCGGGACTCGGATTGGCCTATCGGCCATAGGATGCCCCTTGCGGGACTCGGATTGGCCTTTGGCCATAGGATGGGTAAGCGGGCGGTGGGAATATTACCCGGGGAGGGTCCCCGGGTTGTTTCTATACGGGCGGGGAGGGAGGCGTATGCTGGAAGAACGGTTAACCTCGTGGGAAGAGCAGTTGCTTCCACAGGGTGCAGGAGTGATTGTCGGTGTATCTGGCGGTCCCGATTCGATGGCGCTGTTGCATCGATTATGGTCAGCGGCAGCGGAGAAAGAATGGAACGTGACCGCGGTTCATGTGGATCATGGTTTGCGGGGGGAGGAGAGTGCGGAAGATGCCGACCATGTGCAATCATGGTGTCGGCAACAGAGCATTCCCTGTTATGTGGAACGGGTGGATGTCATGGGTTATATGCGTAAACACGGTGGAAACAAACAAGCTGTTGCAAGAGAACTGCGCTATGATGCTTTTTACCGTGTGGCACAGTCGGTGGATGCGACGCATGTGGCAGTGGCTCATCATGCCGATGATCAGGTGGAAACGCTGTTGATGCGACTATTGAGAGGAACCGGCACACAAGGGTTGACCGGTATCCCTCGCCGCCGCCGTTGGCGCGGCATGTGGATGATCCGTCCCTGGCTGCATCTCTCCCGCGCCGACATTCGAGCTTATTGCGCTACCCATCGCATTCCTTTTCGCCATGACACCAGCAACGAAGACCCCGTTTATACCCGCAATCGCGTTCGACATGAACTGGTTCCGCTGTTGTCCTCCTTTAACCCCCGTTTTGATGAGGCGTTGTTGCAATTGAGCGAGTTGGCAACCGACGAAGAGCAGGTTTGGGAACGTTTGACGAAAGAGGCGTTTCACAATGTTTGTACAAGGGTACACGAAAAGGGAATCACACTGGATATTGACCGGTTTAACCGACTGGAAGTTGCTTTACAACGCAGGGTGATTAAACTAATATTAAATTGTCTTGTGAAAAAATCAGCAAACGAGGTCGATTGGCAAGCGGTGGAGCGCGTTCGGACGCTGACCACCGGTGATAACCCGTCCGCGCAAACCCCATTGCCTGGAGGTGGATGGGTTCAGCGTCAATACCACCTCCTCCGTTTTTTTTCTTCCGCCGAAGAGGCAAAAGCAAGAGCTGTGCCTTCTTCCGTCTCGTTGCAACTGCCGGGAGAAATGGCATGGGGTGAGGGCAGAATTTGTGCCCAGTTTGTTGCGGGTGTTCCCTCCGCAACAGGGAGAGGCTTAGAGGCGGCTGTTTTTGATTGGGAGCGCCTGCCGCCGGCTCTTGCGGTTCGAGCACGCCTACCGGGAGACCGAATGCGTCCGTTGGGGTTAGGCGGTTCCAAAAAAGTGAAGGATCTGTTTATCGATGCCAAAATCCCACAACAAGAACGGGATGGAATCCCTTTGGTCACAGCGGGGAACGATATTATTTGGATCCCGGGCGTGGCGCGGTCAGACATTGCGCTGTGCGATGCCGATACCCGAAAAACGCTCGTTTTACGCTGGACTCCGGATAAGGGGGCGCACTGACAGATCCTTCGGTCGATTAGATACATATGCCATGTTTAGCAGGAGGTTTCCATGCACGAAGACATCCGTGAAGTCCTGTTGTCCCAGGAAGTGATTCAGCAGAAAGTGCGGGAACTGGGACAACAGTTGACCCAAGATTACCGGGATTTAAACCCCCTTTGCATCTGTGTTCTAAAGGGGGCATTTCCGTTCATGTCCGATCTGGTCCGTGCCATCGATACGCATCTTGAGGTTGACTTTATGGCTGTTTCCAGCTATGGCGACTCCACCCAATCTTCCGGGGTGGTGCGGATTGTAAAAGATCTGGATGCATCGGTGGAAAACCGGCACGTCCTGGTGATGGAGGACATAATCGACAGCGGCCTCACCCTCAGCTACTTGTTGGAGTTGTTGCGCGGTCGCAACGCCGCTTCTGTCAAAGTGGTTACACTGTTGGATAAGCCCTCTCGTCGTACCACTGGATTAAAACCGGATTATTGCGGCTTTGAGGTACCGGATGCGTTTGTGGTCGGGTATGGATTGGACTATGCCGAAAAATACCGCAATCTTTCCTATGTTGGTGTGTTAAAAGAAGAAGTCTACTCGGATTGAGTTTTCTTGTGACCATTAGAATCGCTGTGGTAAAATGAAAGAAGTGGCAATTTGAGAGGAGGTCAATAATGAAAGGTATTTTCCGGAACGCCGGATTATATATAATTCTCATCCTCATATCCCTTGGGGCTTTAAGCTTAATTCTCAACCCCATGGCGGAAACAGAACAACTAAGCTATACCCAATTTCAGAAAAAATTAGCCGATGGTGAGATCAAGAATGTAACAACGATTCGAGAAGAAGGCCGTGCTTACTACATCGAGGGCAAATACAATAACCAGGACAAAACCTTTACCACCTATGGGCCTTATGGTCAAGGAAGCACGGTTGTTAAGGATTTAAAAGATGCTGGGATCGACGTGAAATATGAGAAAGCCAAAGGGGACTCTCTTTGGTTGACGCTGTTTACTACTTTTATTCCTTTCCTCATCATTCTCTTGCTTTTCTTCTACTTGTTCAGTCAAGCCCAAGGCGGCGGCAACCGCGTTATGAACTTCGGCAAGAGCAAGGCGAAGATGTACAACGAGGAGAAAAAGAAAGTTACCTTTGACGATGTGGCCGGTGCCGATGAGGAGAAAGCCGAATTGGTGGAAGTGGTCGATTTCCTCAAAGACCACCGCAAATTTTCCACTGTGGGCGCTCGTATTCCCAAAGGGGTGCTCCTGTTTGGACCGCCGGGAACAGGTAAAACGTTGTTGGCCCGGGCGGTTGCCGGGGAAGCCGGTGTTCCCTTTTTCAGCATCAGTGGCTCCGACTTTGTGGAGATGTTTGTCGGGGTGGGTGCGTCCCGTGTGCGGGACCTGTTTGAGCAGGCGAAAAAGAACAAACCCTGTATCATCTTTATCGATGAGATCGATGCAGTGGGACGGCAGCGTGGCGCCGGTCTCGGCGGCGGCCACGATGAGCGGGAACAAACCTTGAATCAGCTGTTGGTGGAGATGGACGGCTTTGGTGTAAATGATGGAATTATCATGATCGCCGCCACCAACCGTCCCGACATTCTGGATCCGGCGCTGTTGCGTCCGGGTCGTTTCGACCGCCAGATCACGGTAAACCGACCTGATGTTAAAGGGCGGGAAGCGGTGCTGAAAGTACACGCTCGCAACAAACCTTTGGCTGAAGACGTCAAGTTGGATGTGATCGCCCAGCGTACCACCGGCTTTACCGGTGCGGACTTGGAAAATCTCTTAAACGAGGCGGCATTGTTGGCGGCCCGTCGCGACCTGAAAAAAATCACGATGGAAGAAGTGGAAGAAGCGATTGACCGCGTGATTGCCGGACCGGAGAAGAAAAGCCGCGTCATCAGTCAAAAAGAGAAAAAGACGGTCGCCTTTCATGAGGCGGGTCATACCATTGTCGGCTACTATCTGGAGCATGCCGACACCGTACACAAAGTAACCGTCGTTCCTCGGGGACAGGCGGGCGGTTATGTGGTGATGCTGCCCAAGGAAGACCGCTTCCTGATGACCAAAAACGAGTTGTTGGATCGAGTGACCGGATTGTTGGGTGGTCGTGCCGCGGAAGAAGTCGCTTTTGGCGAAATCAGCACCGGTGCTCACAACGACTTTGAGAAGGCTACCGCGATTGTGCGTAGCATGATCACCGAATACGGGATGAGCAAACGTCTGGCACCGATGCAGTTTGGCCGCAGTCAAGGTCAAGTATTCCTGGGACGGGATATCGGACATGAGCAAAACTACAGCGATGCGATTGCATACGAGATCGACCAGGAGATGCAAGAGCTGATCAATGAATCCTATGCCCGTGCCAAAAAGCTACTGGAAGAAAAACGGGATAAAATGGAGCTACTTGCTGACACTTTGCTGGTAAAAGAAACACTGGATGCCGATGAAATCCGACAACTGCTGGAAAACGGCAAGCTGGACAAACCGGTGGAACCGAAAGTGTCGGTTAACATCCAGGGTAAGGACGAGGAAAAGAGCGAACCCGACACCTCTGCTGACGCCGACAAGGCGGATGATACAACCGATACAGCAGAGCCGGAAACGACGGACTCCTCTCACGATGAACAGGAAAACAAAGACGATAAAGATAAACCCTCTTCTTGATCATCGTTTTCTTCTCATCATAGCGAAAGCCCCCCTTCAAGCGAAAGCTTAAGGGGGGCTTTGTTATGTGACAGTATTTCATTGATGAGCAACAGACAAATGATTAATCCTGCTATGACAAACTTGAGATAACTCCCTTTGGGCAACATTCGGATTAAACCGCCTGCCAGCAAAAGGATAAGGCGATTACAGCCAAAAATGGAACGGCCAATCACTTGATATCCTTTCACATCACATACTGGGATCAACCGTTACGGTTCACTTCAGCTTACCGCTCTGCAGATAGCGATGAACAGGAAGGACATCCCCTTCTTCCGCGGGCAAAAAGCCAAAGGTGACATAACTGTCGACGGATTCAGGTTCCATCGCCAAAGCGGCTACGTTGGCAGTGACTTGGTCCATATAGATAATGGTACTGCCGGCGGGGAAGGTTTTGGTCTTTGCTGCCACTTCTGTTTGCACGGTGTGGAGTCGATAGCCTTCATAGGAATTTTCCGCTGTTTTTTTCGATGTGACAGTATAACTTTCCACTTCGACTCGGGTCGGTTTTCGCAGTGTTTCCACCCGTACTCCCGCATGTTGCAACCGTTTCACCGCTTCTTCCTGTCCGGGATCCAGGATATAGGCGGTAGGCCGAACGCGTTCCAATGTGGCTTGTTCATTGCTGGAACTAAAATAACGCACTGGAACATCAAACGGTTGAGCGGTGGCGATATCCATAAAGGTTAGCGTCTTACCACTTACTTCGGTAGGCTTGCTCTGTACCACGACTGTATCATCTTTTGAGGCGTGTTTTCCCTTTTTGACGATACCGTTGCGTGCATCTGCCACAACTTTTTGCACTTCAGCGGCATGAGCGGCTGTCGTCTCCATGAGGGAAGTATGGGTTGCCACTTGGGCGGCTACGCGCCGTTGGAAATTTTCCCGACCGATGCCGATCCCCCGAGTTTCCACCAAAAAGGAGATGGCAGGCTTTAGACCGAATGCATTGCGCCCGATTCGGGGATCGCTTCCGCCTTCCCAGATTTGAATCTCTTCACCATTACGGCTGGTGGTATAGTAGGCGTCGCTGGAAAAGCCTTGCTCATCCAATGCTTGATGAGCCGTTTCGACAAAGCGATCATCGGAAAGAGTGCGGATGCTTTCGGGTATGTTTAGGTTTTTGCCGGATAAGAGCAGAACATCGTGATATTTCAGTGCACCTTCTTCTCCAAGATCGGCGAATTCACTGGCGCCCAGTCCATATTCATGGGCGTCGATCACTACTTCCGGCATATACTGGTTGTACAAGTTGTGAATGGCACGAACTTCCGGCGAATCAAATTTCATATGGTCCCGGTTTCCGTCCAAGCGATTGGCCAGCTGGCGGGTAAAGGCATATGATCCGTCAGGGTTGAGACGGGGCACGATAATAACGTTGATGTCACGCAAAAGCGCGTCTCCCCAGTCTCCGGTCAGCTTTTGTGCCATTACCAGAGCGGACTCACCGGCAGCCGGTTCATTTCCGTGGATTTGTGCATCCAACCAAACAGTAGGCTTCTTTTTGAAGGATTTTGCATCCTTATTCTTTTCCGTACTGAAAAAGAGAGCAGGAATATCGCGTCCCTCCATCGATTGACCGATGATTTTCATTTCCACCCGATCGGAGGAGCGATCCACTTGATGCAGGAACGAAATCATCTCTTCCTGGCTGGTAAAGGCATCTCCCTCACTTGTAAAGGCGGGCGTATCAAAGGTGATATCCGTATCTGGGTACTGTGCTAACACCTTCTCCGGCTGAGCGTAATCCTTGCCATAATAGGGTGTCGTCGCTGCGTTTACCGGTTGAGCCGCCAGCAGAAAGGATATAGCCAACGACAAAAACGATAACCAAGATAGTTTCCGCGTCAATCTCAAACGCCCCTTTCAGTGGTGTATAAAAATTATATATAATTCGGACAAGTGTTGGCAAAGACAAAACTTTACAAACAGTCGGTACCACGTTGATTGATCTGAGATAAAACAATGGCTTATTTGATGCGGAAAATGAGCACATGTTATATAACATGTGTCAAAAGAAGGGAGATAAATACTGATTCACAGGCAACATCATATCTAATTTTTAGAATGGAGTATGATCGTTCACTCACCATAATGGGTGAAACAAATATTGCTTATATCCCAACTGCTCTATTGGTGATGGGGATTTTTTGTTGTTCTTTCTGTTATTAAAAATGTTAAAAATAAGCAGGTTGCGTCACTTGTGATCGTTTGTTTATATTCAAGTGAGAAGTCGGTTCAACATTAGTGGGGTATCAGCTCGGATTAACACCCCAACGGTTAGCCGTCTTTTCTATTTTGTTCAGGAAAAAAATTGTAATCCTTTGACGTGATTGCTATGATGGGAGTGGACTTTTTTTAAAAAGCAGGTGGATGCCCATGCTATTGGTGATGGATGTCGGTAATACCCATATCGTGCTGGGGTTGTATCAAGGAGAGAAAATGATCGACCACTGGCGTATCCACACAAACCGCCATTTTACGGAAGATGAATATGGGATGACGTTAAAAAATTTGTTCCAGCATGTAGGGGTGAAGTTGGAAGAGGTAAACGGGGTAGCGATATGCTCCGTTGTGCCTCCTTTGACACGGGTGCTAAAAATGCTGGTGCAGAAATATTTCCGAATCACACCCCTGATCGTTGGGCCAGGGGTGAAAACGGGGCTCAATATCAAATACGAATCACCGCGCGAAGTGGGAGCGGATCGAATCGCCAACGCCGTGGCCGCCATCAATCGATATGGAACACCGGTGATTGTGGTTGATTTCGGAACTGCAACCACCTTCTGTTTTATCGATGAACGGGGTCACTATATTGGAGGAGCGATCACCCCAGGGATTCATGTGTCAACGGAAGCTTTGTACCAACGCGCCTCCCAATTGACGC
The DNA here is from genome assembly GCF_003046315.1 of Desmospora activa DSM 45169. Taxonomy (NCBI): domain Bacteria; kingdom Bacillati; phylum Bacillota; class Bacilli; order Caryophanales; family Thermoactinomycetaceae; genus Desmospora; species Desmospora activa. The sequence continues at coordinate 146,214 of NZ_PZZP01000003.1, read as the reverse complement.
GGGTGGAGATCATCAACCCTGGGAGCGTAGTTGGCCGTAACACCGTGAAAGCGGTGCAGGCCGGTGTCTTCTACGGATATGTCGGCGTCGTTGACGGCATTGTCTCCCGCATGAAACGGGAGCTCTCACAACCGCCGACAGTGGTGGCGACAGGGGGATTGGCGGAGCTGATCAGTGGGGAAACAAGCACGATTGATCAATTAGATCCCTTGTTAACCTTGGCCGGTCTCAAATTGATCTATGAGCGGAATCAATGAGAATAGATCACTCCGTTCCCAAGTCTCACACTGCAACTGTTTGAGCAACAGCGAGTTTTGTCTGCTTCCGCACTTGACGGCTGAAGTGGACAATTCCCTTCTTCTTTGCAAACAACAAGAGCACGCAGATTCAAAAACTCCTTTCCATCATTCGGATAATCAACCGATTCTGAAAAAGAAGCGAGAGGCAAACAGGGTTGAAATGGAGGAAAATGTTGATGACAAAATCGCATGATTACGCCGTCAGGGTGACGGCGATGAACGGACAGGTGCGTGGATTCGCTGCAGTCACAACGCAACTGGTAGGGGAGATGCAGCGGAGGCATCACACATGGCCGGTAGTAAGTGCGGCTCTGGGTCGTACGGCGACGTTTGGGGCGATGATGGGCATGATGCTAAAAAATGATTCCGATCGGCTGACGATCCAAGTGCAAGGGGACGGTCCAATTGGCCAGGTGGTGGTGGATGCCGATTCCCATGGTCATGTGCGGGGATATGTCTCCAATCCCGCCGTCGATCTGCCGCTCAATGCCAAGGGGAAGCTGGATGTAGCAAAAGCCGTCGGCGCTGGTACTCTCAACGTGGTAAAGGACTTAGGCTTAAAAGAACCCTACCGTGGTAGTGTCCGTCTTATCTCCGGAGAGTTGGGGGAGGATTTTACCTACTACCTGACATCATCAGAACAAATCCCGTCTGCAGTGGGAGTGGGTGTGTTGGTGGAGCGGGATGCGTCCATTCTGGTTTCCGGCGGATTTATCATCCAGTTGATGCCTGAAACCGAGGAGGCTATTATTAGCCGGCTGGAGGAGCAAATCGCCCATATGCCACCAGTGACCAAGTTGTTGGAGAAGGGGGCGTCTCCTGAAGATTTATTGTCCCGCATCTTGGGAGACGATATGACCGTCAATGCGCGTCTACCCCTCTCCTTTCAGTGTGAATGCTCCAAAGAGCGGATTTACAACACCTTGATCAGCTTGGGACCGGATGAAATCACCAATATTATCCACGAACAAGGGAAGGCGGAAGTGATCTGCCATTTTTGTAACGAGACTTACCATATTTCCAAAGAAGAGCTGGAAACATTGTTGGAAGAAGCGAAGGGATAATGCTTTCGAAGCTATTGACCAATTACCGATGAAAGGGAGACGGAAAGCGGGACCCAGGCCCACTTGATCATGAGAGGCTAACGCTTTCGAAAAGCAATCCGCGGTCGAATCAAAAGGATGTTAGTAGATAACGTCCTTTTGATCATGCTGCGGTTTTTTATTTTTAAAAGCAAAAACGCCTTCCCCTAATGAAAAATTTGAATTGACAAAAACCGAGTGGATTGGTAGGATAAAAACCAGAAAACCCTACTAAAACGGTTAGTCTTGAAAGGAGCTCATTGATCATGCGTGTGGCTGATAATATTTTGCAACTGATCGGGCAAACCCCAGTTGTAAAGCTGAACCGGATTGTGGGCAAGAGTGATGCGGATGTCTATTTAAAATTGGAGTTTTTTAATCCCGGTAGCAGTGTAAAAGACCGGATTGCGCTCAGCATGATTGAAGATGCGGAAGAAAAGGGAATCTTAAAGCCTGGTTCGACGATTGTGGAGCCGACCAGTGGTAACACCGGAATCGGACTTGCTATGGTGGCTGCAGCCAAGGGTTACCGCGCCTTGTTGGTGATGCCGGACACAATGAGCCTGGAGAGGCGCAACCTGTTACGCGCTTATGGGGCAGAGCTGGTTCTCACTCCCGGTGCGGAAGGGATGAAAGGGGCGATCGCCAAAGCGGAAGAGATCGCCAAGGAAAACCCCGATTACTTTATGCCGCAACAATTTAAGAACGAAGCCAACGTCAAAATTCACCGTGAGACCACCGGGCCGGAGTTGCTGGAACAGTTGGACGGCCAGATCGATGCCCTTATCTCCGGGATCGGCACAGGTGGAACCATCACTGGTGCAGGCCGGGTGCTGAAGGATCACAACCCGGATACTCGTATTGTTGCGGTTGAACCTTCCGCCTCCCCGGTACTTTCTGGTGGGAAACCCGGCCCCCACAAAATCCAGGGAATCGGTGCCGGTTTTGCTCCTGCTATTTTGGATACGGAAATTTATGATGAAATTATCACCGTCGACAACGAGGAAGCTTTTGAATGGTCTCGCCGTTTAGCCAAAGAAGAGGGTATTCTTGGCGGGATATCCTCCGGTGCCGCTGTATCCGCCGCGATTCAAGTGGCTCGCCGTCTAGGAGCGGGTAAACGCGTCGTTGCAGTCATCCCCAGCAACGGTGAGCGTTATCTCACCACTGCCCTGTTTAACTTTGAAGAGTAAGCGTGGCAGCAATTGATAATGCGATCGTGGGATTGATGCTCCGATCTCCGTTTTTGTACCTCTCCATAAACAGAAAAACCAGCTCCTCGAACGTGGGAGCTGGTTTTTCTGTTTGCCTCACCCTTGAATTGATTGACTGCGGACTCCCTGATCCTCTAATCTTTCTTCTTCAGCAAAATTGTTGTAAACTGATGGGAGAACTTCACCGGAACTTGTCCAAGGGCAAGTAGTCCAATGATGGAGCAGGTAAGCCGAGCGGAGAAGAGAGGAGACGAGATCAGCATGATATTGGTAATCGATAACTATGATAGTTTTACCTATAACCTGGTACAGTATTTAGGCGAACTGGGGGAAACGGTAGAAGTGTTTCGCAACGACCGCATCACCCTAGAGGAGATTGCGCAGAGACAGCCCGAAGCACTTCTGATTTCCCCTGGACCGGGCAATCCTGATGAGGCGGGAATCAGTCTGGCCGTCGTGCAGCGGTTTGCAGGTTCCATTCCCATCCTGGGCGTCTGCTTGGGACACCAGACGATCGCCCAAGCCTTTGGCGGCAGAATTGTGCGAGCACCACGCTTGATGCATGGCAAAACATCCCCGGTACACCATGATTCCCGCACCTTGTTTCGGGGATTGCCCTCCCCGTTGACAGTGAATCGCTATCACTCGCTGATTGTGGATCGCAACCATTTTCCCGATTGCTTGGAAATCAGCGCTGAAACGGACGAGGGAGAGATTATGGCTCTGCGTCACCGCCAGTTGCCGCTGGAAGGGGTGCAGTTTCATCCGGAATCGATCCTGACGGAAGAGGGAAAGCCGATGCTGGCTCGCTTTTTGGAGAGCTATCGTCCCCATGCACCCATCGTTTCAACATCGATCTGAAGGAGCTTTTGTATGATGACACTGCACACAACTGAAATTGGCCACAAGCCGCTACAGGTGGGGCCGTATTCGTTACCACTACATGAGCGTACGCTGGTGATGGGGATTTTAAATGTCACTCCTGATTCCTTTTCCGATGGCGGCCGCTATGACCGGATCGAGCAGGCGCTGGCCCATGCCCGGGAAATGGTGGCTGCGGGGGCGGATATCATTGATGTGGGTGGTGAATCCACCCGTCCACAAGCGACACTAGTCTCCCAGGAGGAGGAGTTGTCGCGGGTGATTCCCATCATCGAGGCGCTGGCACCAACGATCGATCGCCCGCTCTCGATTGATACCTATAAGGCGGAAGTGGCCTGGCAGGCGATTCAGGCGGGGGCGCACATGATCAATGATGTGTGGGGCTTTAAAAAAGATCCCGATATGGCACAAGTGGCGGCGGAGCTAGATGTGCCAGTGATTTTGATGCACAATCGGGAACATCCCGTCTACACCGACCTGATCGCCGACATTCGACGCGATCTGCTGGAGAGTGTAGCCATCGCCCAGGCCGCTGGTGTAAAAGCGGAGCGCATCATTTTGGACCCCGGCATTGGATTTGCCAAAAGTTATGAAGAAAATTTGCAAGTGATGGCGCAGCTGGAGTCAATCGTTGACCTCGGCTATCCGGTGTTGTTAGGTACCAGTCGCAAATCGATGGTGGGGATCGCTCTCGACCTGCCTGTGGACGAGCGAGTGGAGGGGACGGGAGCGACGGTTACCTTGGGCATCGCCAAGGGTTGTGGCATTGTCCGTGTCCACGATGTTCGCGCCATGGTACGGGTGGCCCGGATGACCGATGCCATGGTGCGGGCACGGGTTTAAGGAGGCGTTTCCTTGGATACCATCTTTTTTGAAAGCATCGCTTTTTACGCATATCATGGCGCATTTGCCGAGGAAAACAAGCTGGGGCAACGCTTCCTCGTCGACCTGGAGCTGAAACTGGATCTGGCTCCCGCTGCGGCCACTGATGATTTGGAGAAAACCATCAACTATGCTGAGGTATATCAAGCGGTAAAAACGGAAGTGGAGGATCAAACGCATACTTTGGTAGAAACGGTGGCGGAGCGGGTAGCTGCCCGGTTACTGTCCGATTTTCCACTATTGCAGGAAGTGCGGGTAAAGGTGACCAAACCGGATCCACCCATTCCGGGGCATTACCGCGCCGTTGGCGTCGATATCCGCCGGGGACGTTCATGATTCGGCGGGCGTATATCGGCTTAGGTACCAACTTGGGCCAACGGAAGACCAATTTAAAAGAAGCGTTGATCCATCTCGATCGGCATGAGCAAATGGAAGTGGCACAGGTTTCCGGTATCTATGAAACGGCTCCCGTCGGCCTGTTGGAGCAGCCCGATTTTCTCAATGTATGTGCCGAGGTGAGAACATCCCTCTCCCCGCGGGAATTGTTGGAGGCGATGTTGCAGGTGGAGCGAAAGCTCCATCGTGTACGAACGATCCGCTGGGGTCCGCGCACGATCGATTTGGACTTATTGTTGCTGGATCATGAAGTAATTAGTGAACCCCAGTTGACCGTTCCCCATCCGCGCATGACGGAGCGAGCGTTTGTGCTGATCCCGCTGGCGGAGATCGCCCTGGATGTTGTGATTCCGCCGACAGGCAGGACGGTAGGAGAGTGGCTGCAAGTGTTGGGCGATAAGGAAGGAGTTCGGCTCCATCCCCACCAATGGGGGCCGGATCTTGCGATTGCGAAAAAAGGAGGGGTGAAAAAAACATGAAACTAAAAATCGGTCCGGTGGAAACGAACAACAATGTGGTACTAGCTCCGATGGCCGGGGTGTGTAATCCCGCTTTCCGCCTGATTGCCAAAGAATTTGGCTGTGGCTTGGTCTGTGCCGAGATGGTGAGCGACCGCGCTATCTTGAGCGGCAACCGGCGCACTCAGCAGATGCTGTTGGTGGATGAGCGGGAAAAACCGTTAAGCCTACAAATCGTCGGCGGGGATAAGGAAACTTTGGTGGAAGCGGCCAAGATCGTCGATCAGCAGACCAACGCCGACATTATCGATATCAACATGGGTTGCCCCGTACCCAAAGTGACCAAATGTGAGGCGGGGGCACGCCTGTTGCTCGATCCTGATAAAATCGAGGAGATCGTTTCCGCTGTCGTGGCTGCCGTCAGCAAACCGGTGACGGTGAAGATGCGGATCGGGTGGGATGACGAGCATATCTATGCGGTGCAAAATGCGCAGGCGGTGGAGCGCGCTGGTGGTCAGGCCGTCGCCGTCCATGGACGCACCCGTGTACAGATGTATACCGGCAAAGCGGATTGGGACATTATCCGCCAGGTGAAGGAAGCCGTCGGTATCCCGGTGATCGGCAACGGCGATGTCACTAGCCCGGAGGACGCTGAGCGGATGTTGGCCACCACCGGCTGTGACGGGGTGATGATTGGACGGGCGGCATTGGGCAACCCGTGGATGTTGTACCGAACCATCCATTACCTGACCAACGGCGAACTGTTGCCGGAACCGGCTCCACGGGAAAAGATCGAGATCGCCCTTTTGCATATGGACCGGTTGATCCGTTTGCGCGGGGAAGAGGTAGCCGTCCGCGAGATGCGCAAACATGCCACCTGGTATCTGCGCGGCATGCGCGGGGCGGCCAAGGTGAAAGATGAAGTCAACCGCCAGGTTACCCGTGACGGCATGGCGGCGGTATTGCTGGGATTTGTGGATGAGTGGGAGACCCGTCAGCAAAAACAGGAGCGGGATATGCCGGCTTGATTGTAAATATGACGATCAGAGACTAGCCCTGTTTCTTTCAGAGACTAGCCTTGTTGATGATACGAGCAATTTATAGTTACAGAGGGGATTTTTGTGAGCGAAGGGCATTTGTTGCTGAGAATTGGTACAAGTGCCCATGCGCTAAATCGTATCAAGAACAACTTTTTGCAACGGGGCACGAATAGACAAGCAAGACCGTGGAACGGAGTGATCGTGGATCATGAGTGATGAAGCGCGCATAGAAGCGCAATCGGAAGAACAACACGAGCTGTTGCGAATCCGGCGAGAAAAAATGGACACCCTGCGTGAGCGGGGGATCGATCCCTTTGGACAAAAATATACGCGCACCCATACGGCTCGTGCGATCTTGGAGGCTTTTGACGCTTTTTCCAAAGAGGAGATTGAACAAAAAAATCAACCCGTGGTTATTGCAGGACGGCTCGTGGCGAAGCGAAAACAGGGGAAAGCTTCCTTTGCTCACCTGCAGGACCAGAGTGGCCGCATTCAGATCTATGTCCGCAAGGATCAGGTGGGAGAAGAACAATACGAAACCTTTACCACCGCCGATCTGGGTGACTGGTTTGGAGTAGCGGGCAAGGTGTTTAAAACCAACCGCGGCGAAACCAGCGTAAAGGTGGAAGGTCTTACCTTTCTGTCCAAATCGCTGCGCCCGTTGCCGGAGAAGTTCCACGGCCTCAAAGATGTGGAGCTGCGGTACCGCAAACGGTATCTGGACCTGATTATGAATCCCGATGTAAAGGACACCTTTGTCACCCGCAGTCGCATTATCAGCACCATGCGCCGTTGGCTGGACGAGCAGGGGTATCTGGAGGTGGAGACGCCGACGCTTCACACCATCCCTGGCGGTGCAACCGCCCGTCCTTTTATTACCCACCACAATGCGCTTGATCGGGAGCTGTATATGCGGATTGCGATTGAGCTTCATCTGAAGCGGCTGATTGTGGGCGGGATTGAAAAGGTATACGAGATCGGCCGCGTCTATCGCAATGAAGGGATCTCCACTCGCCATAATCCGGAGTTTACCATGATGGAGCTGTATGAAGCTTACGCCGATTTTGAGGACGTCATGGATTTGACGGAGCGTATGATCACCCATGCCGCCCAGGAAGTAAAAGGCACCACTACCCTCGCTTACGGCGACCATGTGGTAGAACTGGGACAACCCTGGGCGCGCAAGCATATGGTGGATCTGGTGAAGGAAGCGACCGGGGTTGATTTTTGGCGGGAGATGCGAGATGAAGAAGCCCGCGCCCTCGCCAAGGAACATGGTGTTGATGTGAAAGAGACGATGACCTTCGGCCATGTGGTCAACGAATTTTTTGAGCAAAAGGTGGAAGAACAACTGATTCAGCCTACTTTTGTCTATGGCCACCCAGTGGCGATTTCGCCGTTGGCCAAAAAGAACAGCGACGATCCCCGCTTTACGGACCGCTTTGAGCTGTTTATCGTCGGTCGGGAGCATGCCAATGCCTTTACTGAACTGAATGATCCCATCGACCAACGGGAGCGGTTTGAAGCTCAGGTAAAAGAGAAGGCCCAAGGGAACGATGAAGCGCATCCCATGGATGAAGACTTTCTGGAAGCGCTGGAATATGGGATGCCTCCTACTGGCGGTCTCGGAGTGGGCATAGACCGTTTGGTGATGTTGTTTACCGATAGCCCCTCCATCCGCGATGTCCTGTTGTTTCCGGTAATGCGGGATCAAGGGTGAAAAATGGCATCGATGATATCGATCGAAAAAACGCCCCTCGCAACAGTTGCGGGGGGATTTTTTCGACAGCGATAGAAAAATCAGCGGGGTTGAGGGGGGAATGCGGGTGATCGTCGATGGGATACTCGCCTTCTTCATGACCGGTGGATTGATCGGTTACCTGGGGTTGGAGGGAAGGGCGAGTCGGCGGGTGCGACGCGTGTTCCTGTCCATCTCCTTGGCCGGTGTAATCTTAGGGATTCTATGGTCTCCTCGTTTTTTATATTATGTGTTGGTTACAACGCTTTGTGGGGGCATTATTACATACTCCCGCATTGTCGGTTATAAAGAGGAAAGCGATACTGAAGAGATTCGTAGAAGAAAAATGATGTGACAGGGACTTATTTTTTCCAAATGATATCTGATATAAAAACAACCCGTGGGGGATCGCAAACCCCACGGGTTAACTTTTTATTTATATAACGCTTCCAGCTCATCCACCAATGTGCCGACATAGGCCACTGCCTGCCGAATCGGCTCGTCGGTGGACATATCGACACCGACATGATTTAGCAGCTCTTGCGGTTTCATGGTGCCGCCTGCTTTTAGAGCTTGCAGCCATTTGTCCACAGCCGGCTGCCCCTCTTGTTTAATCTTTTGCGATACCAGGGTGGAGACGGTTAACCCAGCGGAGTAGGTATAGGGATATAAGCCCATGTAGTAATGAGGCTGGCGCATCCAGGTTAAGCTTGCTCCTTCATCGATTTCGGTATGTTCACCCCAAAACTCGGTCAACACGTTCCGCTTCTGTTCACTGAGAGTGACTGCGGTCAAGGCAGCCCCTTGCTCAGCCAATTGATACACCCGGCGTTGATATTCACCCTCCAGCAGATGGGTGACAAAATTATGGTAGTAGGTGCCCATCAGCTGATTGATTACCCAGCGCTTCATCTTAGGATCATTCGTTTTCGCAAAAAGGTGTTGAGCTAGCAGCATTTCGTTCATGGTAGAGGGAGCTTCTACAAAATAGAGCGACGGTCGCACATTCATGACGCGTTGATGGTGATTGGCCAGATAAAAATGTCCGGCATGGCCCAATTCATGCGCCAGAGTAAAGGCGTCCCGCATCGTATCCGTCCAAGTGATCAAGATATAGGGATGGCTGCCGTAGGGGCTGGAACAGAATGCGCCGGTTGATTTGCCGATATTATCCGCTTGATCCACCCATCGCTCCGATAGCGCCGTTTCCATGATTTGTGAATATTCCGGCCCCATCACCTTTAAAGCTTCAAGGATGATTTCACTCGCGTCTGCAAATGAGGTTTTAGGGCTAAAATCCTGGTCCAGCGGAACTTTTAAATCGCAGAAACGCATCTGTTCCAGTCCGAGCACCTTTTTCTTTAGATCCGCATATTTACGCATATGAGGGGCCAGCTCATTTTTAATGACGTCCAGCTGGTTGTGATACATTTCTAAGGTTACCTGCTGCGGTTGCAGCAACATATGGGTGACCGATTCATACTTGCGCAGGCGGGACAGCGTGACCTGTCGCTTCACTTCCGTTTCATAGGTGGCGGCAAAGGTGTTTTTGTATTGTTGCAGCGTCGATACAAACGAATCATACGCTTTTCTGCGAATGTCGGTATCGGGGAAAAACTCATATCGGCCTTCAAATAGGGCAAAAGAGTTTGAAAGTGAGTTGCCCTCCTGATCGGTGATCGGATCAAACTGCATATCGGCCAGCTTCGCCATATTGTAAATTTTATAGGGAGCGTCGTGTACTTCCCCCAATGCAGCCAAGGCTTCCTCTGTTTGCGGCAAAAGCTGGTGTGGCTTCAATTCCAAGATCTCGGTCAGCATTTTCCGAAAAGGCTCCAACCCTTTTTCCGCTGATAGATAGGAGTGAATGTCCGCTTCGGGGAGTGCCAAAATTTCGGATTGAATAAAGGACAGCTCGGCGTTCATCTTAGCTTGTAACGTTGCCACCCGGGAGGAATCGGCTTGATTGACCGGGTCTGTCAGGTCTCCTGTTTTTTTGAGATGAGAATAAGTTGCGGCCTGTATAAAGCGGATCCAAACCTTTTCCCGTGCCTCTAAGCAAGCGAGCAGCGTTTTTGCTCCTTTATGCAGCTTCCCTTTAAAGACTGTGATTTCAGCGATGCCCTGCTCAATCGCCGTCAATTCCGCTTCCCAGTCCTCGCGCGAGGGAAATAGATCCTCCAGTTTCCAGGTAAGTTCTGTCGGCACTTCGGCCCGTGTCCATCTTTTTTCAACTGTTTTTTCCACGAAGTCCCCTCCCCAAATGAAATATTTCGTCTTTCTAATCAATTATACAAGATCAGAACTAAGGAGGGAATCACCGTGATAAACTAGTGCCCATCAACAAAGGTTGTTCGGGCGTTCGGGAGTGGACTTCCGCCTTCGCTTCATGACTCCAAAGCACAAGTCTCGCCTCGGTCACCTGGGTCTCGCTTTGCACTCCAGAGCACAAGTCTCTCCTTGGTCACTTCGTTCCTGGGTCACGCTATGCGTGGCTCGAGTCGCACAGAAGGAAATCCATCATGATGGAAGCGATGACCACTAAGGGGAACGACTCATCTCTCCGAAATGGGCTTATCCATAAGTTGTTCCCGCTTTACCTCCCGCAACCGATCGGGGAAATCGGTACAGATGGCATCTACGTCCCAGTCCAGTAGTCGGCGCATTTTCTTTTTTTGGTTGACCGTGTAGGCGTGGATACGCAACCCTTCGCGATGGGCGCGACGAATATCCTCCCGCTCCATGCGGCGATGGTGAAAGCCGATTCCGTCCGCATAGGTGGCGATGCGTTGCAACCCTCCGCGGGAGAGGGACCCCGCCTGACGATAGTGGATCAGCTGGATGAGGGTGAGTTCGGGGTGTTTTTGATGGATTTGTTTGAGAACGGCGGGATCAAAGGATTGGATGATCACCTGCTCTGGTGATTGGGTTTGAAGCAATTGGTGACGAGACAATGTTGCCAACACCTGATCCGCTGTGTTTGTCGGTAGCCCTTCTTTGATCTCAATACAATAGCGGCCCTCTGTTCCCAGTGAATGCAACACTTCATCCAAGGTGGGGATACGGGCATCCTGATAATCAATGCGGTGTTGAGGATGTTTATTTTTAAACCATGCACCGGCATCCAACCGTTTCAGCTGGGCACGATCGTGTTCCCGCACCTTGCCGTGGCCATCGGTGGTGCGATCAAGAGTGCTGTCATGGATCGTCATCAGCTCCCCGTCTCGTGACTGCTGCACATCCAATTCAACCCGATCCGCCCCCATGCGGACGGCAAGGCGAAAGGCGGACAGCGTCGACTCTGGTGCATGCCCCGAGGCACCCCGATGGGCGATGTTTTCCACCGAGGCGGCGGGGGAGGGATAAATGGCACGAGCATCTGCAACTCCAAAATGTCCCCATCCTGTTTGCGCGGCCAGCAACCCTGCCGCCACCCAGGTTATCGCTTTGATTCCCCATGAAATCAGCGGTTTCCCATTCGTCGTCATCATCCCTTTTCCTCCCGGTACATCGATCACATCTCGCTTAGGATGCACGGGAAGGTTTTGTTTATGTGGCAAAAGGATGTAGAAAAAGGATGGCAGCCATCGCTGTCGAAACAAAATAGTGGAAATATTAAAAGAGAGATGTTGATAAAAGCACGCTGATAAACCCAAGATGGGAGGGTAGGGTAATATTGGACAAATCCCGAAGGGGTGTCCAATTGTGTAACCGCCAAATAAACCACCAAAAAAGGAGCGATCATATGGGTCCGTTTCAACAGCGCATCATTTTGTGGGTGTCGGTCTTATCGTTGCTTTTTGCGCTTGCGCTGCCCGGAGTCGCCGCTGCAGGAAAACCCCCTCATCCCGGTGACAAGCAGGTGGATGTCGGTCGCGATGGAATGGTGGTGACAGCGACAGCAGAAGCGTCTAAAGTGGGAGCCGATGTATTGCGCAAAGGCGGCAATGCCGTCGATGCCGCCGTGGCCATCCAATTTGCCCTGCAGGTGTCGGAGCCGATGATGTCTGGCATCGGTGGGGGTGGTTTTATGATGGTTTACGAGAAAAAGACAGATCAGGTGACCATCGTCGACAGTCGCGAACGGGCACCGGCAGGGGCGACGCCGGATATGTTTTTGGATGAGAACGGCAGAATTATTCCTTTTGCGGAGCGATCCACTCACGGCAATGCTATCGGTGTGCCCGGCACTCTGATGGGGTTGGAGACAGCATTGCAAAAATGGGGCACCCAGCCGCTGGCTGAGCTGATTCAACCTTCGATCACGATGGCGGAAAAAGGGGTGCGCGTCAACGGTGTCCTAGCGCGGGCGATTCAGGATCACCAGGAGAAGCTCTCCCGCTCTGAGGCCAAGGATGTCTTCCTTCCTGGGGGAGAGCCGCTACAAGCCGGGGATAAACTGGTGCAAAAAGATTTAGCCCAAACCTTCCGCACCATCCAAACAAACGGCGCACACGCTTTTTATCAGGGTGAAGTCGGTGAAGCGATCACCGCTACCGTACAGGAGTACGGCGGAACTATGACAGCAGAAGATTTAGCCGACTACCGCCTGACGATCGATGAGCCGGTGCGCGGCCGCTTTCAGGGTTACGAGATTGTGACCATGCCCCCACCCAGCTCCGGCGGGATTACGGTTCTACAGATCCTCAATAAGCTGGAACAGCGGGATATCGGCCAATACGATGTTCGCTCTCCGGAAAAATATCATCTTTTCGCTGAAGCTAGTCGTCTCGCCTATGCGGATCGCGGTGCCTATATTGGGGATCCAGAGTTTGTGGATGTACCGCAACAAGGGATGCTCAACCCCGACTATCTGTCGGAGCGGGCAACCCAGATCGAGCTGGAGCGGGCTAATCCTGAAGTCAAACCGGGCAACCCATGGCAATTCCAACAGAGTTCTTTCGCAGGAGAACCATCAGTGCAATCCGATGATCGTCCCATCGGCGAAACCACCCATTTTACCGTGGCGGATCGCTGGGGCAATGTCGTCTCCTACACTACTACGATTGAGCAGCTTTTTGGCACCGGCATTATGGCAGAAGGGACCGGCATCATGCTAAACAATGAGCTCACCGATTTTGACGCCCGTCCCGGCGGTCCCAATGAAGTGCAACCGGGAAAGCGCCCCATGAGCTCCATGACCCCGACCTTAGTCTTTAAGGACGGCAAACCAGTGATGGCCCTCGGTTCTCCAGGCGGCGCCACCATCATCGCCTCTGTCGCTCAGACGATATTAAATGTATTGGTATACGACATGGATCTAAAAGAAGCAATCGAGGAGCCGCGCATCTACACCAATGCCTATCCCAACATCCGCTGGGAAGTGGGCATCCCCGCCGCGGTCCGCGCGGACTTGGAAGCCCGAGGCCACCGTTTTGACGCCGCTCCACAGGAGATCGGCAACGTCAACGCAATCTGGATCGAGCCCAAAACCGGCCGCTACTACGGTGCAGCCGACTCCAGCAGGGAAGGCACGGCGATTGGGATTGGTGGGAAGTGAAGGGGCGGAATACTCGTATAAAATGAAAGCAAGCATATACAATTAAAAGGCACGAATCCGTGTCACCGGGTCCGTGTTTCTAGGGTTAGTTCTTAGTTTAAGTCCGGTCCCCGGTGCAGCGGGTATCGGACTTCTTACGTCTTTGCCGCTGTTGCAACTAATGGGCTAACGCTCTTGAAGCAGGCGATTCGGCTGAAGAAAAGTTGAAGCAAATAGGGTCGCCGGGCTATGTCCAACGATTGCTGTTATCTACTTCATTGATGAAGATTTCTTATTTACATTTCCTAAACCATTCTCGTAACGGTTGAGCGATCAAGTCCGGGCACAACCCTTCACCATATTCGTAAAAGCGGCGATATAAGTTGCGAAAGATATGGTCGACACGATCTTTCTCCATCTTTATTCGATCAGGTACAGGTTTCCAATTCGTTCGACTCTTACAAATAAGAACGACATGATCGCCCCAATCCACAAATTGAATTTCACGTTCGGTTCCTTGCTCATAAAAGTCTAAAACAAAATCATAGTCTCCAGCATCAAGCTTACCCAAGATATCTGGCAGTTCCTCAATAACGCCCGGAAGATCATACCTGCAATCAACACACCAATCATTAGACCCAAATCCATAAGCGATAAAGTCGATTTCATCTGTCTCATGAAAGATTTCGCAGATATCAAATATGACTGATCGTCCATCATCCAGTTTTTCATCGTATAGTTTTCTAATGGTTGTTCTTTTTACTGTATGAATGGGCTTTTTCAGCTTAAGCTCCATATGGAATTCCATTGTAATCCCCCTAGGGTGATGAGAAAGGATTGTTTGGTTGGGTGTATTTATACGAGAATCGATACCTGGAGGAGTGGGAAGTGAAGGAGGTAAACGATATAAAGAAACGATTCTGGCAAACTTGAAAAGCAGTTAATCGGTATAAGGTTGAATTCGCTCCCGCAAGCGTTGGAACTATTGCTTTCCTTACTAGGACTTATCTGCGTTCGGTTTAGTACGCAAAAGGCAACACTGATACCTCAATTCATAAAAAGGTACCGGTGTTACTCTTTATTGAACTTAATGCTGCTAAAGTGGGGAATTACCCCCTCTTCTAAACAGAAGTACGACTAAATCCACTAGCTCAATACTTGCAAGATATTATCCGCTTTTCTCCATAAGATAGCGAACTTTTTTGTTTCAAGGTTGGATATTCCCTGCACAAATGATTGTTTCTATATTTATACTGAGTTGGTGCAGGATTCATCGCCATCGTTTATAATATTTCTGTGGAAAAAGTTTCCCTTAAGTGATGTTTGGATTAAATGAATGGGTCATACATAAATCATTGGAGATTTTGTAGTCAGAATAGGGGGCATAGTACCACTATTTTAATTCCGAGAAAAGGAGAGGTGGCATTTGCTGATTCAAAACAGAAGAAAAGCACTTTACATTTCTTCTCTTCTATTCGTTTCGATCCTGTTGATCGTGTTGCTTTTTTTTCGCTTTTACCAATTATTCACGATTGAAGGGGACAGTATGAGCCCTGCCCTGCAGGATGGGCAAGCGTATTGGGTGGAAAGGGGACCGATGGAACCGCGGCGAGGGGATATTGTTATCTTTTACAACCAAGAAGACGACTTCAATCATGTGAAAAGGGTGGTTGCTCTGGCTGATGAACGCATCCAAATAAAAGAGAGCCGGGTGCTGGTGAATGGAAAACCGTTGGATGAACCTTACCTGGCATCTGATGCCACAACGACAGACTTCGGCCCGGTTACGGTTCCACAAGGGGAAGTGTTTGTATTGGGGGATAATCGCGAACAAAGCCTGGACAGTCGGCAGTTAGGAACAGTGTCGATTATGGATATTCGCGGGAGAATGTTAAATCCAGAGAGGTAGGGGGCAACCAGCATGAACCGGGATAATCCTTGGGTTTCAATTTGGCTTCGACCGAGTGATACGATTCGCGAAGTGCTTGACCAACCGATGAAATGGCCACTCATTCTGGTTTTGTTGAGTGGGATCGTTACGATGTTGGATTATCTATCCAACCGCAGTTGGGGGGATTTCAGCCCGATCATACTGCTCTTGCTCGGTGCGATCGTGATCGGACCGATTGCCGGATTGGTCGGATGGTTTATCGGGGGCGGAATCTTTTATGGTATGGCTCGTCTGTTTGGCGGGGTAGGGGATTTCCATGAAACCTTGAAAGCGGTTTCCTGGTCTCTGATTCCCATTGTAGTGAAAGGGACTCTTTGGCTTCCGTTGTTGCTGATCTATGGTAGAGAGATGTTTACCTCAGATACACCTGTGATGGCAAGCAGCTTTGTATTGACGATACTCTTTCTTTTTATCAGTTTATTGGATCTGGTTGTCATGGTATGGCAGGTCGTCATTTTGTCCCATGCCATCGGGGAAGTGCACGCATTTTCCGCTTGGAAGGGTTTTGCCTCGGTGATCTCCGTTCCGCTCGCCTTTGTCCTGCTTTTGTTTATAATCAGTGGATTGATTTACGGGTGAAGGGGGCATCGGAATGAAAAAACATTTATGCTCGTTTCATTCCTTGTTAACCAATAAACGCGGGGCATCAACCGTCGAGTATGTAATCATACTCGTTGCCGGCTTGTTATTAGGGACGCTGCTCGTTGGGGTTCTTTCCAGCGATGAAACGAAAAATACGATCTCTACCGCCATTAAAAACGCCATCAACGGTGAAGCGGGTGGTGGTGGTTTTGAGCCTGCGGAATCGGTAAATGAACCCACAAATGAACCCGTCAATGCTCCAGCAAATCAACAGACCACTCAAGCAAATGAATCCTCTAACACGCCTGCCACCCCCGCGTCCTCTCCGCAAGATCCGTTAAGTTTGTTTCCCGATTTTGTCAATGATTCACTGATTTGCCTCGGTGGTGTCGCAAACTGTTTGCTCAAAGAAGATGTAAAACAAGATATCCGTGATGCCTTCCAGGACCCTGAAGGATATATAAAAGAAGTGATTGGATATGAAGACCTGAAAGAATCCTTCGATAATCTAACCAGTATCGACGTTGTACAGCAATGGAATGATTTTCGGGATGATCCACTTGCATTCGGTCAACGCAAAGTCGATTATCTCAAGGATCAGTGGAACGAATTTAGTGAGGATCCGGCCGGAAACTTGTGGGGGCTGGGCAAAGAAGTGATCGGTTGGAATGATGTGGTTGCCTGGTGGACAGGTGAAGACCCCAATACCGGCGAAGAATTACGCGTACCCAACCGCAATTTTCGCTTGCTAACAGCCCTCCCCTTGCCGACGAAAGCATTAAAATTGACAAAGTTGGCGGACTCGGATATCGTCGATCGATTTGTTGGTTTGGCTTGTGCGAATACAAATTCCGGCTCCTGCCCCAACAGGACACAAAGGGATAACTCGCACTCTCCTGGCTCCCCGGAACATAGGGAAGCGCGTTGGCAGGAGTATTTAGAGAGGAAGGAAAGGGAGGGAGAGAACCCACAAAGCAGAGAACAATGGGAAGCAACTTATGAAAATAATATCAACAGGGCCAGAATCTCCAATGAGAAAATGAATGAATATGCCGGCCGACTGGGTTGGGGGGAACGGGAAAAGAGTGTTACGGTTGAGATTGGCGGGGAAGAATATACGAGAAGGTTTGATATTGCAGACATTGAGGGATCCAGAGCGATTGAACATAAAACGAGCACCAGACGAGATGGTTCCTCTACTACATTTTACAATGATGAGGAAATCCGCTGGGAGATCGAGAGAGATGCGAGACTCCAATCTGAGGAGGGTTGGGAAATCGTCTGGGTGTTTGAAAATGCAGAGCTGAGTGCTCCGCTAAAAGAAAACCTCGATCGAAACGGTATCCAATGGGTTGTGATCGGTGATGGCGAAACCTACGATCCCAAAACCGGTGAAAGAAAAGACAAAGACGGAAATGTAATCACAGATGCAAATGAGAATAACGATGAAAATAATTCAGAAGGTGGTGGATCAAATGACTCCAACAGAAATCGACCAGGAAGGTGAGGAAAGGGGATTCCGGTTTTGGTTATCGGAGATGGATAACCAACTGCAAATGCTGCGAGTCCAATTGCCCGCTGAAGTTGGAACACGCTTAGATTTTAGTGTAGAGTCTCTGTTGGCATTGGAAAAATGGATGCTTGCTAATTTTAACACCCATCAAGAGATGAATGCAGACCAAAAAGATCAACTCGCCCGCTATACCGGGGAAGTTCTCCGTAAAGGATTAAACGGTTTTTGGGGATTGGAGACGCGGGAAGATCACATGTTTTATCTCATTCCCCATGTGTATCCTGCCGCGGTCTGCCCTCTTCGTCTCGTCACGACTGCGGTTTCTAGAAACCGGGGAAACTTCCTGCACAACATGATCAATCGTAAATTGGAAACCGTCAACCGAAAGGAGGAGCAGGAAGGATTGAACTATGATCCAAACCATCCGGAACTGCAATCATTTCTCGCCAAGCGGGATCGGGAGTTGCAATGGTTCTTCTCATCCATCCCGGCGGAAATCGCCCAACAATTAGATTTTTCTCCCCAATCCCTGTCCGTTTTGGAACAATGGATGCTCAACCGCTATCCCGATGCGGAATCTACCAAGGAAGATTATAAATGGATGGAGCCGATTCAAGTCTATCTAGGGGAAACCTTTCGGAAAGAGCTGGGCGGTCAATGGTTCTACTGTGCAGAAGAAGAACACCCTTTTGCAGGATTTCATATCCTAGATGCGTTTTATGACCATCCGGATCCACTCTTCCCTGGGGATTTGATCATTACTTGTTTGATGAGGCGGACCGGTTCGTATCTGGAGGATATCTTGGATATTCGCCGGAAGCGGATGTTGGTTGATGGGGGGTAATTTGCTGTGGAAGAAGGGGAGATGTCGACAGTAAAGGGAGAGAGTCAATCCGATCGCTTATTACTCTTGGGGGTTTTATAGTAGCGGCTCTTTGCATCGGGCTCGATAAATCTTAATGGCTCTTTTGTTTCCGCTCTAACTTTTTTGAAATTCTCTCTAGCTTCCGCAAGTGTTAAATGATTGGGAGGACTATAGCGTGTAGTGTCGTCATTTCCGTCATCTTCCCAAAAACACACCGGGCAAATTTCGTATTGATCACGCTCTGATAAATTTTCGTATTCAAAGCATGGACAGGCCATCAATTTTTCCTCTTCACCATCAACAGTAATGTCATTTCTTTGTATCTGTGTGATTTGGTTGGAGAGGTATTCATTTTTTACACCGACAAAGGTATGCTTTAGCGCTTCTATTAAAAGAGGATTGTAGCGCTCATCCATTACATCTCTCATCGGTTCGTCAGAACTGAGAATCTCTTGTTTTAGTGATTCAGGTAACAGTTCAAATTTAGGATCATAATCATCGAAGCACCACCAGTTTAATAAAAGGGATATCCGTTTTTCTCGTGATAGTTTATGGAGTTTGTATTTTGAGAGTTTGGTGATTGCGTCATTTCTGTTCAAAATTATTAGCTGCTTTACTTTCATATTAAAAATCCTGACAATCAATGCCCTATGACTATTTTCCTTTTATTTTGTGGATAAACCCTGTAAATTCCTTTGTATATAAAGGAAGCTTTATTTCCTTTAAATCATGCAGGGGTTGTTTTATCAATACAAAAAAGGAGGTATACCCAAGGGTGACCAATCTATTTCTTTTTCCGTTTATAGTTTCTTTACATATCATCTTCTCTAAATAAAGCTAAACATTTACTCATAAAAGGAGTTATCTTTGGATTTTGATTTGTTTTACGATAATTAATAGAAGAGATCACTGCTTACGAGTGTTTGAGAGAAAGGAAACAATTTATTTGTTAATCTCTCCAATAGCGCTTATTTTAAGTTATAATGCTCTTTTTCATGATTTTTTTGATTCAAGTCAAATCTTATCAGGTAGGAAAAATCAATAAAACTTATTTTCCCGTTCTAATCAAAAGCAATTTATCTAAAATGAAAGTCGAATGCAAAAAATCTATTTTTAAATAGTAGTTCATTGGTTATAAATTCTTTTTACCCCTTGTCTTTTCCAGCTGGTTGGGAATATAATGACAGTTGAATAAGAAATGGTTTCCAGAATTGTGACCTTTCAAAGGATGAATTTATGTGGCTGAACACTTACTCTATTGGATTTTGATTGGTCTATTAATTGCTGCCACTATCTCGGATCTTCGGGAACGACTTATTTATGATCGCTTTATACTTATTGGACTGGTATCTGCTATCATAATTCGCTTTTTTCACCATCCTGAACCATGGTGGAACTACTTGCTAACGGGTGTCATTGTATTAATTATATTAACAATAATTGCTGCCTTAACTAATGAACGTTCAATAGGTGGTGGAGATGTAAAGCTATTTGCCATGATTGGGTTTGCGGTAGGATGGGAAGCGTTTTTTTGGATTTTCTTATTATCTCATGTATTAGCGGCTATTTTTATGTTAGCATTGAAATTTTTCCGGTGGTCAAAAATTGGTAGACATAGTGAATTTCCATTTGCCCCTTTTATACTTGCGGGAACAGTTTTGATATACAGCCAATTTTGGATCTGAGCTTTGGTTTTTTGAACTGGTGAATATGAACAACAAAAATTCTCTTAATAAGCGGGTGTCCAAGCATGCAAGATGCAAAACGACGAGCAATTATTTTTCTTATATTGGCGTTGGCGTTGGCTGCTGTGGCTGGATTTTTGTTTATGCAAAAGGTAAGTGCGGTGGACTCCCAGTTGGGCAATCACCTAACAGTGTATGTAGCAGCAAAAGAGATATCATCAAGAGAACTTTTAACCCCAGAAGATTTTACAGCGGTAAATGTCCCCGCTAAATACGTACAAGAGTCGGCGGTAACAGATCTAAATCAGATTCAATTGGGAGATTACCCCTACTCGATTGATCGTCTGGTTGCTATCGCACCAATGAAAAAGGGAGATTTACTTACTAATAATCTATTAAAATCACAGTCATCTTTGACAGAAAATAATAATCGAATGGTAACATTGGCTCAATCAGATCGTGTTAAATTTGATGGGTCACTAGAAGTAAACGATCGAGTAGACATTGTAGTATCTAATAGAAATGATGGGAAAGTTAATACCAGTATTTTTATGACAGATGTTCCAGTGGTCGCTATGACAGGGGACGGGAAAGGTATCGGGTTGGAGATGCCACTCTCTGATGCTGAAAAACTGATTCATGAAGAAAATTTTGCTGCTGCAATTCGTGTTTTGAAGGCACCTACCGAAGAATCTAATAAAAAGCGGCAACCTTCCAATGAAAACCAAGATAACGGTGAACAACAAAGTCCCCCTCCATCTACTGAGGATGGTAGTCAACAAACGGAACAATCTGATGAGGTTGATGCAATAATTGATCCAAACGGCCCAGGAACGGAAGATAATCAGGATACTGGAATGTAATACGATCTATTCGGGAGGTAAAACTGTGACAACAACTCATCATAAACTCCTTATTGTGAGCGAGGACAAACACCAAACGGAGGATATAAGTTCAAGAGTAGCGACTATATTCTCAGAAATTCACTCCCTGAAACCGGTTGAAGTTAGAAAGGAAATCAGCCGACTGAAACCGGATATTGTAGTATTACATGAACAAAAAAATGCTAATAGTATTCAGCTGATACCTTATATATCTAAGGAAGTTTCAGGTGCATTGATTGTTTATTTAACTGAGCAAAAAGATCCATTGCGCACCAGGGATTTAAATCGAGCGGGAGCATTTGATATTTTGTTCTTACCAGATGAAATCCAAGCTTTAGAAGATGTATTAGGTCGAGCTGTACAAGCCTTTGAAAAAAGTCAAGAGGATAAAGATGATTTTACTTCAAATTGGGCAAAAGGAAAGGTGATGGCGTTTTATAGTGGCAAAGGAGGCCAAGGAAAAAGCCTTGTCACATCTACTTTAGCCCAAACCATTGGCTTGGATTCCAATTCCAGTGTGCTACTAGTCGACTTAAATCTCCAATACGGAGGGGTCGAGACAATCCTACAATTAACAAATGAGAGGAATATCTATGATCTTGATCCCGTATTACAAGAATTAAACGATAACCATATACGTAGTGTAACGGTGGTTGAACCGAAATCACAAATCGAGGTTTTAGTAAGCCCGGTAAATGCGGAAGTAGCGGAACTAGTTACAGAAGAACATGTTGAACGCTTGTTGCGTACTGCACGATTGTATTATGATTACATTTTGGTGGATCTCCCTTCCGAAATGACACCTATCAGTTATACAGTATTGGAAGAAGCAGATCAGATTGGATGCGTGCTCGTCCCTGATATGTTATCAATGACCGTACTTAATTCTGTGTTGGATCTTTTCTCTAAATTAGGCATTGACCCAGCAAACCGTTTGAATATAATTTTGAATCGGATGAGCCGTGAAACCGAGCTGTCACAAAAAGATGTTGCCAAGCACTTCCCGTTTCCAGTTATCGCATCTTTACGGGAAGATTCAAAGCGTATTCAGCGAATCTTAAACGAAGGTAAACTAATTCGTACATCCCGTAATGAACGTGGTTTACCCTTATTTGGTCGGGACATTCAAAAGCTAGCCCGTTGGCTGTTAACGATGGATTCTATGAAATCTGCTTAGGGGGTACTAGAATGTCTCTGTTTTCTCAAACTCGAAAAAATAACAAACAAAAATCATTGGAGAGGGAAAACTCTACTCGCCAAGCTTCTTCGATGCATGATACTCAACTAGATAACCTAGCCAAGCATTTTAAAGCACGTCTGCTTAGGGAAACGGATTTAGAAAAGTTAACCCAAATGCAATCTTCTGAACTAAGAATAACTCTTGATCGTTTGATTGGCCGGTATCTGGCTGATGAGCAAGTGGTTATTACCCAACACGGTCGTGAACGGCTTATCTCACGTATTATCAACGAATCAGTGGGTTACGGTCCGTTGGAGTCCCTGTTGGAAGATGAAGACATTA
Source organism: Desmospora activa DSM 45169 (assembly GCF_003046315.1). Lineage (NCBI taxonomy): Bacteria > Bacillati > Bacillota > Bacilli > Caryophanales > Thermoactinomycetaceae > Desmospora > Desmospora activa. Next base: position 123,742 of record NZ_PZZP01000003.1, on the reverse strand, counting down.
CAGAGATCGTCGTTAACGGACCAAAGGAAGTGTACTTTGAAAAAAAAGGACGATTGCATAAGACCGATATTCAATTCCGGGACGAAGAGGCCTTACGTCATGTTGTTGATCGAATTGTAGCTCCTATCGGACGTCGAATTGATGTCAGTTCTCCAATGGTAGATGCTCGTCTACCCGATGGTTCTCGTGTAAACGCGGTGATTCCCCCAGTTAGTCTAAAAGGGACACTTATTTCTATCAGGAAGTTTAGAAAAGAACCAATCGCTTTAGATGATTTGGTCTCATTTGGGAGTTTAACCCCTGAAATGGCTCAATTTCTAAACAGTCTGGTTCAAGCAAAATTAAATCTTATTATTTCAGGGGGAACAGGTAGCGGAAAAACGACACTACTTAATGCCTTGGCTTGTTTTATACCTGAAAATGAACGGATTGTTACCATTGAAGATATGGCTGAACTTCGCATTCCTCATGGACATGTTGCGGGAATGGAAGCACGCCCCGCGAACGTTGAGGGAAAAGGTGAAGTTACCATTCGCCAATTGGTTCGAAATGCATTACGGATGCGTCCTGATCGAATCATTGTCGGTGAGGTACGGGGATCAGAAGCTTTTGACATGTTGCAAGCAATGAATACTGGTCATGAAGGTTCGTTGACTACCATCCACTCAAATTCCCCTTCTGACGCCTTAAGTCGTCTGGAAGCGATGGTGATGATGTCAGGAATGGACTTGCCCTCAACAATTATTCGTCAGTACATTGTGGGGGCAGTCGATTTAATTATTCAAATTGGCCGTTTACCGGACGGGCAAAGAAAAATGCTAGAGATTACGGAGATTTCTGAGCAACCTGATGGCTCTATCAAGGTACAAGATATTTTTCGCTTTGTTCAAACTAATGTTAACGAAGAAGGACAAGTGGAAGGATATTTTACTGCCACCGGAAAAATCCCAGGCTGTATCGATCGACTTAAAGCATATGGTGTACCCGTAGATCCACAAATATTTAAGCCAGTAACACAGGGGGCTATGACATGATCATCGCCATCCTAGGAGGAATGTCAGTTTTCTGCATTCTTATGGTTTGGTTTTACATTTTACACTACCGTTTAGCAAAAAAACAAACATTCGAAACTATGGGCGGTCTAACCAGTCTTGTTGAAGAAGAGCGCTGGTCAGATCGATTAGCAGATAAATTGGATCAGCAGAAATGGGCTAAACGGTTGGAACCCCAGTTAAAGAGAGCGAGCTTAAATATCCGTCCTTCAGAGTATGGAGCATTATTGTTCGCGGTCGGTTTATTTCTACTCTTTCTTTTTTCCTTTTTGCTGGAAGCTCCCTTATGGGTGGGGTTGTTTATAACTACAATGTTAATTCCGATTGCATCCAAAATGTTTTTAGCTTCCAGAAAAATGATTTATATTAATAGGATTAACAATCAACTGTCCGAAACTTGTCGACTATTATCCAGTGCGGCAAGAGCTGGATTATCAATCTCTCAAGGTTTGGAACTGGTAATCCAAGAACTGCCGTCACCGATTAAGGATGAAGTGGGGATTGTTGTTCGAGAAACTAAATTGGGTAGAGATTTGGAACACTCGTTAAATGATATGCTTGAACGTGTTTACAGTAAAGATATACAAGTCTTTGTAAATGCTTTGATCATCCAGCGGCGAGCAGGTGGAGATTTGGCTACGGTTTTAAGCGAAATGGCAAATACAATGGAAGAGCGAAAAATTATTAACAAAACGATTGATGCTTCCATCTCGCAGGCGCGATATTCAGCCTACCTACTTCCGTTGATTTCGCTTCTAATTGTTATAATGATGAGCCAAATGATTGAAGGTTTCTTTGACTTTTTTACTTCCATATATGGTTTGATTGTTTTGGTGATCTTTGTTGGTATGCAGGTACTTGCGTTTTTCCTCGTCAAAAAAATTGCCGATATTCGATTTTAAGAAGGGATAGCCATGGAATCCTTTGCTTTGTTTGTTATAGCAGTAATTATTTGGTTTTTACTCCTGTTTGCAGGCTTGAATTATATTTTCTTCCGCCGTGATCATCAAGAAGTGGATAAACAGCTGGCTAAACGTATTACTCCTCGAAATGTCATGGCAAAGGAATTCAACAAACTGGATATACTCCATCGTTGGATGGATGCCATGGCTGAACGCGGTAGTAAAATAGAGGTAATGAGTGATTCTCAAACAATAACACAAGACCTTATTCTGGCGGGAAATCCTTATGGTTTAACCACAGACCGTATTAATGGAGCCAAGATGTTGGGAGCTATTTTTGGGGGTGGCGTGGGCTTTTTCTTGTTCCTGATCGGGTTTCCAATGGGAATTATTCTGCTGGTGTTTTTACCTGTTGTTTGTTACTTGTCTCCCATGCTTCTCATAAAGTATTTGGCTAAGAAGAGGCAAGAAGAGATGAGGATGGAGTTACCCGATTTCATGGATATGATGAGTATTACGCTTAAGGCGGGTATGGGATTAGATGAAGCTTTGGCTTATTATGTTTCAACTAATAAAGGTCCCTTAAGCGATGAGTTTGGACGTATGCACCAAGAGATTAACTTTGGTGTCCAAAGGGAGATGGCTTATCGTTCCCTTATGAAGCGTACAACATCAACGGAATTGGAAGCTTTAATACAGAGTATGATTCAGGCTAACAATCTCGGCACCCCTATCGCTGAAACTTTTGCTCTACAAGCAGAGGAAATGCGGCGTATGCGGGCAGAGAAAGCAAAAGAGGCTGCAGGGAAAGCAGCACCTAAAATATCATTGGTTAGTGCGTTTGTTATTGCTCCTTCCATTGTGATGTTGATCTTGTCTGCCTTTATCTATTCCTTCTTTGTTGCAAAAGAAATTTTTTAATGATTTCAGGAGGTGATGCGTAGGAATTAGTGAATAATGTTGTTTTGTAGGAGCTGGAAAGGATATTTAATTTAAGGAGGACTTATGTTGAGTAAAGTGAAAATGATGTTGGAAGAAGCAAAAGAGTATATGCCAAATTTCAGAAAACCCCTGGCAAGTAAAAAAGGTTCGCCCACACTGGAATATGTCGGGATTTTGGCTGCTGGAGCTTTATTCGCCGCTTTGTTGGTGGCGGTATTTTCGGATGATGATAATACAATCTTCTCTGAATTACAAGAACGGGTGACAAACGCAATTACCGGTGGTGGCGATGACGACTAATAAGTCATGGATGATAGTGATAAGGGTGGCCGTCAATTGACGGCCATCTCAATAAAAGGGAGGCTTTGATGATAATGAAACGTTCAATAATTCTCTTGTTGACGTTTCTGTTGGTCGTGGGATGTAGCAAAGATCCCTCAAATCCGGTATCCAATCAAGATGCCGGCAATAAAGAACCGCAGGAAGAAGCAAGGGAACGAAGTGAGGAAAAAATCCCCACTGCCGCCACCGATCCGGATGAGATTTTTATGCAGAACCCAGGTCGGTTAATGGAAAATGGGGAACTTAATGAAGACGAATTAAAAGAAGTCCTGGAAAATATACCCGAAGGGCTTTCAGAAGAGGAGATTTACGATCATTTAATTTATTACCTAGCACAGGATTACCAAAGTACATATCAAGAATTGCAAGCATTTGATCCTTCCAATCAACCTCATGTAGAAACTCCAGATGGAGAGATCCAGCTTCCAGAACTTGAGCAGATCAATGTGTTTGTGTTACTGGACGCGAGCGGCAGTATGGCTGGAAAAGTGCGGGAGGGAGTTATGATGGATCTGGCCAAGAAAGCGATCCAGGATTTTACGAAGGAATTGCCTGAAGATGCTAACGTATCCTTGAGAGTATACGGTCATAAAGGCAGCAATCAAGAAAAAGATAAACAGGTTTCCTGTGAGAGTAATGAAGAAGTATATGAATTGGGCGCATATAAGCAATCGCGCTTTAATCAGGCGTTGGATCGATTTTCACCGACGGGATGGACCCCATTGACGAGTGCGATTGATGAAACAACGAAAGCAGTAGAAAAAACCGACGGAAAAACGAGAAACATCGTGTATGTGGTAAGTGACGGTGAAGAAACTTGTGGCGGTGATCCCGTCAAAGCGGCTCGTGAATTGAATGATGCTGGAGCACAAACCGTAATCAACATCTTAGGGTTTAATGTAGACAATAAAGGACAAAAGCAATTGATGGATATGGCCAAAGCCTCTAATGGGACCTATAAAAATGTCCTTTCCGGTAGTGATCTGGATAGTTATTTAAAAGCGGAACAAAAAAGGATTGAACGGGAATGGGATGTTTGGAGAACCAAAAATCGATTGGAGGCAGACAAGATTTGGGCTGAGAATTATCAAAGAATGAATGAATTGGTATATGATAATGGTTTAAGGGGGTTGGTGAAAGTAGAGAAAAAACATTTGTTACAGGGGGTTGAAACACTTAATGAGATGGGAAAGGTGGATGACCTAATTAATTTAAGATCTTTGATTAACAAGAGAGATAGAGAATTAACAAGCCGTGCGCTTAAATTCCAAAGAGACATCTCAAAAAGGCTGCGTGAAGAACGTGAAAAGGCAAAATCTGAAATAGAGGAAAAAAGAGATGAAAACAAAGATAACTGATCTGTTAACTTTGAGGTTTTTTCACCGAAGATTTACTAATAAAGAAGGGAATGCCACCGTTATTTGGGTGGTATCTCTTCCGGTATTTATGGTATTTCTATCATTCCTAGCTTCTATGGCAACAGCATGGATTGGCCATTCGTATTCCATGAGTTCCGCCGATGCCATAAGTTTGGCTATCACAAAAAAAATGGATGAATGGGTACAGAGGGAACGCATAGCTCAAATGACAAATTTAGCAAGGAGAAATGGGGATTTGCAACCTGGAGATCCCGGTTATATTGATCCATACAACTATCTTTTAGGAACGGAAGCGAAGCGAGAAACATTTATGAGAAGGGTAATTAAAAAATATGAAAATCAAATACAGTCAACTGCGCGGGAGTATGCTGAAAAAAATGGTGGAGGACAGTCTGGAGTGGTTCGCTTTTCAAAAGGGGGGCGGGTAGAAGTAATTGCAGAAACACCTTATGAGCCTCAATTATTCAAAGATGCTATTCCTTATGATCGAGTGAAAGGGAGTAGTGTTGGACCAAAAAGAAGTTTTTTTGAATGGATTCCAGATTCGTCCGCTGAGGAAGTTCGATATTAACGAAATCAAGAGGTGCCCAATGAGATGAAATCCATATTTAAAAGGCACATTTCAAAACGTAAGGGAAGTGTAACAGTCGAGTCCATCATTATCCTAACGCTTTTTCTTTTTATGACTCTTTTTGTGTGGCAATTTGTTGTAGCAGGGATAGCAATTTTAGAAACCCAGGATTGGTTGAGTAGAGCATCAAGGGACTTGGCCATGGGAGAACCAAAAGCAGATGTAGAACAACTTGCAAGGGATCGTTTTAAGAGTGCCGCGTACTATACATTAAATGACATCCACCTTGAACTAGAGGACGAAAAAGCAACAGCAAAAGCAGAAATAGGAATTCATCCGGTTGTGAAAGGTTTGCCTATTTTTCCATATCAAACTGAAGTGATCGCTCCCGTTATGAATGAATGAGGAGGATGAAATGATCCCGAGACTTTTTCGTTTAGGTAAAAAAGGGGCATCTACTGTAGAGTTTGTAATCATATTACCCCTGTTTATATTAATGACAATGGTACTCTGGCAAGCGGTTGTATTGGGAAAAGGGATTATGGATACTCAGGCCGCCCTGCGAGATGCAGTGAGGGTTGCTGCTACAACCGGTGATGCAGAAAAAGGAAAAGAACAAGGCGAAGAATCATTTGGTGATTGGGGCAATTACCAAATGAAAAACTTCACTGTAGAAATAGATAACAATGAAGCGGTTGCGAAAGCTGAAACCGAAATCCCCATTCTGTTTATGAAATCGACTCCCTATACGTATACATCAGAGGCACAAGCTCCAGTTGTGAAGCCAGTTAATGTTTATGCCGGTTTAGAAATGCCGCCTATGGGAGACGGAGAATTTGGTATGCCGGTTGCAAATCCCATTATTACATCTGATTACGGTATGCGATGGCATCCAGTTAATGGAGGGTATAAGCTTCATTCAGGACTTGACTTTGGAGGGCCGTATGACACCCCGATATATGCTATAGGTGACGGGGTAGTTACTTACGCGGGTTGGATGAACGGATATGGATATACCGTTGATATCAACCACGGCGGAGGCATTGTTTCCCGGTATGCCCATCAGGAATCACAATACATTAGGGTTACCCAAGGAGAACAGGTAACAAGAGGGCAGCGCATAGGAGGAATTGGCAATACAGGGTGGTCAACTGGGCCACATTTGCACTTTGAAATAAGGGTAAATAACGTCCCTCAGGATCCAAAACCGTATATTTTTTAAAGTAGTGGATTGATTTCATTTTATTAGAACCCGAGTACAAGTGCGGTCCAAAAAATTGGTCACTCCTATTCGATGTTGACCGCACTAGTTCGGGGATTCATAATAAAGGAAGTGTGTCCAGTGAGTCGATCAATAAAAAAGAAAATAGCGATTGTATTATTAAGTTTTTATCTTATCTCTAATATCCTCCCTTTTACAATTCCTATCACCTACGCTGATAATTATCAAGCACCGGAGAGATATCAAGCACCGGAAAGATATCAAGCACCAAAGCAATATCAGGCACCGGAGCAATATCAAGAACCGGAGCAATACCGGGCTCCTGATGAGTATAATAATTCGGATCAAAATCAAGATCCAGATGAGTACAATGGCAACCAGGGTAACGGGAATAATAATGGTACCACAAATGGTCAGCAACTTTATAACTCGCTCAAATATGTCTTTAATAATGTTGTTGTCGGACAAGTTAGGTTAGTCGATGCTGCGAGAGTCATGTTAGATGACCCCTCTAACACTAATCTTAATAGCTTTACTGGAAGGCATATGGGGTACAACTACTTTGCAGGCAATATCATAAGGGGTGGTCTTGGACTAGCCGTTCCTGCGAATTCCGGTTGGAAGACGGCTTTAGATACCTGGCAAGGTGTAGATAATACAATTGATGTAGTCAGCAATGTTAGGGGTGCAATGGCACTTCAGCAAGCGCAAAGACTAGAAGCTGCCGGGGATTTTGCTGCTTTAGCTCGAATGTCTGACAGTATACCCAAACCGATGACTGGGTTAGGGAAGTTTGCTGCTTGGGCTGGAGTGGCGATCGGTACGGGAGAAGGAATCTATCATACTTATAGAGCCTTTACTACATCAGGTCAGGAGCGAACAGATGCTATCTTCGGAGCAGCAGGAGGATTTGGCGGGGCTCTGATGGCCGGTGCACCTTTGGTAGCAGCAGCTTGCCCACCGCTTGCAGCGGGAATGGCTATCGTTGGTGGTCTAGCATGGGGAGTAAGCACTATTTATGCTAATCGGGAACAGATTGGACGTGCTTGGAATGCGGTAAGCGAGAGAGTGAGCTCTGGTTGGAATACGGTAAGCGAAAGAGTGAGCTCTGGTTGGAATACGGTAAAGGGCTGGTTTTCCTAAGTGAGACATCACACAGAGCTAGTGCTCATCGGAAAATGTTGTTCTTAGATCGTTGATGGAACAGTGGGAATGGATTCTGATTAGATTAAAGAGTCCATTCCTTCCCTAAAAAAGTAGGGTTGTTTGATCCCGCTAGAAAAGAGGATTGTTATGAGTATTCTACCAAGAAAAGTCGTTGATCAAGTATTGCAATACAAGAAGCCCGGGGAAAAAGAGGAGATCTTTAATTGGAGAGTAAAGTATGAGAATCAATTCTATAATTACGCGATTTATTGGAAAGAAAAAAAGATTGTTGGACATATAGCTATAAAAGAAGACAGTACGGTTCCTCCTGTCTCCGAAGCTAAGACCATTATCCGATTAGCTGTCAGTGTGAATACAATTCTACGTTTTTTTATTACCCATGGTCAGGGTTGGGCTCATACTGTTGATGAGGTTTGGCATAAGCAATCTAAGCTGTTAGAACAGATGTATCAAAAGTACGAAGTGAAGATGTCAGATGAAGTTAAACAATCCTTTCAGGAGTTTATGGAGGTACCCACAGGGATTTTAAAGGAATATCGAGAGATCCAGGAGGCTAATCGAGTAGCAAAGCGAATTCAGCAGAAAGTAATTGGGAATTATGCAGATCAATCGATGGAAAAAGAATTAGATAAAGCTTGGAATCAACTTTTTCACGCTAAGAATAATCAACATTTGCTGTTTCTTAAAACTAAGGAATCCAGGGAGAAAGTAATTGATTTTCTCTCTAAGGAGATTCCCCTATGGGATCTGAAAGGAAGATGGGATTTACAAAAGATTAAAACACAACACCGCAGTATGTTGTTTGATAAGGACGAGTTGGATGCTGTTTTAGATGTTCAGAGTGATGTAACTCGAAATGAATCGGGGGAAGAGGCGTTTAAAGAAATATTGGCTAATACAAGAAACCCCAGGTGAGGAGCGGAACGATGTCTACATTGAGGGAATCTCTTTCTATATATAGAGAACACTTACTTAAAATTGTAATACTTGGTTTTACCATTCTACTGCCGGTTCAAGTTGTGCTGATAGTGTTATCCAATTACTTATACTTCTACTACGGTATGGCAGATGTGTTGTTTATGGCAGATTGGATTAATGGTATTTGTGTCTTAATTTCCATATCTGTAGTCTCGATACCCTTTATCCAATTGGCTAAAAATACTTTGACGGAAAAAGACACATCATTGAGATCAGCTTACGATGCTTTTATGCGACTGATGTTTCCTGTCTATATGGTGAGCATCGGATATGTTATCGCTGTATCGATAGGGATGGTATTTTTAGTGATTCCGGGGATTATAATCTCTGTTCTATTCTTTGCCTTTCCCTTCGTATTTGTTATCGAAGAAGCAACATGGAAAGAAAGTATAAAGAAAGCCCTTGCTTTTGGTAAATCTCATTTTTTAAGCCTTTTTCTCACTATATTTCTGTTTACTTTGATGGAGTGGTTTATCTCTATGGTTAGTATGTTTGTAACCAATTTATTAACGGAAAGCTATTTTATAATATTAAGTGTTAACTTTTTGGCTAGTGTCTTTTACTTTCCAATTATGTACTTTTTTCTTACTGTAAAATACCTTGATTGGATTGGCGAGGGGAAATCGGCAGTTTGATGTAATAAACCAAAAGCAAAAGCATTTCCAATTTGATGAGAAATTGATATGATCCCCTTTGAGAAGACAGTAAAAAGGAACTCCTGACTGTATACTTAAAGGGGATTTACTATGGAGGGAAATTTATGGCATTACTTGATACTAAAATTGGAATAAGACCAGGAACAATAGCAAAGAGCTGCCAGTAAACAATCCAAAGCCTGGTAATGCATATGAATAATGTAAAGGAGGTATCTTTAATGACCCGAAAACACCTAGGCTTTATGATGATTGGAATGGCAATAATCTATACCGTGGTGGAATTATTGACATTGAAGCAGGGAGCGTTTTTTAACTTCTTTATACCTGTGGCACTCGTTATCGGTGGGATTTCCCTTAGTAGAGGGGAACAACGGGATGAGAAGGTTTTTAAAAAGAAGAATGTTGATTAGGTTATTTGTGAATATGACATTTCTAACTAGAATGATTACATTAGACTCGTATAAACGCCGACATCTTTTTTAGGCGATTTCCACTAAATAGCTAACGAGAGATACTATAGAAAAGCAAAAAAGAGAAAAAGAAAGTATTCGGGCAGCGATCGATTACTTAAAAGAACAGGAAAAGGATCAAGGGATTCGAAGCGATATCGGAAACAGATGGAGTGAGATCCACAGTTATTTTTGGGGAAAGTATCATAAGCTAGATAGGGAGATTTTCAATAATAGTCAAGAAGGAAATAATAAGGTAAAAGGATGAGGCACAAAAAAATCGGAATGAAATATAGGGAAAAATCGATGAATATAACAACGATTAAATATTTTTCAGAGATAGGGCTTCGCATTTACGGCTGGCGGAGCCTTTCTATTTAAAAATGATAAGTAATACAGTAGTGGGCTATCGATTTAAAAATCTTTACATATGTATTGGCTAGGGTAGATGATGCTGATTGGTGATTAAGATAAACGTCTATCCTACCAAGTAGCCCACCCTCCTACATTAAGAACACCCACCAGGGTGTTTTCTTTTTTACTCCTAATTCCGAATGTAGGTTTCTTTTGTGATGTGGTAAAATATTCTTGCAAGGAGGTGGAAGATGGTTGCACCTTCTATTATGATGGAGGCGGGAGCGGCGAATAAGAGGGGGAGATTCGCGGCTTTTGTTCCACTTTTTATTTTTATCACAAGGAGGCTTTTGAACGAGATTGATGTGGAAACGAATCGGAACGGGACTCCTGGTCGTGATATTGGTGATGACGACGGGTTGTTCTTTGTTGGTACAGTCGGAGCCACCGGATGAAAAAGAAGAGAAGAAAGAAGAGAAAAAAGGGCCTGATTATTCTAGACTAAAAGCACCTGGCGAACTGGAATCGGTCGATGTCTTGCGGGAACCGGGAACCTATGCGGGAAAGAAGTATGATTTAAAAAAGGTACGGGCGGAATTGGACAAGATCTCCCCTTCGATCTCGGCCAATCAACTGGAATCTCAACTGATCAAATTGTTGGCGGAAGATTATCGTCCCTTTGTGAAGGATTATCAAGATTTTGATGCCTCTGTGATCGATATTGAAGCAGGACCAGGCAGTGTCCGCGCGATTGAGTTGCCAAAAGGGCAGGAGGTCAACGTTGTCATCCTTTTGGACGCCAGCGGCAGTATGGCGGAGAAGGTGGATGGCGGACAAAAGATGGACCTGGCCAAATCGTCGATTAAAGATTTTGTCTCCAATATGCCCAAAGGGGCCAACGTATCCCTACAGGTATACGGTCACAAAGGAAGCAACAGCAAAAGTGACAAGGAGCTCTCCTGCGAAAGTTTTGCCGAAGCTTATCCCTTGGGCGAATATAACAACAAACAATTTCAGTCCTCCTTGGATAAAGTGAAACCGGCGGGCTGGACACCGTTGGCAGGTGCGATTGAAAAAGCAAAGGAATCCCTTGCTGGTCATACTGGCGGAAATGTACAAAATATTGTCTATGTCGTAAGTGATGGCATTGAAACATGCGACGGCGACCCGGTGGCGGCTGCCGAGGACCTTTATGAGTCGGATATTGAAGCGGTGGTCAACATCATCGGATTTGATGTAGGCGAGGAAGAAGAACAGGAAAATCTGTATGATATCGCCAACGCTGGTGGTGGAGACTTTCAATCGGTGGAATCCAAAGTGGGGCTGGAGGAATATTTTGAAGCGGAATTTAGTCGCCTCTATGAGGAATGGCAAAAGTGGGCCGATGTCCATATAGAAAAATCGCAAACCATTGCTGCGCACAAGATCGGTGCGCTGGAACAGTATCATCAGGAAATGCGCCGGTTGTCGAGTTGGGAACACGTCCATTTTAAAGATGCGCTTACCTACTTAGAAGAGGAACGGGATTTTGATTACTCACTTATCTCGCAAGTAAGATCCCGTTTTTACAGCCGGGATAGTGCTTTGCGTAATTATTCAAATCAAGTCAAGCAAGAGTTGCAGTCACGTGTCCGGCATAATCGGGATGCGATTCAGGAAAATGTGCGCTATCAACGGGATTCTGAACAAGAGAAGCTAAATTGATCGGGAAGGAGGAGGCATGATTGGCCAAACCGTGGTTGGTTTTATTATGTGTCGGGATGTTGATTATTGGTGCTGGATGCGGAATCCTGGGTGGCGATGATGCGGATGCTGATCAGGAAGAAAAGGAAGAAGCCAAAACGGCTGTGATTCAATTTGGGGACTTTCCTCAAGATGAAGGAAAATATGAAGTGATTCATCCTCGTAAACACTTTGGCAAGGACGAGTCATTTGCAATGGCATTTCAAATGCCGAATGAGGAAGCCTTTGATGTGAAGCATTTAAAGTTTCAAATGATCAAGACTGACGGATCAGAAGACCGATTGCTGCAAGAAGTGAATGCCGAAGTAAAAACATCCCAGACACAATTAAAATGGCAATTTACCGATGCGGACAAGTTCCATGACTTTTACGAGACTGGGGACTACAAGATGAGAGTGTGGCGTGGGAAGGATTTGCTTGCTGAAGGTGACTTTATTATTACCGATTGATCGAAAGCGTACAGGAGGGTAAGAATGTGAAGAAGGTTTGGCTATTGATGTTGAGTGCGGCATTGCTTATACTGGGAGCCGGCTGCGGGCTGTTTTCCGATGAAGGTAAGGATGCCGCTGAGGAAGAAAAAGGGCCACAAATACCCAAAATCGAGTTCGGAAATTATCCCCGGGATGATGGCAACTTTCAGGCGGTTAATCCGCGCAAGCACTTTGGTATCGATGAAGGCTTTGCGATGGTGTTCTCTTTGCCGGAAGGAGAACAGTTTGATACCGCTCGTTTAAAAATCCAGATTAAAAATAAGAAAGAAGACCGTGTTCTTCAAGAAATTATTAAGGAAGTAAAACCGGACAGCCGCCAATACAAGTGGGAATTCACCAGTTCCTCCGATTTTTACGGTTTCTATGAAACGGGAGATTACGAGGTGAAAGTGTTGCGCGGTGAGGATGTACTCGCTGAAGGGGAATTTACGATTACAAATTGATCGAGAAACGGGAAGAGGCGATAAAGCTTCTTCCCGTTGTTTTTTACAGCCACTTCTACATCGAAGGTGTCACGCCCTTACTGCCCATCTCTTCCCGCATGACCGCCTCCGCTTCCTGTTTTCCTTTTTCTAGGTTAACCAGCAACAGCATCACAATTCCGGCGATAAAGAAGAAGGAGAGGGAAGTGATCGCGATCCGGCTGGTACCGGTGAGCTGCCCAACCAGACCGAAGACAAAGGGACCGAAGATAGAAGCGAATTTGCCGGATAAGCCGTAAAAGCCGAAGAATTCGGCATTGCGGTGGATGGGGACGAGGCGGGTAAAGATGGAGCGGCTCAGGGACTGGCTCCCCCCTTGAACGGTTCCGACCAGGATAGCAAGTAGATAAAAATGGAGGGCGGTTTGCATAAAATAACCGAGAACGACGATGAGAAGATAGACAATCAAGGTGATGATGAGGGTGCGCATGGCGCCTGTTTTTTCCGCCAATTTGCCGAAAAGGAGGGTGCAGGGGATACCGACGAATTGGGTGATCAAAAGAGCGGCGATGAGATCGTTCTGACCGATGCCGATTTCACGGCCGTAGATGGTAGCCATCTTGATGATGGTATTGATCCCGTCGGAGAAGAACCAAAAAGCGATCAGAAACTTGAGTAATTCCGGGTAGCGCTTAAGGCTCTTGATGGTTGCCAGGGTGGAACGGATGCCGGTGGCGGCGAGCGCGAGGGGTTTCTCTTTGCTGTGGTTGGTTGTGCGCTCTTTAACATGACGAAAAAAGGGAATCGAAAAGAGAAACCACCAGATCCCCACTGATAAAAAGGAAAGCTGGGTGGCGACTGTGGCATTGGCCAAGCCAAAAGCGGTGGGAAAAGAGATCATGGCCAAGTTGATGGCCAAAAGGACACCACCGCCGATATAGCCGTAAGCGTACCCTTGGGAGGAAACATAATCCCGTTTGCTCTCCTCAGGAACAAGATCGGTCAGGAAGGCGTCATAGAAAACGTTGCCGCCGGAGAAAGCCAGTGTGCCCACGATAACCAACAGTGAGGCGAGTAGCCACTCTCCTTCACCTACAAAAGCCAGCAAAATCGAAGCGATTACGCCCATATAGGTGAAAAAGCGAAGGAAGGCGCGTTTGGAGTGAGAACGGTCGGCGATGGCACCCAGTACTGGGGCAAGAAGAACCACAAAAATAAGAGCGATCGATTGGGTGTAGCCCCAATAGGCTGTTTTAGTAGTATTATCCAATCCGCTGGCAGCGACATCGGCATAGTAGATCGGCATCACCGCCGCCATCACAGTGGTGGCGAAAGCGGAGTTGGCCCAGTCGTATAAGATCCAGGCCCGAACCGCTTTAGGATTCATCGGGATCATTCCTCTCTCGGATAAATGGTTTTCCTATCTTTTATTCGCAGGTTAGAGGGATCGATCCTGCTGTATCGATTTTCCAATCGTTCCTTCAAATAAGGGCTTGACAAAGGTGGAAAGTCCGTTTTATTGCGGAAAAAAGGGTGTCCTGCCATCCGTGTTCATGGTAAAATGAATACCAGTGTGATCCTGTCAAACTGTGTAGAAACATGGCACAACCCCATGCCTCATTATACATATTTCGGGATTCCATCCCAGGGGAGATTTGAACGAAGGAGTCCGATGGCGCATGAATATGATAAAACCAGGCGATTGGATCCGTAACACCTATCGGGTGCTTCATTCCTTCCCCTTTGTCCAGGGGGCGCTTTACTATGCGGAGATCCCGCCGCAATCGGATGCAGCGTCAGATGAGGAAGAGTCGGTTCCCACTCGCTTTTTACACGGGTTGGACCTTCGCTACATCCAGGAAGGAGCACAGCTGCCAGATTTAATGAATCGTGAGCGGAAGGCGTTTGTGCCGTTACAGGGCCTGTTTGTAGAGAAGGGTATCCTCTATCAAGTGTACGGAAAGATGGAAGGTACCTTGATGGCTCATCACTTATATGAGGCGGTTCCTCTCTCCCTGGGGGAGACCCTGGATTTACTGCGATCCATTTCCGGTCATCTGGTACGGATGGAGGAGCAAGGGCAATTTGCCGTCATTCACCCGCAAAACATGTTGATCACCGCTGATTCGGTCCTTTTTCTATATGGAGGGGCTTCCGGCCTTTTGCCCAAGTGGAGCGGAAACGCTCCTACCGCCTCCGATCCACAAACGCAACTTAAACAGGAGCGGGCACTGGATGCCTACTCCCTCGGCGCTCTCACTTATATCATGTTGACCGGCAGCAGTCCGCAGATCGGTCGATCAGGAAAGTTGGAGCCGATTCAAACCTTCCGCAGCGATGTTCCGGAAGGATTGGAATATTTTGTGATGAACAGTCTGTTAGCGAAACCGAATGACCGACCAACCATCAATCAACTGCGGCGGTGGCTGGATAAAATTCCAGTCGAAGCTGACAGGCAAAAAAAAAAAGATGACCTTGTCTACTATCTGACTCCAGATGTAGATAGTTTCCAATACGATCTATTTACCCGAGGATTGAAAGAACCACAAATCAGTGAGCCCCCATCCAGCCTTGATCCCACCGAGTGGGAAGGGTGGGAAGCGGGTGTGATCGATGCTCCGGGGCGATATATTTCGTCTTTGTCCCGTACGACAAACGGAGCGGCGGACATCCTCAACCCCGTGTGGCACAAGGACTCGCCGGTTGACTCAAAGCGGTTGCAATCGTCTGAGGCCGTGTCACAGACGGAGTTGACGACAACTGATGAACCGGCAGAAGAAACGGATAAATCGCCATCGGACACTTCGCAAAAGCCATCACCGCGGCCCGTTATCTTTAAACAGTCGGAAGAGAAGGATGCCCCCTCGCGTCGCCGTTGGCCCTTGTGGGCAACGATCGCCGCAGTCGCTTTGTTGGTCGTTGGGGGAGGAGGTTGGGCCATTGCTTTTCTCTTTGGAGAAAAGGACCTAACCGCTGCCAGCCCGGAGGAAAGGGCGGAAAAAGCGGCTCAACTTTATGAAGAGTCTGCTCACTTCTACCAGGGGGGCGACAAGGATAAAGCTTTAGAACTGGCGATGCAAACGGTGGAACTAAATCCACAGGAGAAAGGATACCTCCTCAACCTCGCCAATCTCTACGGGGAACGAAAGCAGTACGATGATGGTGTTCGTCTGCTGAAAAACGGCGTCAAACAGATTCCCGAGGCGGAGGTGTACGGTGCCTTGGCGGTCCATGCCTATTACGCCGAGGATTGGAAAGAGGCGGAACGAGCGATAGACCGGGCGTTGTCACTGGAGCCGAACAATCCGGAATTCCTTTATCATCAGGGCAAGATTCAAGGGAAACAGGGCAACACCACCGCCGCCATCCGCTCGCTCCAATTCGCCATCGATCAGGATCGGAACAATGCTTTATACCATCATGATCGAGCTGTTTTTTTACTAGAGGATGGGGATCTGGAGCGGGCGAAAAATTACGCTTGGCGCGCTGCTAAGTTGGACTCGGACGACCCCCGTTACTGGATTACCGCAGGTAATATCTACTTGGAAGATCGCGAGCGCGTTCTTAAGGATAAGAAACTCTCCGCCAAGGAACGGCGCTTTGAAAGTCTCACGCTGGCTCGTCACGCGATCAATTTTTACTCCAATGCGTTGGAGTTAGATGAGTCCGACGCCCGTACACACTACCACCTGTCGATGGCCTACTATTACAACGAGGACTTGGATGCAGCCGCAGCGAGTGCTAAACAAGCGGTGGAACTGAAGCCGGACCGCGCTCTCCATCACTATCAGTTGGGAGTTGTGTCGGTGGAACAAGGTGATTTAAAGCAAGCGGAGGAAAGCTTGCATCAAGCGCGTGAAATCGATCCGGACAACAAGCGTTATCAACAAGCGCTCAAGGACTTGAATTAAAGGGGGGAGAGCAGATGGGTCGACGGTTAGCCGGACGAGTTTCGTGGATGGTTGTAGTTCTGCTCTTGCTGGGACTTACCTTTGGGGTGCAGGCGGATGCGACGGTTGAGGTCTACACCCCACCTCTTGAAATGAAACCGGAGAGCTATGACGTTTCGCCGATTCCCTTTGACTTTTAAGCACAGGTCTTTCGATTGTCTAAATGATGGGAGGGTTTTTTGAAAGCGAAGTGCCTTTGTTGTGCCACTCAGCGGAAGCCACCCAGGGCGGGGAAAAGCGGGCTACCTGTTTGAGCGGTAGCGAGTTTTGCCCGCTCCCAACCTCGGTGGTTGGAGCGGGCAGCTCCCTTCTCCATTGCAAACAGCAAGAGCACATAGACTCAAAAAACCCCTCCCCCCTTCAACCAAAATATAAATAATCAACAAGCTTGTCCTAAGCTACGCGTGTAGACGGGGAGTGGAGAAACCAACTCATAAAGGAGGTTGGCGACGGTGCGCGTGTTAATGATCTTATTTAAGGATATTCACTACGACGCCCGGGTGCAGCGGGAAGCACTTGCCCTGGCCCGAGCGGGCTGGGGTGTGGACATCGCCTGTTTGCATACCACCGCCGAACCGCCACCGGATTTGCATGAAAATATCCGACTGCTCCGTATCCCCATCCGCACCAAGCAGATTAAACGTTATGTGGAACGGAAGGCGGATCGTCGTGTCAAGCGGGGAGTATTCCGGGTGATCCGCAATCCGGTTGTCAAGATGGCCAAAGATGTTGTCGCCCAGCGGCAATTTGCCATGAAGATCGGCGAGCTCTGCCAGGCCGCATCTTATGATGCTGTTCATTGCCACGATCTGAATACCTTAAACATTGGGGTTCACCTCAAGCGGAAAAAGGGGTACACCCTGATCTACGACTCCCATGAACTGTTTAATGAAATGAACGGCAAAGGGCGGTGGGAGCGGATAGTGGGCTACCAGGTGGAATCCTGGTGGATCAATCATGTGGACTGGCTGATCACAGTCAATGAATTGATGGAACGGGAGTTTAAAAACCGGTATGGCGGTGAACTGAAGACTACAGTGGTTCGCAATATTCCTGAATCCTTGGAAGAATTGCCGCTCGAAAAGAATTACTTCCATCAAAAGTACAATCTGGACGAAGCGGATCGAATTCTGCTGTATCAGGGAGGATTTTCTCGCAATCGCGGGTTGGAAGAGTTGATTCGTTCCCTTCTCTATCTACCGGAGATCTGTAAATTGGTGTTACTCGGATTTGGTGAACGAAAAGAGTGGCTCATCGGGCTTGCAAACGATCTGCAATTGACTCAGCGCGTCTTCTTCCATGAACCGCTGCTGCCGCAGGAGATGCTGCGAGTGACGGCCCATGCGGATGTGGGCTTGGTATTATACCAGGACAGCTGCCTCAATAACGTCTTATCCACACCCAATAAAATCTACGAATACATCCAGGCGGGTATCCCGATCGTCTCCTCGGATCATCCGGGGAAAGCGATTGTTGTCGGCACCTATAAAACAGGTAAACTGGTGGATCCTCAGGATGAACAGGGGATCGCTACGGCGGTTCAGGAGATTTTGGAGATACCGGAATCCTATCTGATCAATGGTTTAAAGGCGAAAAAACAACTAACAAGGGAGAAGGAACAGGAGCGGCTGGTCCAACTCTATCAGACAATCGAAAGTACACGGGAAAGGGACAAGGAAAACCATGTTTCGATCCAACCCCACCTCCGCGAACTTTGAATTTGATAAAAAAACCGTGGTAATGGCGGTGCGTAACACGTGTGTCACCGACGCCCGCGTCATGAAAGAAGCGGCCACCTTAACAAAGGCGGGTTGGCGGGTGACGGTTTTGGCCATTCATCAGCCGGGGGATACAGCGGAAGAAGAGGAGAAGGATGGCATTATCATCCGCCGCCTCACCCGCTTGATCCACCGCTTGTCCCGCCGCCGCTCCACTTCATCGGATCGTTCCTCCCCTCGATCCTCCTCCGCCCGGCCCGCTTCCGCAACGGCGGAACCCGGGCGAACCAAGTGGGCTTCCACTCTGGTTCGCTCCTTTTTGCTATGGTTGGATCGACGGTGGATCGATTTTTTATTTTTCCGGGAAGCACGACGGGCGCGTCCACAGATGTTTCACGCTCATGATGTGAATACATTGGTTCCGCTGTTTCTCGCTGCCCGTCTGTGTCGCCGTCCTTTAATCTATGATGCCCATGAAATCTCCACCGATCGGGAGGGCTGGTCCCATTCCCGCCTTTGGTATCGAGTGGAAAAATTCTTAAGCCGACGGGTGGAGGGCTTTATTACCACCAATGAAACCCGTGCCGCCCATTTTCGCGAGGCGTATGGATTAAAACAAGTCCATGTGGTTCGCAATGTCCCACCGCTGACCGATGTTGCCGACAATGGCCGCTTACACCGCGCCGTCGGCGTAGACCGGGATACGCCGGTGCTTCTTTATCAGGGCGGGTTGCAGTCCGGTCGCGGGCTATTCTTGATGTTGGAGGCGTTTCAAGAGGTGAGGGGAGCACATTTGGCAGTGATCGGCTTTGGCCGTTTGCGTCATTCACTGGAACAAGCGGCAAAGCAGTTGGGGTTGAGTGATCGTGTCACCTTTTTGGGACGTATTCCCCATGAGGAGTTGCTCTCTTACACTGTCGGGGCGCGGGCGGGCTTGCAGCTGTTGGAGAATACCTGTCTCAACCATTACAGCGCTTGTTCCAACAAATTGCATGAATACCTGATGGCTGAAGTCCCCGTCATCGCCAGCGATTTACCGGAAATGCGCCGTGTGGTGAGGGAGACGGAAGCAGGCTGTCTCGTCCCGCCGGGAGAGGTGAAAGCGATACAAGCGGCGATGCAGACAATGGTACAACAGGATGAATGGGTTCAGATGAAAGAGAATGCCCGTTGTCACAAACATCGGTACCACTGGGGTGTAGAAGAGCCCACCCTTTTAAAACTGTATGGAATAAAGCAGGACGGTTGATTATTCTAATGCCAAAGCGAGACCGGGAACGAAGTGACCAAGGCGAGACTTGTGCTTTAGTGCAAAGCGAGACCAGGAACGAAGTGATTAAGGCGAGACTTGTGCTTTAGTGCAAAGCGATCTTTGCACCACAGGTATTTTAGAACCGGATAAGCGTGGGTGAACATGATCTCCCCACCGAAATATAACCAATACGACTGAGGGTAAAGGGATGTTTGTACTGGAGCGCGCGTGGTAGCATGGAAGCGAAATCGGAGAGAAAGGCTTGAAAAAATGATGAAACAACAGATTCGCTACCTAGTGACACGCATGTTGTCCTATGGGGTGCAAAAAAAGCCGGAGCTGCAAAATTGGTTTCCCAGCAGCATCCGTTGGAAGCTGTTGTTGGCGGATGCCTACATTGCGCGCAACCAGTTTCGGTATGCCCGCGCGATCATTAAGGAAGCGTTGATACTCAATCCTGTCCATCCGGGTACGCATTTGCGATCGTACCAACTGGCGCGACAAATGGGCGAATTGGATACCTGGGAAGAGTGGGTAAAGCAATTGTTTTTGGATCATCCTTTTTCCGAAGCGCCTTTCTATCAATTGGGCATCCATTATCGGCGGCAAAAGAATTTGGAAGGAGCGTTGCCGCTGTTGGAACGGGCTTATGTCTTAAGTGCCGGATCGGAAAAAACAGCCAAGGTGCTCAAACGTACCTACTATGATCTCAGAGATGTGGAAAATCTCCTCCGGCTGGGATGGGATTGGCCTTCTCCCTTTTTGGAAGAAGAAGAGTATCGCTTTCTGTATCGTTATGTCACCTCCCATGAGCAACAAGAGTTGCTTCATCCCTTGACGGAGCGGGCAGCGAGGGATTGGCCGGATTCGCTGGATTTACAGCTATTGTGGGTGGATACGCTGATCCGGGCGGAACGGGTAGAAGAGGGAGGACGCTGGTTGGAGCAGGTGCGTCAACGTTTCCCCGACCGGCAGGAAGTGGAACGGAAGCAAGCGTTGGTGGAATCGATTCATCTCAGCCGGGAATTGGCGGATACGCTTCTCCATGAAGGAATGGAGGCCTTTCGCGAGAAGTTTGAAGAAGCCAAGGAAAAAGTGCCAGCGCATATGGGAGCAGTGTTGGTGGAGATTGCCCGTTCTTTTGCCGATCGCCATGATGCCGATGAGGAGTCAGCAGAACAATTTTTTGCTCTATTGAAGGAAGAGGAAGTGGATTCCCTGCTTCGCCTTGAAGTGGAACTCACCTGGCGTATCCGGCGCGGTGAAACTCATCGGGTGGTTGAGGGAGTCGGTGACTGGTTAAAGGCAGAACCCTCCGATGAGGATGGAAAAGTGCGCCAAGCCAATGTGCTGAAGGAAGCAGCCCAATTTCTGCTGGAGGAAAAATGTTATTTGCAAGCCTTGGGCTGCTTGGAACGGTTGCAAAAAGATTATCCCCATGTGGTTGAACCGGCGGAGTTGTATCGGGATTTAGGTTTGTGTCAACGGGAGTTGGGACAGGTGGAAGAAGCCCTTACATCGGTGGAGGAGGAGCATCGACTTCGTCCCACGACTGGGACTGAACGCAAACGGGCGATTATTCAAGATGAAGTGGCATTGGCCCACTCCCCGATGGTCATTCCTACGATCAGCGAACGAAAAGGTGAGTCGGTTTCTGGGCGAGTGCTGCATGTGTTGAACAATACGCTGCCGTACACCGGTAACGGTTATGCCATTCGCAGTCAAGCGATCTTGCGCTTTCAGAAAGAACGGGGCTTTCGACCTGTCGTCGTTACCCGTCTTGGCTTTCCGGAGGGCAAGAACAGCGAAAAGGCGGGTGTGGTGCGGGAAGCGGTGGACGGCCTGTTAGCTTACCGTTTGATGGATGATGACCATCGTTTGCGTTTTACCCCGATTCAGACATACTTGAAGCGATATACGGAAGCGTTGGAAGAAGTGGTGGAAGAAGTACGACCGGAAGCGATTCATGCTGCCTCTAATTTTTTCAACGGTTATCCTGCTGCGGTTGTGGCCCGTTCTCAAGGCCTTCCCTTTATCTATGAAGTGCGGGGTTTCTGGGAGATGACACGGGCGGCGGTGATAGAGGGCTATCATGATTCCGCCAAGTATCAAAGCCATCGTCGCATGGAACAGGAAGTGATCCAAGCTGCTGATCAAGTGGTGGTGATCGGAGAAACGTTGAAGGAATATCTGATCGGTGAGGGTGTAGAAGCGGATAAGATTACAGTGGTGCCAAACGGCGTGGATACCCAACAATTTGAACCGATGTCACCGGACCGCGAGTTGGCCGCACGTTGGGGTTTGGAAGGAAAGCGGGTAATCGGATTTATCGGATCGATCACGTCATATGAAGGGTTGGATGACCTGATCGTTGCCTTTGCCCGTTTGTCTGAGCGGATGGAGGATCTGCGCCTCTTGATTGTAGGCGGGGGCAGCGAGTTGCCACGGTTGAAGGAACTAGCGGCTCAGATTGGGGTGAATAAACGAGTGATCTTTACCGGTCGGGTGGAACATGATGCCGTGCCCCGTTACTATTCGCTGGTGGATATCTGTCCCTTTCCCCGGATCGATGCTACCGTCTGCGAGTTGATCACGCCGTTGAAGCCGTTGGAAGCAATGGCGCTTGCTAAAACGGTGTTGGTCAGTGATTTGCCCGCACTGCGGGAGTTGGTGCGTGGGGGTGAGACGGGTCTTGTCTTCCGCCGCGGCGATGTGGATGCCTTGACGGAGGCGCTGGCAGAGGTGTTGGAGGCCCCCGGTGAGGCGGAGCGACTGGGCCGCCAAGCCCGGGAGTGGGTGTTGCAACAGCGGGATTGGCGCGATGTGGTTACCCGTTATCGCGAAGTATACGATCGCGTCTTGAGTACTCCGGTTTAATGCTCCGTATCAGTGAATCAGCCATGTGATCGCACTAAAATTGGCTACAGCCCCCTTTGCTGATTGGGCTCGAGGATACAAGGTGGCATGGGAAGCTTTGAAAAAGAGGAGAAGGAGGAGGCCATGGGAACCCATCACAGGACACGGGACGCAGCTCTTCTGCTGTCTATATTGCTGACATCCTTTACCGTGTCTGGCTGTTTTTCTTTCGGCAAGGAAGAGCCGCCACAGGCGGGAATGGAGCGTTCCGAAGCACGGGAGTGGTTGGATAAACACGGGGATGAAGAGGAGCGTTACACCTTTCAACAACGCTCCTTCAGCGCGGAGGAATATACGCGTTTGGCCGATGGAATCCTGGAAGATCGCTATTGGCTTCATGACGGCTGGGACGAAGTGGAGTTGCCCGCGGATCTTACCTGGAAAGAAGATCCCTTCAAAAACCGTTCCTGGCAACTATATCTTCACAATATGATCTTCCTGGAATACTTGACGGAAGCGTATCGTCACACCGAGGACAAAAAATACTTAGAAAAAGGAAAAAGCCTCGTGGTCGACTGGGTGGCAAACAACCCCTATGACAAGCCAGCGACAGAGATGTCCTGGCACGATCATGGTACGGCTGTCCGCTTGATGAACTTTGTCCGCTTTTTTGAGGTGTGGCGTCTCTCCGAGGACAAAGATGATGATTTTGCCGCCGTCATGTTGGGCAGTATTCGGGAACATGCCGATCGTCTGGCCAGCGAAGAATTTTACAATCCCAACAACAACCATGGCATCATCCAGAGTAAATCCCTGCTTCAAGCCGGTGTCCTCTTTTCGGAGTTTCCCCAGTCCAAAGAGTGGGTCAAGCTGGCCCAAACCCGCCTGACGCAACAGGTAGAAGGGGATGTAGCCTCGGACGGAGTTCATAAGGAACACTCCCCCTACTATCATCTATTTGTGTTAAAAAGTTTGCTCGATATTCGCGAGTTTGAGGAAGCGAACGAATTTTCCGTAGGAAAAACCTTTGATGAGCGGATTGAAAAAATGGTAGATGTCATCACCTATTTATTTAAGCCGGATCAAACGATGCCCATTTTGGGGGATAGCGCCAACAACATCGACTTAAAGGAAGAGGAACTTAAACCTTTTCCTCAGGCGTTATATTCTTTTACCCAAGGGAAAAAAGGAAAAAAACCGGCCGAGGTGGATCGCATCTACCAAGAGGGTGGATATGCCATCTTCCGTAGTGCGTGGGAGGATGGAGACCGATTTGAAGATACGGTTTATCTGGCGTTTACAAATGCGTTTCACTCCCGCGCTCATAAGCAGGCGGATGATCTCTCCTTTGAGTTGTACGGGTACGGGCAGGACTGGATCGTCGATTCCGGCAAGTACAACTATAAAAAGGACGATCCCTTTCGTGATTATATGATGAGTGTACGCGCCCACAACAGCATCGGGGTGGATGGGGAAGAACCGGATCTCTCCTTGGCCAATGCTGATGGATCGGGTATCAGTCAGGGAAAAACCGATGACGGATACGCTTGGGTGGAAGGGAGTCATCAGTTGTACGATGGCGTTACCATCACTCGCCGGCTGACCTATCTTAAACCGGATATCATCTTGGTGCGGGATACGATCCAATCGGATCAGCCCCACCAGTATACGCAGTATTTTCATCTTGCTCCTGGCATCCAAGCGGAAGGAAGAAAAGAGCATATGACGGCCAAAGGAGAAGCGGGAGCAGTGATGGAGATCCGGCAATTGGACCCGGTAGATCGTGTAGAAATCATTGAGGGAGAAAAAGACCCGGTCCAAGGTTGGGTATCCGCCCGCACCAATGAGAAAGAAACGAATACGGCCTTACAGTATGAAAAAGAGGGCCGCAATGTCACCTTTGCTACTGTGTTGTACCTGCGCCCGGCAGGTAAGCCGGATCTGACCGGTGTCTCCTTGGAAACCGGTAAAGGCGGTCAGGAAGTGCTGCATATTGAAAAGGGGAATTTAACCTACGAGTTAAAGCTGGATTGATCATTTGATCGCCATAAATATGTTTCCTCGTATCCCTGCCATCCCTTATCCGCACGATAATCGTGCGTTTTTTTGTCCAAGACCACCCGATCCATAACGGAAATAAACGCACAGCTCTTGCTGCTTTAAGCACCTTCTTGCGCCTGAACGGCTAGATCCTCTCAATGAAGAATCTTGAGGCAGAAGACTTGATGGTAGAGATCGCAAGTGAAGAACGGTTTAAAGGTGAAGCGGGCAAAAACTTATTGGCCCAGATCATTGAGCGTTCGGTAGAAAAAGACGGTGAGGGAAGTTAGCCCTTGCCGTCTTTTTTGTGCTGCGTAAGACGTGACGAACCGTCTTCAAAATCCCATCAGGCGATAGAAAGAAAATGACAAAAAAGGCTTGCATCGGGGATGTTTATATTGTTAATATTATTATACACAATATAACGCTAATGTTTGTTGTGAGCTCACGAATAGGAGTGGTTTTGTGGATACTCAAGATAAGAAACAAAACGGATCTTCTTATATTCCTTTGGGAATTGCTATCGGAACCGCGATTGGCGCTGGTATAGGTGTGGTCATGGATAATATCGCTATAGGGATTGGCTTCGGGGTTGCAATTGGTGTCGTGTTAGGGATCGCTTTGCAAAAGAAGTAGTCAGACATGCTATAAATCAAGAAGAGGCGCTATATCCGCAGTAGACTGATGAGTGAAAAGAGGTCAAATATTTTCCCATTGCTAATTTTGTTGTCATCGATGAAATAGGATAAAAACGTTGCCATTTGTTAAAGGGGAGATGAAACATGGAATCGTCAGTACAAACGACACCCCAACCGCGGAACAAGAGGGCAAAGCCGTCGCTGTTGGGCATGATCCTGGAGCCGGGTAAGCAGTTTGAGCGTATACGGGAGCGACCGGTGATTGTGGTACCGTTGCTCATCGTTCTATTGTTGATGGGGCTGGCATCTGTGGCAACCGTGGAGCCGATGATGGAACTGCCTGAGATGCAAGCGCAGATGGAGTTGATTGGAGAGGATCTTCTCCGTAACTCAACCTATATCTTCACACCGATTAGCACGGTATTCGTCCTTTTGCTCTCGATTCTGTTTACATCATTTTGTCAATGGTTGTTGACACTGTTGTTCCAAGGAAGCGCCCGCTTTAGTCAAATTTTTTCGCTGAATACGCATCTCAGCATTTTTGGGATTTTGTCCATCGTTGTATATGCGGCTTTTCTGTGGGTGGTAGGTGTAAGTGAAAGTGCAGCCGTATACCCCACCAGTCTAGGAGCGCTGCTCCCTGCCACAGGTTTTGTAGGAGGAGTGCTGGCGGGGATCGAGGTATTTGCCGTCTGGCAGTTGATCGTTGGCGCATGGGGCTTGTCTGCAATCGCCCGTATATCCAGCGGGAAAGCATGGGTGGCGGCAGTGGTGCCGTTTGTAATCGTGTTGTTACTGACGGCGGGAATGGTTGCAATTGGCGAAACATTTAATATGGATGCCAATATGGGCTAACAGGAGGAGCGACATCTTGAAAAAGAAATGGTTAATTGGAGTGGGGATCCTGGTGTTGGTAGGTGGTATGGTCACGATTGCTGCGTTGCAAGCGCAAGGGTCGACAGCGGAAGTGGAAGTAACCGCGTTGTCGCAGGAGGAGTTAAGTGAAGAAGTGATGCTTACCGGTACGCTCATGCCCCGCGATCAGGAACAGATCTTTTTTCAACCGGAGCGAGGAGAGCTGGATGAAATTAAGGTAGAAGAAGGAGACAAAGTGAAAAAAGGGGATACGATTCTCTCGTACAAAAACCCCTCTTCACAGGTAAAAGCTTCAAAAGGGGGGACGGTGATTCAAGTGGAAGAGGTGCCCCCGTCTCAGGCTGCAACCCGTCCGGTGGTGGTGATTGCCGATCTGACGAAACAGGAAGTACATGCGAAAGTATCGGAGTATGAAGCGCTTAACGTCGAAAAAGGGTTATCTGCCACCTTGACCTTTGATGCCTTGCCTGATGAAGAGTGGGTAGGTGAAGTGACACGTGTCGCCTATTTGCCGGCGGAAGCCGAAGGTGCTGGTGGCGATGAGCAAGTGGTGTACCCCATTACGATCCAACCGGAAGAGCGATTACCGGTGAAATTGGGCTCCAAATTAATGGTAGTGATTCAAACAGAACCCACCGAAGCGTCTACCTTGCCGCAAAGTGCGGTGATCAGCCGTGGAAACAAAAATTTGGTGTTTATTGTGGAGGATGGAAAAGCGCAAGAGAAGGAAGTAAAACTGGGCATTTCCGACGGAGACAGGGTAGAGATTCGCTCCGGCGTAAAAGCGGATGAGGATGTGATCGTCGATCCGCCTCAGGATTTGAAAACCGGCAAAGAAGTGACTGTGCGATGATTCGGCTGGAAGGGTTGGGCAAGACCTACCAGACGGGAACCGTTGCATTGGAAGTGTTAAAAGGGATCGATTTACACGTCAAATCTGGAGAATATATCGCCATTATGGGACCTTCCGGCTCCGGTAAGTCCACATTGATGAATATTATCGGCTGTCTGGATCGGCCAACCGTCGGGGAATACCATTTAAACGGACAGCCGGTTTCCGCGATGGATGAGGTGGAGCTGGCGGGTGTGCGCAATCGAGAGATCGGTTTTATTTTTCAACACTTTCACCTCCTGCCCCGCATGACCGCACAACACAATGTGGAGCTTCCTTTGATCTATTCCGGAGTAACCTGGCAGGAGCGACGGGAGCGGGCGTTGGAAGCGTTGGAAAAGGTGGGGCTGTCCGACCGAGCTCATCACCGCCCTGCGGAATTATCAGGGGGACAACAGCAGCGGGTAGCGATTGCACGGGCGTTGGTTAACCGTCCGCGGCTATTGTTGGCGGATGAGCCGACCGGTGCGTTGGATACGGCTTCCGGTAAACGGGTGTTGGACTTGTTTGAACAATTGCATGATGAAGGGCGGACCGTGGTCGTTATTACCCACGACCCCGACGTAGGGGAGCGGGCACAGCGGCAAATTCGGCTTCGCGACGGGGAAATTGTTGCTGACAGCGCCATGGAGAGGGAGGGGACATCATGAACGGCTGGGAAAACCTAAAAATGGCCCTCGACTCCATCCGTGCGCACAAGATGCGCTCCCTTTTAACGATGTTGGGGATTGTAATCGGAGTAGCTTCTGTGCTGGTGATTGTCGCCATCGGTCAAGGCGGGACGGAGCAACTGACGGAATCCTTTGCCGGGACGGGAAACTCGATCACGATTATGCCCAGTCAGGAGATTCAGATTGAAAACAACGGTGTGACTCCACCCCATTTTTTCACCCAGCGCGATCTGCGGGATCTGGAGCAAATCCCTGATGTGGAGCAGGTGATGGTAGCCAGCTATCAGGTGATGGATACCGCTTATCGTGAGGAATCTGTCGATGGTGCGTTTGTCTACGGCGTTAACAATACAGGCTACATGGAGATGGCTGGTCAGGGTGTGATCCAGGGACGGCAATTTCAGGCGACGGACTTCCGGCGAGGAAATGGAGGCGCGGTTCTGAGCCAAAGTTTATATGAAAAGCTATTTCCCGACGGCGAAGGCGTGGGAGAAATCATCCGCGTACAGAACCAGCCGGTTCAGGTGATTGGGGTACTGGAGCCGCCTACCGGCTTATTGGGTTCCTTTGCACAGGATGAAGTGTATCTGCCTTTTGCTACCTGGCGCAATGTTACCGGAAAAAATGAGATCAATCAGTTGACTGTAAAAACATCCAGCGCGGAGACGATTCAGGAAGTCGGGGAAGAAGCGGTTGCGGTTTTAAATCGAAATCATGGCACTGAAGGGGACTACGAAGTGATGAACTTGGACCAGTTGGTTCAGGGGATCAACCAAGTGGCCAACATCATGACCGTAGTGATCGGCAGCATCGGTGGCATCTCGCTGTTGGTGGGAGGGATCGGTGTGATGAATATTATGCTGGTTTCCGTCACCGAGCGAACCCGGGAGATTGGGATTCGGATGTCTCTAGGTGCCACCCGTGGACAAATTTTAAAACAGTTTTTGATTGAATCGGTAGCCCTGTCGGTAATCGGCGGGTTGATCGGCATCTTGATCGGATACGGGGCCGCCTTGTTAATCAGTCTCCTCTCCCCGTTGCCGGCGGTGATCTCGCCTGTGGTGGCAGTGGGAGCGGTCGCCTTCTCCATCCTATTCGGTGTGATATTCGGACTGTTGCCGGCCAATAAAGCGTCTCGGCTCAACCCGATTGAATGTTTGCGCTATGAATAATCATTATCACGGATCAGATTGCCGGTAGGCGACTGATCCTTTTTTGCGTTGATTTTACCCAAGTGTAGATTCCATTTGGATGGGGAATATAATCGAGAGTTCGGGTGGGATCTAACTGTGAAGGAGGGCCCTTCGTGGGTTCAGATCAAAAAGAGAAGCGAAGGTCCAAAGGACGGCTGGCCAAGATAGGCGGTTATGTCGGCAGAGCGCTACGGTCGATCCCGACATTATTGAAGCCGGGAAAGGCGGGTTGCACATTTTGGAGTATGGTCGTTACTGCGGTGGTATACACCTTGATTTTTCCCTGGACCTTTTCTGTGGGGCTGGTGGTAATGATCTTCATTCACGAGATGGGGCACGTGTGGGCGGCAAAACGAAAGGGACTGCCTGTGTCGGCTCCTGCTTTTATCCCTTTTGTTGGAGCACTTATCACGCTAAAAAAGCAACCCCGGGATGCAGTGACTGAGGCGTATGTCGCTTTAGGTGGGCCGGTGGTGGGGGCAGCGGGAGCTTTTGCTTGTTATCTCCTCTATCGTTGGACCGGGTGGGAAGCGTTGTTGCCCATTGCTTTTATCGGCTTTATTCTTAATCTGTTTAATCTATTGCCCATTCATCCCTTGGACGGCGGACGAATCGTGACCGCGATCTCGCGTTGGTTTTGGTTGGTGGGTTTAGTGGCGGGTTTGTGGCTGATCCTTTATACCTTGAATATCTTGTTGGTCTTAATCTGGTTGTTGTTCGCCTATCAGTTATGGGATGCGTACATTCCCCGCAAACGGGCAAAAATGCGCACTCTGCGAACGACGGCACATTTTCAACCCGCTTTATTTGAGGATGTAGGGATGTTGATTCCGGGGGAGCGACATCAGCGGGATCTCAGCTTTGAACAGTATTGTACCTTGCGGGAGCGCGAGCATTGGTGCGATATTCATTATCCTGGAGTAGGAATTGTCCACCGCCTTCGCGGTTTTTCCGGCCGTTTTCAACGGGTGCGATTGATGGAAACGCGGATCGAACAGGAAAAAGGGGAGCGGCGGATCTTGATGGAAATGTTGCTCACCTATATTCCAGGTGAGGATGAGACCCTTTTGCGCAAAGATCGCGCTTATTATCAAGTGCGCGCTCGCGTGCGGTTGGGATATAGTTTGGCCTATTTTGGATTAGGTGCATTTCTGGTACATATGGTTTGGCGGCTGGCCAGCTTTTCACTGACCGGACCGTTAATGGTTTCTTAATATCGCTCATATAAAAGCCATCCCGGATTAACGGCTAACGTTGATCCGGGATGGCTTGTTTTTATACTTTTGATTTGACAGGGAGAGCAATGTGAGTTAATATTGCTCTATCAGATAGAGCAACCAGGCAGAATAATCGCAAGGAAGGTGCATAATGATCAGGAGTGATATTATCCGGGGGCATTTGGATTCGATTGTTTTACGATTAATCCTGGAGAAAGACAGGTACGGGTATGAAATATCGAAACAGATTAGTTTACGGACAAACAATCGTTTCCAGATTAAAGAAGCCACCTTATATGCAGTGTTTCAAAGGCTGGAAAGAAAAGAATGTATCGAATCTTACTTTGGAGATGTTTCCCACGGCAGCAAACGGAAATATTACAGAATTACAACTTTGGGCAAGGCTTATTTGAAGGAAACATATGAAGAATGGCAGGAAGTAAAAGAAATCATTGATATGTTTATGGAGGGATAATCATTGAAGACCATCAAGCAACATGTGGATGATTTATTTAAGGATATACCGGAAAGTGAAAAGAAGGAAATTATCAAACAAGAAATCACAGAAAACCTAGAAGAAAAAATGCGAGACCTAATGGAACAGGGTAAGGAAGAAGAGGATGCGATCAATAAAACGATTATTGAGTTCGGCGATATTGAGGAAATAAAAAATGAGTTGGGTATAAAACAACCATCAAAACGGAATAAAGCCAAATTAAATTTAGGGTTCTCATTATGGGGCAGTGCCCTAATTATTGCACTGGTCGCATTTATCAATTTTTATTACACGCCTGATACCATTTGGTTTGTTTATCCGACATTTGCCGTGCTCTGGTGGCCATTATCGATGTTTCATTACTGGTTAAGTACAAAGTGAGGAGGATTCCGGTGGACAGACATCGAATAGGATTTGCTTTTATCGGAAGTCTGATGAGTATTATTTTCCTTATGATTGTAAACTACCTGACTAGCCCCAATTATTTATGGTTTTTTTACCCTGCTTTTGTTCTTCTGTTGTGGCCTATAAGCTTGTTTTTTATAAAAAAAGGTCAATATAAGCAGCACGCGCTTTTTGTTTGTATCCTTCTGATCGTTTTTCTAATCACGATCAATACGATTTATTTTCCGGTGCATCCATGGTTTCTATATGCTGCTTTCCCCATTACTTGGTGGCCGATCTCGCTATTTTGTGGCAGCAAGGCGAAGACACTCGCCTTCGCCTTCTTTGGCAGCATGAGTATCATTTTATATTATTCGATTCTAAATGCAGCCCTTTCACCTCAGTATCCATGGGCGATTTACCCCACTTTCGCTGTTTTGTGGTGGCCGCTTGCTCTGTACTATGCACGGCAAAAGAATCATTTTGGCTTTTCCGTTGTAGGTAGTTTACTAACCATTCTCTTTTTTATCATCGTCAATGCCGTCTCTTCACCACAGACAATTTGGGCGATCTATCCCATCTTCCTCGTTCTCTGGTGGCCACTTGCCACTTATTATTTTCATTTTAAGAGAGAAGAACTGCAAAACCAAAATAAAAAACTCCAACATGACTGAGGGAGAGAAACCATGATTAACCTACATCAACGCGATTTAAAAAAAGAGATCGCTCCATATGAAAAAACCAATATAAAAACAAGTGTACAGCAAATATTAAACACGTTTGTGCCCTTTTTTCTTTTGTGGTATCTCGCTTACCAGAGCTTGGCGATTTCTTATGGGCTCTCTTTGGCCTTCGCGGTTGTTGCATCTGGCTTTTTAATACGTATCTTTATCATTTTTCATGATTGTTGTCACCACTCATTCTTCAAAAGTCGTAAAGCCAATGAAATTCTCGGTACGATAACGGGGATTCTGACATGCCACCCCTATCATCAATGGAAGCACGATCATTCCATTCACCATGCAACCAGCGGCAATTTAAATAAAAGAGGGACCGGGGATATTTGGATTATGACAGTAGAAGAATATGAAGCGTCCTCTTTTTGGAAACGAACGGCTTACCGCTTATACCGCAACCCGTTTGTCATGTTTGTGCTCGGTCCCTTCTGGATTATGCTGATCCTTAACCGATTTAACAGAAAGAATGCGAGAAGAAAGGAGCGATTGAATACTTATATCACAAATGTAGCCATCGTATCCCTGTCGGGCTTGCTCTGTTATGCAATTGGATGGCAGTCATTCCTGATGGTCCAGCTCCCCATCTTTTATATTTCAGGTGCTGCCGGGATATGGCTCTTCTATGTACAACACCAGTTTGAAGATAGCTATTTTGAAAAAGAGGAAGAGTGGGACTATGTAAAGGCCGCTGTGGATGGCAGTTCCTTTTACAAGCTGCCCATGGTGTTACAATGGCTGACCGGAAATATTGGCTTTCATCACGTTCACCATCTAAGTCCCAGAGTGCCAAACTATTATTTGGAGAAGGCTCATGATAACACCCCTGATTTACAGAAGGTGACCACGATTACGATTGCTTCTAGCCTGCAAGCGATTCGATTTCGTCTTTGGGACGAACAAAATAAGAGATTTGTAGGATTTCAGGACATTAAAGGAAGTGGAAAAAGTGAAGGGAAGCACTGAAAGTGCACTTTCCCCTATCTCGGAAAAATCACGTCTTGTCTACCTTGATAATATAAAAGTTGCTTTAACTTTGCTTGTTGTTGCTCATCATGCAGGGCAAGCTTATGGGCCAACGAACGATTGGCCCATTCTAAGTGTTGAAAGATCATCCATATTAGGATCATTTTTTGATGTAAATGGCGCTTTTCTCATGGGGTTATTCTTTTTAATCTCAGCTTACTTTACCCCAGCCTCGGTGGATCGAAAAGGAATCGGTTCTTTTTTAAAGGGAAGATTTTTACTCTTAGGAATTCCTTTTGTTTTTATGTTAGTGGTGGTTTTTGGCCCAATCACCTACGTTGTAGATAAGGTTGATATCGGCTTTTGGGAATACATGTTTTTTGTTTATATCGGTCAAGGTGATTTTGAAGTTGGACATCTTTGGTTTATCGCTTTATTGTTAGTTTTCTCCGTTTGTTATTCCATTGCACGATTTGTATCCCCGCTTGTTAACGTGCGCATAAAACCGATCATTTCGTTACCAGGACATTTCTCATTATTGATCTTCTCAATCATATTAGCGTTTCTAAATTTTATCATTCGGATTTGGTTTCCCGTGGGGGTCTGGGTTGATATTTTCCCGTTTATGCCTTTAGAAATAGGACGCTTTCCACAATACGCATGCTTTTTTGTAATAGGGATTATCGCTTATCGTTACAACTGGTTAAATACCATTCCTACGATGACAGGTGTCATTTGGTTTATCATTGGAGTGATGGCAGGGATTATACACTATACCAATACATCGTTGAATCTCATTCCATCCGTTATCATATGGCCGCTCTTAGAAGCCTTCATCGGTGTAGGGTTAATGACAGGTTTACTGGTGATTGGTCGAGATTTTTGGAACAAACGTGGGAGATTGATGACATGGTTAGCCGATAATGCGTTTACCGTTTATTTAATCCATATCTTTATGGTTTATCTTTTTCAAGTTACGATGGAAGAGATCGCAATGGGACCTTTTTTAAAGTTTGTTATCGTCTCGATCACGGGGGCTATTTTAAGTTTTGTAATCAGTCATTTCATCCGAAAAATGCCTCTTGTTAATAAAATATTATGAGTTATTCGGCAATAACATAAAACAACCCATCCCAAGTTTATGGTGATGGGTTGTTTTATACAGAGGAAGCCGTTGTTATGTTTGCAGAAACTGATTGACGAATTCGTGAAAGGTTCTGGCCTTCATATCGATGTATTTGATATCTAATACAGATGAGTGCTCTGAACCATATAGGTGGATCACAGAACCTGAACGAGTGTGATTAAGTTTGGAATGAGTAAAGTCAGACCATTTCAATAATGTTTTTTGACCCTCTTTTGATAAATCCCATATTCCTTGTTCCGTAAATATAAATAGAGGTTGGGATGAAAATAATATTTTTGTTGCTTCAATGAGGATCTTTACAAAGAAACAGCCGAGAATAAACATGAGCATTCCAAATAAACCTAACAAAAAAGTGGTTTCTGGATCAAAAAAGCCGACAAACATCATGCCTAACGAGAAGAATAGCAAGCAAAACGTTACAAAGCTGTATACACAAAGGTGAAATACGATTTTTGTTTTACTCGGATATACTTCGATTTGTTTGTTCATGAGCCATCCTTTCTAGATTGTTGCTTAAGTAGAGGATTTGGTTGTTGCTCAAATATCAACATTCTTAATTATACGGTGAAATGGTTTTGCATACCATCCCTGTCATCACTTTAAAACAAGACAGTGAGGAATTGAATCCTCACTGTCTCATTGTTAGCGTTTTTCAACCTCGTGGGTGGAAGCAGTTTGGGGCTGGCGAAGAAGACGCGCAAGCCCCTTACATATTCGATGGAAGAGCGAAGGACGGGTATAACGGGGTTCACGCAGGTAAGCTTCTAGGGCGCGCTGCCGCTCTTTTTGGTATTGCTCCAGAAAATAGGGATGCTGAATCATTGAAAAAACCTCCTAGAAATAAATGTGGAAAAAACCACAAGAGTTGATATTTCTTCCTGAGAGGGTGTATCGCCCGTTAACAGGCGATAAAAAAACACCGCAGATCGAATACCGGTCTGCGGTGTTGGTTTTTGCTCAGCCGTAAAAAGGCAGCAAAAAACCGCAGGCCGGAAACGACCTACGGTGCTGTAACCACTTTAAAAGGTGATTAAAAGGGAATTACTCCCCTGCACGAAGGTCGCCGATCGGGATAGCTGAAATTGGACAGACCACTCCCGCCAATTCCGATTGCCAATGTCATTAGGGCATTGCCTTTGGTAAAAGCGCCAACAGACATACCAATCCCCGGTTGGGTAAAAAGCAATTGCATCAACATAACGACGACCTCCTTTCACAGAAATGTCATGAATTTCAAAGCAGCTTTGATTTTACTCTGCTTTGATGCCAATGTCAATGGGTTTTCGGTGCATTAGATGTCAATGATTGGAAAAGAAATTTAGGTACTACTCTATACAGCATCTTAACAGAAACAAGAATGTAAGTCTACTATTTTTTTCCCTTCTGTGCGAAACTTGGGTTTGTTGAAATTGAGGTTGGTTTTTAAATGATGGAGGGGATTGTAAGCATAAAAATCCCCTCCATATAAGGAGGAGAAGGGATGGTTTCCGAGCAATCCTACCATGAAGAACAACGGCAATTGGAACGGACATTGAAGCAGATGCGGGAGATCCTGGAGTATCGATCAAAAAAGCCGCGTTATGTTGGCAACGATGTAACGGAACAGATTTTGGATGAGATGAACGAGAAAACAAAACAAGAGCTTAAGCGGGCATTGAATGAGCCATACTTTGGCAGGCTTAATTTTCAGGAGGAGGGCAAGGCGGAGGTTCAACCCTACTACATCGGCAAGGTGGGGGTTATGGATCATGACAGCAACCATCCCATCGTGATCGATTGGCGTGCTCCTCTTGCTAGCCTGTTTTACAGTTTTAATGGAGAGGAAGATCGCACTTTTTATGAAGCGCCGGATGGAATCGTAGAAGGAAGTCTGTATTTGAAGCGAAATGTGGTAATCCGGCAACAGCAGTTGCTGCGGGTGGTGGACAGCTTTGTCAAAGGGGAGCTCAATCTGACGGGAGCGGATGAATTTCTGCTCCATAAGCTCGGTGATCGCAAGGATCACCGCTTGCGCGATATTGTTTCTACGATTCAACAGGAACAAAACGATATTATTCGTGCTCCTAAAAATACTGCTATGATTATCCAGGGGGTAGCTGGAAGCGGAAAGACGACGGTGGCCTTACATCGGTTGGCCTACCTTCTCTATCACTATCGCGATCAATTGAAACCAGAACGGATGATGATCTTTGCTCCCAGCACCATGTTTCTCGATTATATCTCCGCTGTTCTGCCTGAGTTGGGTGTGGGTGATATTCAACAGCGTACGTTTGAGGAGTGGGCGTTAGGGTTGTTGTCGGAGGAAGTGGCACTGTCCGATCCCGCTTCACGCTATTACCGCCGCTTTGAGCAGCCGAGAGGGGTGGAAGATGGGGATTTAAAATGTTCCTCCGAAGATGGCTTTGTCACTGAAAATACTGCGTCCCGCTACAAAGGTTCGATTGCTTTTAAAAGGCTGCTCGATTCGTATCTGACCTGTATGGAGGAGTGGAATACCCCGGATCGCCCGTTTGAAGCGTGGGAGAATCACGCACTGTCAGTAGATACCCTGCGCCGTTGGTATGAGTATGAGTACCGCTCCTACCCGCTCTATCGGCGTAAAGAACGGATACTGGCCCGCATCAAACGGTGGGTGGAGAGTGAGTTAAAAGCGATTGAGGATCGGCAGCGGCAAAAGGATTGCAGAAAAAAAGCCAGCCAACGCCTGCGAACCTGGTCCAAACAATGGTTGGCGCAATCGCCTTCTGAACTTTACCGGGAGCTATTCCTTCCATCCAAACGAACTCCGCAACCCATGGTTGCCGTCAGCCGTCAAATCCCGGAGGATGTCAGACAGGAAATGGCCACCGCTTTTAAGGGCAAGGTGTTGGAGTATGAGGATTTAGCCCCGCTTTTGTATATTCAGTTTCAATTGTTCGGTGTGGAGCAAAAGCAACGATTTGATCATGTGGTGATTGATGAAGCACAAGATTTTTCGCCGTTTCAAGTCGATTTGATGAAAGGGTTGGTACGGGAGAACTCCTTTACCATTTTGGGTGACTTGGCCCAGGGAATCCACGCTGATCACGGCACGGTGGATTGGAAGCAGTTGCAGGAGCTGTTTTCAGAGGAGCAAACGACCTATCATGAACTGAAACAGAGTTATCGCTCAACGATGGAAATTATCCAGTTTGCCAATCATCTGCTTGAAAAGACGAAGTTGGCGGTTTCCAAAGCGGTTCCTGTCTTTCGTAGTGGTGAGCCTGTTCAATGGATTCATATCGATCCTGGCAACAAGGTTTCAATTCTCCGGACCTGGATTAAACAGATGCAAAAGCAAGGTTATCAGAGCATGGCGATTGTGACGCGAACGGAAAAAGGGGCGAGCAACATTTATCAGGATTTACTGGAGAACGGGTTGGAAACGTCTTTTATCGATGCCAACCGCCAGGAGTACACAGGGGGAATCTCAGTGATTCCGGTTTATTTGACCAAAGGCTTGGAGTTTGATGCCGTATTGTTGTGGGAGGTGGATGAACACTATTATCGCGTCAACGAGCAAGAGGCAAAACTTCTCTACGTTGGCTGTACACGTGCGCTCCATCAACTGTGGATCGGTGTGGGTGAGCAACCTTCTCCGCTGATTCGTTGATCGAGGGAGGAAAAAAGGGAGGCGGGCAGCTCTCTACAAGGAAGAGGCGCGAAGACAGCAATCGGACCCCGGCCCACTTTGTTGTCATACAAAAACCAGACCGTCAATGACGGCCTGGTTTTTTTGAGTCGGCTTCGTTCTACTTTGGCACACCTGCCCTCTAAGGGTACCGGTGGCGTCTGCCTGATGCGTTTTATTTTTGTTTAAACTTGATTTTCATCGCTTTGGCCATCAGCTTGGGCAGGTCGGTATTGTCTTGCAGTCCGCTGAAAAGGTTGGAACCGGGGCCGTAGGCGTACAGAGGTACGTCTACACCGGTGTGTTGAGAGGATGTCCAACCAACCAAGGCATGTTCGCTTACCACCGCGTTAATCGCGTCTACCGGTTTGGTCGCGTCTTGGATCTGTTTCGCTTGTTTATCGCTGATCTCGATGTTGGCGTATTGTTTCAATACTTCTTTGGCATTGCTGCGATCTTGGTTTAGCTCTTCCGCCATCCGTTCTCCGGTGGCTTTGACATCACGCAGGATTTCCGGGTTGGCTGCGTATTGTCCGTAACCGCCCACGGACATCCCACCGGTTTCATGGTCACCAGCTACCACAACCAGGGTGTTGCCGTCTTTCTTAGCGAAGTCGATCGCGGATTTGACCGCTTTTTCAAAAGCGGCGGTATCATGCATAGCCCATGCGGCATCATGAGCGTGGCCCGCCCAGTCGATCTGGCTGCCTTCCACCATCAGGAAGAAGCCGTTGTCGTTTTTGTTCAGGGTTTGTATCGCTGTATCCGTCATTTCTTGCAGGCTGGGCTCATTTGTTTCCTCGCGTTGTTGTTCCGGAGCCATTGCATCATCAGCAAACAGACCTAACAATTTGTCGGATTTCGCTTTTTTCAGTTGATCTT
Source organism: Desmospora activa DSM 45169 (assembly GCF_003046315.1). Lineage (NCBI taxonomy): Bacteria > Bacillati > Bacillota > Bacilli > Caryophanales > Thermoactinomycetaceae > Desmospora > Desmospora activa. Next base: position 85,511 of record NZ_PZZP01000003.1, on the reverse strand, counting down.
TATCCTCAAGCAGTTGATAACCGTCTTCTTGTGCGGTTGCGATTAAGTCTTCTTTTTGCTTGCCGCCTTTGGATTCAGGTTGGAAATATTGCTTGCCTCCACCCAACATCACGTCCACCCGCTCCAGCATTTGCGGTGCAATATCCGCTTCGTCGGCACGGGAGGCCACATGGGATGCGAATACCGCCGGAGTAGCATGAGTGATGGTAGAAGTGGCAACCAGTCCGGTCGATTTGTCTACTTCAACTGCAGCTTCCAAGATCGTTTTTAGTTCATTGCCTTCAGGATCTACGCTGATTTTGCCGTTGTCGGTCTTCACGCCGGTAGCCATCGCCGTCCCGGCAGCGGCGGAATCCGTCACTTTCGTATCGTTGGAATAAGTTTTCATCATGCCGACAAGCATGTCGTCCCACACGGCGTCAGAACCTTTGAACCAGCGGTAATTGGTGGCATAAGAAGCGTTAAAACCGTCAGGGATCATGAAGATGACGTTTTTAACCGCACCTTTTGCCGGTTTTTGCTTTACCGCTTCCGCATCACCAGAAAGGGAAACGGCGAACACAGAAACGAGCAATGCGATCGCCAGTGTGATGCTTGTCCATTTTTTCCACATGGAAGAAATCAACTCCCTTGAGTAGTTATTAATTTGATTTTAACAGCGATACGTAAACAATCGATATAGATCCCGTAAAGTTTGGTTCAATTTTTCTGGTTTAAGATCCGGATCATCACTAGTTGCCTTCGCTAGAGTGGAATTGGATGTCGAATTCCTCTCTATTTTGGTCGAACCATTTTGAGGGTATGAAGAAAAAGGGGTTATAATGAAGAGACAGGATCGGCAGGAGGGTTAAGCTATATTAATCGCATTTGACATCGATCAACCATGGAGGGAACCGTTCTGGGAAAAAAACGGGAGCTTCGATTTAAAATTGGATACCGAACGATAAAGACGGCGGTGGGAGTCGGCTTTTCCGTGTGGATAGCGCGGGAACTGGGATTGGAATCGTACACGATGGCGGGCGTCATCACCATGTTGTGTATCCAACCGACTATTAAACGTTCCATCAATACCGCGCTGTCACGCCTTCTATGCGGATTGTTGGCTATGTTGGTCAGTGGGTTGGTCTTTACCCTCGTCGGTTACAACATACCTGCGGTGATTCTCTTTTTTCTGGCGGTCATCCCGTTGGCTACCCGCCTCAATGTGCAGGAAGGTCTTGTGATCAGTGCCGTTGTCGTTTTTCACGTATTTTTATATGAACAATGGACTTGGTCCTTCTTCTTCAATGAGATGATTTTAATCCTGATCGGTGTAGTGACGGCCTTAATCCTCAATTTGCACATGCCCAATTTGCAAAAGCGAATGAATCGCATGAAAAAAGAGATCGATCAAGCACTGACGAAGACGCTGCTGTTGGTGGCACAAGGCATACGCGAAGGGGAAAGCAGTGGATATGAGCAAGAGTTGGATCGTTTGAAAGAGATGTTGCAACAGGCGGAACGACTGGGGCGTTCCGATGTGGAGAATCATCTGTTTCGAGGCGAGGGATCGTTTCAACATTATCTGGATGTGCGTACACAGCAGTTTTACGGGTTGGAACGGATGGAGCCGTTGCTTCGATCGTTGCGAGGGCGGGATCCGCATGGAGCACCGATTGCACAGCTGTTGGAAAATTGGATAAAAGGGCGCAATCACAGCACCAAGCCCGATCGGGAACTTCACTCGATGGAAGAGCTGGCGCTCTTATATGAACGTTTTCGCAATGATGCGCTACCTGCCTCCCGAGAGGAATTTGAAACCCGCTCCGCGCTCTACCAACTGATGCGTGAATGGTCGCAATATCTGCGGTGGGAACAAAAATTGTAAAATAAATTGAGAGAATTGGTTGTCTATCACTTTCCTAAACTGGCACACCAACATAGTATAAAGCAAGCCTTGATTAGGGAGGGACCGATATGAGTGGTAGTTTCTTTGGATTGAGACGTTTGCTGATATTCTTGCTGGTGATCGCCACCATCTTTGCTTTGGTTTGTTGGTAAACGGATGAATGGACACCTTTTCAGGATATGGTTTCCTGAAAAGGTGTTTTCTTTTTTTCGTGAGGGCAAATGATATGGAAAACCGGTGGGTACATATGAATATTTTCAGATAATCAACTAACCTGTTCATATAAGCAAAAGCGTGAAGGGATGGATGAGATGGAAGACAGCATTTGGGTGATCTCCTATGGAGAGACGTCGATTCGGTTACTGATCGCAACTGCTCTAGGCGGTTTGATCGGGTGGGAACGGGAGCGAAACAACCATCCAGCCGGATTTCGTACGCATATTCTGGTTTGTGTGGGATCGACTTTAATCATGTTGATCTCCATTTATGGCTTTGCTCCGTTTATGGCGGAATCCCAGGTACGCTTTTCTCCAGATCGAATTGCAGCACAGGTGGTGAGCGGAATCGGCTTTTTGGGAGCGGGAACGATTCTGCGCCAGGGATATACCGTTAGCGGACTTACGACTGCCGCATCACTGTGGGTGGTAGCGGGAATCGGGTTGGCGGTGGGGTGTGGACTTCATTTTGAAGCAGCGTTGACCACGGTAATCGCTTTGATCAGTTTGGAGTTATTAAACCGGGCGGAAGGCATTCTCTTTCACCGCCGTCGACTAAAAGTGGTACGAATTCAGGCTGTGGATCAGCCGGGTTTACTGGGAGAATTGGCGACGGCGATGGGTCAGATGGAAATCTCTATTCGGCAAGTACAGGTGGATGAAGGTGGAGAGTCAGAGGTGGAAATTATTTTTACACTACGCTTTCCGCCGGACAAACAGATTCCGGAAATGATTGAAGCGGTGCGGGGGGTATCCGGTGTAAAAAGTGTCCATGTCGATTGATAAGCATCGCATATTACAGCAAAAGTTCGTACCACACCCGGGGGTTTGGCCGTTTTTCATAAATGTGACACCCATCGCATCTTCGCTTTCGCAACAGGGAATCCCGCCTTTTCGCTCCATACACTCGTATGAAACAAATGTAGGCGGTTAAAATGATTACCAGATCGGTTTTCTCTTGGCAAGCAGCGGAAGGTTCGCTATAATGAAATCACAAGGTCAAAGTTAGTCAAAGTCAGCGGGAGGTTCTCCGATGTCGAGTATCTCAGACATCATCGAAGGATATTTAATTAAAACATTACGGGAGGCTCCCTCCGGCACGATCCAAGTGAAACGGAGTGAGTTGGCGGACTTGTTTCAGTGCGTCCCTTCCCAGATTAACTATGTGATTAGCACCCGCTTTACAGTGGAAAAAGGGTATCTAGTGGAAAGCAAACGGGGCGGTGGCGGTTATATCCGCATCCGAAAGGTTCGTTTTGCTACTCCCAAAGCGCATTATGATGTACTCCTCCGCATGATCGGCAACCAATTGAGCCAGTCTGCCGCCGAAGATTTGATTACACGTCTGCGGGAGGAAGATTGGATGACGGTGCGAGAAGCGTATATGGTGAAAAAGTTGGTTTCGCGCGAGGTACTGGATTTGCCGGTATCGGTGCGAGACCATATACGGGCGCGCATGTTGCGTTCCATCGTGACCACGCTATTCGCCAACAAAGGAGAGTGACTTCCGATGCAGTGCCAGGAATGCGGAAAGCGTCCCGCTACCCTCCACTACACCAAAATTATCAATGGGGAAAAGACGGAGTTTCATCTGTGCGATAGTTGTGCCCGCGACAAAGGCGAACAGATGCCGGGCTTTGACGGTGGATTTTCGATTCATCATTTATTGTCCGGATTGCTCAATATGGAGCCTTCTGTCGCTGAAGGGAAACCGCGGGGCCAAACAGAAGCTCCTTCTGTCTTGCGCTGTCCCACCTGCGGTCTGACATACAATCAGTTTAGCAAAATTGGACGATTTGGCTGTAGTAATTGCTACCAAGCTTTTGGCGAACGTTTGGAACCCTTGTTTCGGCGGGTGCACGGCAATACTTCCCATCGGGGGAAGGTGCCGCAGCGCACCGGAGGAAAGTTGAAACTGCGCCGCGAAATTGAACAGTTGCGGGGTGAGTTATCCAAACGAATACAAAATGAAGAATTTGAAGAGGCGGCACGGTTGCGAGATCATATTCGCTCGCTTCAGGAAAAATTGCAAGGGTAGGGGGAAGAAGCTGGCATGTCACTCCGACGGTTTACCCAACACGCATTGAGCGAATGGATGCGCGGCGAAGGTCCGCAGTCGGATATTGTTATCTCCAGCCGCGTGCGGGTTGCCCGCAATTTGTCTGGCCTTCCGTTTCCGATGTTGGCTACTTCCAGTCAGTCTGCAGAAGTGGTGCGAAAAGTAGAGGAAGCGCTGCGCCAGGAGCCGGTTCATCCCATTCTGCGAAAAGCGGAGCTCTTACGGATGGATGATTTATCCGATCTGGAAAAGCGCGTGTTGGTGGAGAAACATCTCATCAGTCCCCATCTGGCGGAAGAATCGCGCTGTGGAGCGGTGGTCCTCTCTGCGAACGAAGCAGTCAGCATCATGATCAATGAAGAAGATCACATCCGGATTCAATGTCTGTTTCCTGGATTTCAACCTTTTGAAGCATGGCGCTTGGCCAATGAGTTGGATGATTGGTTTGAAAACACGCTTTCTTATGCTTTTAATGAAAAAAGCGGCTTTCTTACCAGCTGCCCCACGAATGTAGGTACCGGGATTCGGGCGTCGGTAATGGTCCATTTGCCGGCGTTGGCGATGACACAGCAGCGCAATCGCCTGTTTCCGGCGATTACGCAGGTAGGTCTGGCGGTGCGAGGGATTTACGGCGAAGGTTCGGAAGCATTGGGCAACCTGTACCAGGTATCCAATCAGGTCACTCTGGGGCAAGCGGAAGAGGAGATCATCGATAAATTGCAGAGTGTCGTCCGCCAGATGATTGAACATGAAAAAAATGCCCGCCGGCGTCTGATGGAAACGACCCGGATTCCATTGGAAGATCGGGTACACCGTTCATTGGGGATCTTAGGCCATGCACGGGTGATCAGTTCCAAAGAAGCGATGGAACGACTCTCCGACGTGAGATTGGGTGTCGATCTCGGCATCTTGTCGGCAGTTTCCGCCAATGTGATGAATGAATTGATGGTAAAGACACAACCCGGATTTTTGCAACAACACGCCCAGATGCGGTTGGATTCGGATGAAAGAGACATCCGGCGGGCGACGATGATTCGGGAACATATCCATAAGCAGGATTGAGCACGCAGACTCAAAAATCCCACTCCATTACTAATCGATAAGCTGAGAACGAATATTTCCCAAAAAGCGAGGTGCATTCACCCATGATGTTTGGACGATTTACAGAACGGGCGCAAAAAGTGTTGGCGCTGGCCCAGGAAGAAGCAGCCCGCTTAGGGCATGGCAATATCGGCACCGAACATATTCTGCTGGGGTTGGTGCGGGAAGGGGAAGGAATTGCGGCCAAAGCGCTGATGGGATTGGGTCTCGGTTTGGAAAAGATCCAGAAAGAAGTGGAATCCCTGATAGGGCGCGGACAGGGACAAACAGCTGATATCGCCTATACCCCCCGAGCGAAAAAAGTGATTGAGCTATCGATGGACGAAGCCCGTAAACTGGGTCATACCTATGTGGGCACCGAACACATCCTCCTGGGATTAATCCGGGAGGGAGAAGGGGTGGCCGCCCGCGTCCTCAACAACTTGGGTGTCAGCCTTAACAAAGCGCGCCAACAAGTACTACAATTGTTGGGCAGTTCGGAAGCGGTCAGTTCCCATCAGAGTGCCGGCAATGGGGCCAATACACCGACACTGGACAGTCTGGCCCGTGATTTGACTGCCTCCGCCGAGGAGGATAATCTGGATCCCGTAATTGGACGCAGTAAGGAGATTGAGCGGGTGATCCAGGTATTATCCCGGCGTACCAAAAACAACCCTGTATTGATCGGGGAGCCTGGTGTCGGGAAAACAGCAGTTGCTGAAGGCTTGGCGCAGAAGATCGTCGACGGGGAAACGCCGGAAACCCTGCGAGGCAAACGGGTGATGACCCTGGATATGGGGACCGTTGTCGCCGGTACCAAATACCGGGGTGAATTTGAGGATCGGTTGAAAAAGATCATGGATGAGATCCGACAAGCGGGTAACGTCATCCTATTTATCGATGAGTTGCACACCTTGATCGGAGCCGGTGGCGCAGAAGGGGCGATCGATGCCTCCAATATTCTCAAACCGGCGCTGGCTCGGGGTGACCTACAGTGCATCGGTGCCACCACCTTGGATGAGTATCGTAAATACATCGAGAAGGATGCCGCTTTAGAGCGCCGCTTCCAACCGATTACCGTGGAAGAGCCGTCGGCGGACGAAGCGTTTCAGATTTTGCAGGGATTACGGGATCGCTATGAAGCGCATCATCGGGTGAAGATTACCGATGAGGCGATTGATCAAGCGGTAAAGCTGTCGGACCGGTATATCACCGAGCGCTTTTTGCCGGATAAAGCGATTGATCTGGTCGATGAAGCAGCCTCTAAGGTGCGCCTCTCCTCCTATACCGTGCCACCAGAACTAAAAGAGATGGAACAGAAGCTGGAAGAAGTGCGCAAGGAAAAGGATGCCGCTGTGCAGAGCCAGGAGTTTGAAAAAGCGGCTTCACTGCGGGACCGGGAACAGAAGTTACGGGAGGAGCTGGAATCCACCCGCAATCGTTGGAAAGCGGATCAAGGCAAGACGGATTCGCAAGTAACCGGGGAGGATATCGCCGAAGTAGTAGCCAGCTGGACCGGTATCCCGGTGAAAAAGCTGGCTGAAGAGGAATCGGAGCGGCTGCTAAAAATGGAGGAGATCTTGCACCAGCGGGTCATTGGGCAGGATGAAGCCGTCCGTTCCGTCGCCAGGGCGATCCGGCGAGCCCGTGCCGGTCTAAAAGATCCCAAGCGACCGATTGGCTCCTTTATTTTCCTTGGCCCTACCGGCGTGGGGAAAACCGAACTGGCGCGAGCGTTGGCGGAGTCGATGTTTGGCGATGAAGGTGCTATGATTCGCATCGATATGTCGGAGTATATGGAGAAGCATACTACTGCCCGTTTGGTCGGGGCCCCGCCGGGATATGTCGGCTATGATGAAGGTGGGCAACTGACGGAAAAAGTGCGTCGCAAACCTTACTCCGTCGTCCTATTCGATGAGGTGGAAAAAGCACATCCCGAAGTATTTAATGTGATGCTGCAAGTGCTGGAAGATGGTCGTCTCACCGATGGCAAAGGGCGCACCGTCGACTTCCGCAACACGGTGATCATCATGACCTCCAACGTCGGTGCCGATATGATCCGCAAAAACGCCCGACTCGGCTTTGCTACCGGTCAGACGGACACTGATGAATATGAGACGATGAAACAGAATGTGATGGAAGAGCTGAAGAAAAGCTTCCGTCCTGAATTTCTCAATCGAATCGATGACTTAATCGTCTTCCACTCCTTAAAAGAGGAACACTTGGAAGAGATCGTCTCCTTGATGTCCGGCGACCTGCGCAAACGCTTAAAGGAACAGGAGATTGATTTTGTCCTCTCGGAAGCAGCTACACGCTATCTGGCCAAGGCCGGATTTGATCCCACTTATGGGGCGCGACCACTTCGGCGAGCGATCCAGAAGCATATCGAGGATCGGCTGTCGGAAGAATTGCTGAAGGGTAACATTAAATACGGCGACACCATTGAAATTGATGAAAAAGACGGGGAGCTGACAGTGACGCGCACAGCCCTCAGCCATTCCGCTCAGTCGTAAATATCACTTTCACCGCCCTTATTGTAGGCGGTGATTTTTTATGGTGTGGCCTGCATTTGGTGGAAAAGATGATATAATGGATAAAGAAACCATATGCATGAATAGGGGACTCGCAGTGGCAAAGATCAAATCAAAATTCACTTGTCAGGAATGTGGCTATGAATCACCCAAATGGATGGGACGCTGCCCAGGGTGTGGCGAGTGGAATACCTTGGTGGAAGAGCGTGAGTCCCGTCACGCCCCGGGTCGCTCTGGGGTAGCCGCCACCGGGGTTCGCAAGCGGGAGGCCACTCCGATCACGGAAGTCGTCCAATTAACACAGCCCCGCGCCGATACCGGCATCCGTGAATTAAATCGCGTGTTGGGCGGAGGATTGGTTCCCGGTTCGCTGATATTGGTGGGAGGCGACCCCGGCATTGGAAAGTCGACGCTGCTGTTGCAAGCAACCCATCGCTTAGCCGGGCGGGATTTTCCGGTACTATATGTATCCGGGGAAGAATCGACGGAACAGACCCGGTTGCGTGCCGATCGATTGGAGGCATTGGATCCGCGCTTATTTGTGGCGGCAGAGACGGATCTGGAATCGGTTGAAGCGCTGGTGGAGGAGATTCAGCCGAAGCTGCTGGTGGTGGACTCCATCCAAACCATCTATCAACCGGATGTTACATCCGCACCCGGTAGCGTTGCGCAAGTGCGGGAATGCACCGGACGTTTAATGCGGCTGGCCAAAGGGAAAAATTTGGCTATCATCATCGTGGGCCATGTGACCAAGGAAGGCGCGATCGCCGGTCCCCGCATGTTGGAACATATGGTGGATTGCGTTCTTTATTTTGAAGGGGAGCGCCATCACACCTATCGCGTACTGCGGGCGGTGAAGAATCGATTCGGTTCCACCAATGAAATCGGCCTGTTTGAGATGCGGGCCCAAGGTTTGGTGGAGGTAGAAAATCCGTCAGAGATGTTTTTGTCAGAGCGTCCCCATGGTGTGGCTGGCTCTGCGGTTACTGCCAGCATGGAAGGAACCCGGCCGGTGTTGATTGAACTGCAAGCACTCGTTTCGTCGACCAGTTTTGCTACACCGAAGCGAATGGCTGCCGGGATGGATCACCATCGTGTCACCATGATTATGGCGGTTTTAGAAAAACGGCTGGGACTGTTTTTGCAAAACCAAGATGCCTATGTCAATGTGGTGGGTGGAGTGAAACTGGGTGAACCGGCTGTCGATATGGCGGTGGCGATCAGTCTGGCTTCCAGTTTTCGCGACAAACCGACTCGCCCCAAGGATGTTTTTATCGGGGAAGTGGGCCTCACTGGAGAGGTGAGAGGGGTAAGTCGCCTAGAACAGCGTGTATCCGAGATACGCAATATGGGCTTTAAGCGAGCGGTTGTACCGGCCAAAAACCGGCGTGGGTGGACACCGCCCGCTGATGTGGAGATGGTGTGGGTCGATACATTGGAAGAAGCGTTGGAAGCAGCATTGGGAGGGTCAGATCGTTGAAAGAAGAGATAAGAAAAAACAACTTCAACCATGAAACACTACGTATGGTAGCACCGGGAACGCTGTTTCGGGAGGGCCTGGACAACGTTTTAGGAGCGAAAACAGGGGCACTAATCGTAGTCGGTTACGACGAGGGCATGCGGGAACTGATGGATGGAGGGTTCCATATCGACTGTCCGTTTGCTCCCGCCTATCTGTACGAATTGGCGAAGATGGACGGGGCCATCATTTTATCCAACGATGGGCGCCGCATCTTGTATGCCAATGCCCAACTCGTTCCCAGTTCCTCCATTCCATCGACAGAGACGGGAATTCGGCATCGCACCGCTCAGCGGACGGCACGGCAAACCGGTAAGCTGGTAATCTCGATCTCCCAGCGACGCAATATCATTACCCTGTATCAGGGAAACAGCCGGTATGCCTTAAAAGACCTCGGCGTCATTTTAACCAAAGCAAATCAGGCGATTCAGACGTTGGAGAAGTACAAATCGGTACTGGATCAATCGATGACCAATCTGTCGGCGCTTGAATTTGAAGAATTGGTCACCTTAAGCGAGGTGGCCATGGTGATGCAGCGTATTGAAATGGTGCTTCGCATCAAAAGTGAGATCGAAAGCTATATCAATGAGCTGGGCACCGAGGGGCGACTGATCAGCATGCAGCTGGAAGAGCTGGTGGTTCATGTGGAAGAGGAAGCCCATCTGGTGATACGGGATTATTGTCGCGAACCTTACTCACAATCACCGGAAAGTATCTTAAACCAGTTGGATAAACTCTCCGCCGACGAATTGCTGGAACATGCCAATATCGTGCGTATTATGGGTTACAGTGGAAACAATAATCTGCAAGAAGAAGCGGTTTCACCCCGGGGATACCGCATTCTGCACAAGATTCCGCGCCTACCGGGTCCGATCATTCAGAAGTTGGTTAGTCATTTTGAGTTTCTGCCCCGGGTCATGCTGGCTACGATTGAGGAGCTGGATGAGGTGGAGGGAATCGGGGAAGTGCGCGCCCGCGCCATCAAAGAAGGGTTAAAGCGAATTCAGGAGCAAGTCTTTATTGACAGACATATCTAAATTCCCTAGAATGGAAACACCATATTGTTAAATACTGAGAGGAGGAGATGGTATCCTCCCGCCCACCAGGCGGTACTTTTTCATTTTAACAGGAGGTTCCCCCCATGTTTGCAAGAGCATTGCCCAATATTTTTACTGTCGGGAACTTGTTTTTAGGCATTGTTGCGATGATTCTCGCCATCCAAGGTGAATGGAAATACGGTGCGATCATGGTTATTATCAGTATGTTTTTAGATGGGTTGGATGGCCGGGTAGCGCGGATGCTGAACACCCAGAGTGAATTTGGTAAAGAGTTGGACTCCCTGTCGGACGTGATCTCTTTTGGAGTCGCTCCTGCACTAATCATGTATACTTCTATTCTTCATGAACTGGGTATCTTCGGTTGGCTAATCACTGCTATTTTTCCAATTTGCGGGGCGCTCCGATTGGCGCGTTTCAATGTTCGGCCCGGTATCCCGGGTTATTTTATCGGCTTGCCGATCACAGCGGCGGGTGGGGTTTTGGCTACAATGGCCCTGTATAGCGATATGGTTGCCAGCCCGCTGTTATTAGTGATGGGAATGCTGATTCTTTCCTATCTGATGGTGAGTCGGCTCAAGTACCCCAACTTTAAACGTCTGGGGATTCCGCGTAGCGTTTATTGGATCTCTCCGTTGATCATTATTCTGTTGGCTTGGCTGGTGGCTCGATACCCGGAGGAGTTTCCTAAGATCGTCTTTATTCCGCTGGCATTGTACGCCTTTTTCGGCCTGAGGCGCAGTATCTCCCGCCGCCGCAAACGAAATGCGGATGAGCCGGTGGAAGAATTAAAACCGTAAAGTTGCAGTACAACCGAAAGCAAACGAGCGCTTATATGAAAGCGCTCGTTTTTTTTCCTGAGTGACATCTTTTTGCTTAAGAAACCCGTTATAGTTTATAGGTTTGTCCGAATCGACATCGCGTAGCTGAGTAAATGTGGCGACAAGCGGAAATCGCAAAAAGGAGAGTAGTTGTTTTATTTTTCTACAATAAATTAGAAAAAAAGGGAGGAGTTTTTTATTGAAAGAGAGAATCCGTGTAAGTACCCGTACACTCCCTTTATTTTCCGCTTTTATCGCAAATTGAACACACCCAGCGTCGACAGTTTTTGACTCTCTGTTTCAATCACTTCTTCCAAGCGGATGTCCAATAAGTTGCACATTGCTGTCAGATAGAATAAATTTTTACCCATTTCCTCTTTGATTACATCAAGACAATGATCGCACAGACCGCCGACCATATGCGTGTCCAACGAATCTTTTACTTGGTTGAGATCCTGTTCAGCTTGAAAAGGTTGGCGGGAGGCTTGAACTTCGATACATCCGCATTCCGTCACGGCTTTAACCATGGCGCGGTTAACGCGGCTATTGGATTCTTGATACTTGGAGGAGATGTCCAAAACACTACGATGGCGAAGTAGCAAATCGGAGACTTGTTGTTGAAAGGGGTCTAAGCCTATGCTATCCATTCCTTTCACCTCTTTTAGTTCCGAGAACCCGTTGTTGACGGGGTTGGGCAAAATATCGGAAGCGACTGAAAATTTTCCGCAAGAATATTATAGCTGTGATTTGTAACAAGTGTCAATTTTCCAGATAAAAGATGGGCTCTCTACTTCAATAGAAAAAACTATTGACGTTCTTAGCTTCAATGTGCTAATATATTCATTTTAAATTTATTGACATTCCTCCGCGGTTGTGATATCTTGGAAAATGGATATTGCCCTTGGAGGTGGGTTTTTTGTTCAATATCGGCGACAAAGTGGTCTACCCCATGCATGGAGCAGGCATTATCGAGTCCATCGAAGAAAAAGAGATCCTCGGCCAGTCCCAACATTATTATGTAATGCGGATGCCAATCGGCGACATGAAGGTGATGATCCCCATGTCCAAGGTGGAATCCATCGGTTTGCGGGAAGTGGTTAGCGAGGAGACGATCACAGAAGTGATCGAGCGCCTGGGAGAAAAGGATCCAGATGTCTCAAACAATTGGAACAGACGATACCGGGCTAATCTGGACAAGATGAAGAGCGGCGATATTTATGATATGGCCGATGTCGTACGTTGCTTGATGCTCCGCGACCGGGAAAAGGGGTTGTCCACGGGGGAGCGTAAGATGTTGGACAATGCTCGCCAAATCCTGATCAGCGAATTGGTGCTTGCAAAGGAAATGGACGAAAACCAGGCTTTCGGGCTCCTGGATGAAGTGATCTGTTCGGAGGAAAAGGCTTCCAGTTAACGGGTTTTACGGGGTGTACGGGAATCGATCCTCAACGATCGCAAACAATAGGGTTTTCATTCATCGAGATTGTCTATAATGCTAATGAGGAGGTGAACCCCGTGTTAAAGAGATTTGTGCAGATCGCTTTTGCCTTGATGGGAGCCACACTCGGGTTTACATTGGGACCGCTTGCATTTGAGGCGCTCCAATGGAATCCTCCGGCTCCCCCATACGTTGGAGCCGCTGTGGGGGCAATCATGCTGTATGTGTTGACCCTGTGGCTCTCCCAACCCATTGTACAATGGATACAATGGAGTGAGGAGCGACTGGTTAAGATTCCCGCCGCGGATGTATTGTTTGGAGCACTGGGATTGATCTTCGGTCTTATTGTCGGATTTCTGATCGAACCTCCCTTGTCCGAACTTCCGATTCCCGGCGTTTCCTCGGTTCTTCCCTTCCTGGCCTCGGGCATTTTGGGATACTTAGGTTTCCGGGTCGGATATAAGAAACGGGATGAATTGATGTCCGTCTTTACGATGGGACGTCAAACCAAAGACAAACGAAAAGAAAAAGAAGCCCGCGAGGTTGAACATAAGATTTTAGATACCAGTGTCATTATTGATGGACGAATTGCCGATATCTGTCGGACGGGCTTTTTAGAAGGAACGTTGGTAATTCCTAGCTTTGTGTTGGAAGAGCTGCAACATATCGCTGATTCCTCTGATGTGCTAAAACGAAATCGGGGGCGGCGCGGTCTCGATATTTTGAACAAAATCCAAAAAGAACTCAATATGCGTGTTTTGATCTATGAAGGGGATTTTGAAGAAGTGTCGGAAGTGGACAGCAAATTGGTTAAGTTGGCTAAAGTACTTTCCGGCAAAGTGGTGACCAACGATTTTAATTTGAATAAAGTATGTGAGTTACAAGGGGTAAAAGTGCTCAACATCAATGACTTGGCCAATGCGGTCAAACCCGTCGTCTTACCAGGGGAAGAGATAAACGTACAGGTGATCAAGGACGGGAAAGAACATGGTCAAGGCGTTGCATACTTAGATGATGGTACAATGATCGTGATCGAAGGTGGCCGCGAATACATCGGGGAACGGATTGACGTATTGGTCACCAGTGTGTTACAAACATCTGCAGGGAGAATGATTTTCGCCAAACCGAAACTGTTGGAAAAGGCGCTCTAAGCGCGTAAAACACCGAGAGCAGGCCCGGCGACGGGAAACGCCGTCTCCGGGCACTCTTGTGTTTGAGAGGAGATTGGTGGAGACTTGAGTGTGGGTGTAGTCATCCCGGCAGCTGGAAAAGGAAAACGGATGAAAAGCGCTGTCAGCAAGCAATTCCTCGATTTGTACGGTGAACCGATCTTCATTCGGACGCTGCGTGTGATGACGACTCATCCCGCAGTGAAGCACACGGTTGTGGCAGCTGGTCGTGATGAGATGGCACAGGTGGAGTCGCTGTTGGCTGAATACGGACTTTCGTCCTCAGGGGTGGAAGTGGTCCCTGGTGGACGGGAGCGCCAACAGAGTGTATTTGAAGGGTTGAAGCGCCTGCAGTCGGAGTGGGTCCTCGTCCATGACGCCGTGCGCCCGTTTGTCTCCCATGAGCGCATCACCGCTTTGTTGACGGCAGCGCAGGAGACAGGGGCGGCGATTTTGGCGGTTCCGGTGAAGGATACGATCAAAGAGGTGGAAGCGGGTGTCGTTTCCCATACCCTGAAGCGTAGTCGCTTGTGGGCGGTGCAAACACCCCAAGCTTTTCGTCGCGATCTCCTGCTCCAGGCCCATCAACAAGCCGATTCAGATGTCCCGGCGACGGATGATGCGATGTTGGTGGAGGCGATTGGCGCCTCGGTACGTATTGTGGCAGGGGAATATGACAATATCAAATTGACCACGCCGGAAGATTGGGTGTTAGCCGACGCAATCTGGAAAAAGAGGAGTATGGAACAGTGAAGATCAAAGTGGGACAAGGCTTCGATGTCCATGGGTTTGCCCCGAACCGCCCTTTGATTTTAGGTGGGTTGGAAATCCCGTACGAACGGGGGTTGGAGGGACATTCGGATGCAGATGTACTATTACACGCGATTACGGACGCGATCCTAGGAGCGATCGGCCAGGGGGATATCGGCCGGCATTTTCCCGATACGGATCCCGCTTATAAAGGGGCGGACAGCGCGGAGCTGCTGCAATCCGTCTGGAATTTGGTGGAGCAGGCGGGGTATCGTTTAAGCAACCTGGATGCGACACTGATTGCACAGAAACCGAAAATGGCTCCCTATATTCCGGCGATACGGGAGCGTGTGGCCGCCTTGCTGCAGGTGGATGTGGATGATATCAACGTAAAGGCGACCACCACGGAACACCTTGGGTTTGTCGGCAGAGAGGAAGGTATAGCGGCGATGGCCGTTGTCTGTTTGCTCCGGGGTGAGTGATACAGATGAGGAAGGAGAGGGAACAACATGAGCACGATTCGAACCCGGTACGCGCCTAGTCCGACGGGGCATTTGCATATCGGCGGGGCGCGGACGGCACTATTCAGCTATTTATGGGCTCGCAAAAACGGCGGCTCCTTTGCGGTGCGCATTGAAGATACCGATGTGGAGCGAAATGTGGTCGACGCTGAGAAAAAGCAGTTGGCCGGGTTAAAATGGTTGGGAATCGATTGGGATGAGAGTGTCGATATCGGGGGGCCTTATGCACCCTACCGTTCGATGGAACGGGTGGATATCTACCAAAAATATGTAGAACAGCTGCTGGAAGCGGGTCAGGCTTATCGCTGCTATGCGACTCCGGAAGAGTTGGAAGCGGAACGGGAAGAGCAGTTGGCCCGGGGCGAGGCACCCAAATACAGCGGAAAATACCGTGATCTCACGCTGGAGCAGGAAGAGGCGTTAAAAGCCCAAGGGCGTGTTGCCTCCATTCGCTTCCGTGTGCCGGAAGGGCAGACCATCACCGTGAAGGATGTGGTGCGGGGAACGGTTTCCTTTGACTCCGACGGCATCGGCGACTTTATCATTGTGCGTCCGGATGGACGTCCCACTTATAACTTTGCAGTGGTTGTGGACGATGCGCTGATGAAGTTTACCCATGTGGTGCGAGGCGAGGAGCATATGTCCAACACTCCACGCCAGGTGCTCGTATATGAGGCGCTGGGGTTCCCGGTGCCGGTGTTTGCCCATGCTTCCCTCATCCTCAACCCGGAAGGCAAAAAGATGAGCAAACGGGATGAGTCTATTATTCAATTTATCGACCAGTACCGCGATCTCGGCTATTTGCCGGAAGCGGTGATCAACTTTTTGGTGCTGTTGGGATGGGCTCCAGAAGGCGAAGAGAAAGAGCGGGAGCTATTTACCAAGGAAGAGTTGATTGCACGCTTTTCCCTGGAGCGCGTCTCCAAGGCGCCGGCAGTGTTTGATCCTGGCAAACTGAAATGGATGAACAACCATTACATTAAAGAATCATCCGTAGAACGGATCGCCGACTTAGCGTGGCCCCATCTGGAGCGTGCCGGGCGCGTTTCCGCCGATCCGGATGAACAGGAGCGGCAATGGGTTACCCGCTTGGTGGGGTTATACCAAGAACAGCTGGACTACGTGGCCCAAATCGTCGATCTGACCACGCTCTTCTTCCACACAGAAGTGGAATACAGTGAGGAAGCGCGTGAAGTTCTCAAGGGAGAGCAGGTGCCCCAGGTTTTGGCCGCCTTTATGGCTGAACTGGAAAAAAGTGAAGACTCCCATGTATCGGCAGATGAGGTAAAAGGGATGCTAAAAACGGTCCAAAAAGCGACCGGACACAAAGGGAAACAGCTGTTTATGCCTGTGCGGGCGGCGGTTACCGGACAAACCCATGGCCCCGATCTGCGGGAGACGATTTCGTTATTGGGGACAGAGACAGTGATCAGCCGGTTACGCCATTTTTTGGATCACACCTCCTCCTGTTGAGATAAAGTGTGTTCCGATGGGTTGTTTCTGCAGATTTCGTTGAGTCTCTACACGTCTGAAGGCGGGGGATTCTGGGGTAGTTCGCGTCCGCAGCTTACTGTAAAATCGGATTTTCGACAGCAGGGGGACGAGAATCTCACCGCCACCCCGTTAAGGTTGATTCATTTTTGCTATAATAGGAGTAAAGGCAGTTATGAGACTAACTACAGATGAATGAAATCGGGCCCGAGCCCACTTTGGCATCCATCGAATTATATTAAGATGTAGTTCGGAAGGATCACATCCGCGAAGAATGCGGATACAATAAAAATAAAGCGAGCAATGATCGGGAGAGTACGGCGGCAGACTACACTTCAGAGAGGGACTCCTCGGCTGAAAGAGTCCTGTGTATTCGCTGTCGGAAATGCACCCGTGAGCGAATACCCCGAAACACAAGGTGTAGGGGAGACGGTACCCGCCGTTATCGGGTTGAGCGGGTCGCTTTCAATGCGGCCAAGCAGAGTGGAACCACGGATAAAACCGTCTCTGCAGCCAATTGGCTGCAGTTTTTTTATTTTTAGCGAAAGGGGGCCCTCATGATGGAACCATCTGTACAGAAGGAAAAGGGAGGAATTCGTTCTCTCTTAAAATCCGATATCGATGCTGTTTTTGATCGCGATCCGGCGGCACGCAACACGTTTGAAGTGGTTTTGACCTACTCAGGCTTGCATGCCGTTTGGCTTCATCGATTTGCCCACTGGCTGTTTCACAAGAAGCAACTTCTGCTCGCGCGTATCGTTTCACAGCTAAACCGGTTTATCACCGGGATTGAAATCCATCCGGGGGCCCGGATTGGGCGCGGCCTCTTTATCGACCACGGGATGGGAGTTGTAATCGGTGAAACTTGTGAAATCGGCGATTATGTCACCATCTATCAAGGCGTCACCCTGGGTGGAACCGGTAAAGAAAAGGGAAAGAGACACCCGACGGTAGAAGATGGTGTTTTGATCGCCTCTGGGGCTAAAGTGTTGGGATCGATCCGGATCGGCCGCTGTTCCAAGATTGGAGCCGGCTCTGTCGTGCTGCGGGAGGTGCCGCCCAATTCAACCGTGGTAGGGGTTCCCGGCCGCGTGGTGATGCAGGACGGAGTAAGAGTTCCCGCTCGAACCGACCTGGATCAGGTAAATCTACCCGATCCAGTGGAAAATAACTTGCGTTCGTGTCAGCACGAAATTGAACGTTTAAAACGGGAAATCGAGGATTTGCGACAGCAACTGAAAACCGTGCGAGAGGAGCAAGAACAGGATGTCACTGCGCGTGTACAACACCCTGACGCATAAACTGGAAACCTTTCAGCCGTTGGAAGAGGGAAAAGTCCGCATGTACGTCTGCGGCCCGACGGTATACAACTATGTCCACATTGGCAATGCCCGGGTGTTTGTCTTCTTTGACGTTGTGCGCCGCTATTTGCAAGATAAGGGGTATGACGTCACCTATGTGCAAAACTTTACCGATGTGGATGATAAATTGATCCAGCGTGCCCAAGAAGAAAATACCACCGTCCAGGAGATGGCGGAGCGTTATATCAACGCTTATTTTGAGGATATGGATGCGATTGGCGTCAAGCGGGCGGATATCCATCCGCGGGCAACGGAGCATATTGCCGAGATGCAGGAAGGGATCGAGCGGTTGATTGAGAAGGGGTATGCTTACGCGGTGGAAGGGGATGTTTATTATCGAGCCCTTCATAAAAACGATTATGGAAAGCTATCCCATCAATCCCTGGAAGAACTGAAAGCGGGCGCCCGTGTGGAGGTAAACGAGCGCAAAGAAACGCCCCTCGACTTTGCGTTGTGGAAGAGCGCCAAATCGGGAGAAATCGCCTGGGAGAGCCCCTGGGGAAAAGGGCGTCCCGGCTGGCATATCGAATGCTCCGCCATGTCAAAGAAATACCTGGGAGATACCCTTGATATTCATGCTGGGGGAACTGATTTATGCTTTCCCCATCATGAAAATGAAATCGCCCAGAGCGAAGCGTGGACGGGTAAACCCTTTGCACGTTACTGGTTGCACAATGGCTACATCAATATGGGCAATGAAAAAATGTCCAAATCCCGCGGCAACATTGCCACTGTGCACGATCTCAGAAAAAAGTTTGAGCCGCGAGCGTTGCGCTATTTTCTCCTGTCTGCTCATTACCGTAATCCGATCGCTTTTAGCCATGAAACGATTCAACAGATGGAGAGCGGATTGGAACGCATCGATACTGCTGTGATTAACTTGCGCCACCGTATGAAGAGCGCCTTGGACGGTGGAGTGGAGGCGGATGTGGTAGCGGCGTTAGCGTCTTTATCCCAACGCTTTACTGCTGAGATGGACGACGATTTTAATACCGCCAACGCCATCAGTGTTCTGCACGATTGGGCAGGGTTAGCCAACGAGGTTCTCTCCCGGCCGACAGTTTCTCGCAGCACATTGGAGGAGTTGTTGGACTGGATGAAACAAAGGGGTGCCGATATCCTCGGTCTGGTCGATCTGGCGGAAGAGGAAGATCTGGATGTGACGGTGGAGTCTTTGATCCAGGAGCGGCAGCAGGCCCGTGCCAAACGTGATTTTGCCCGTGCTGACGTTATCCGCGATCAGTTACAGGAAATGGGGATCATTCTGGAAGACACACCCCAGGGTGTGCGCTGGCGGAGGAAATAAGGATGAAACGATTGCACATGTGGATGACAGAGGAAGTAGGAGCCAAGCGAGCGGAGGAGTTGAACCCGTTGCTGTTGGCCTATCTCGGGGATGCGGTATATGAAGTCTTTATCCGTTATCATCTGGTGGCTCAGGGCAAAATCCGTCCCAACGAATTGCACGGGCGGGCGGTACAGTTTGTCTCCGCTGTCTCCCAAGCACGAGCCGTACATCAGATTGAACATCTGTTGACGGATGAGGAGAAAGATATCTTGCGTCGGGGGCGCAATGCCAAATCCGGCGGCGTTCCCAAAAATGCAAAAGCCTCGGAATATCGTACCAGCACCGGTCTGGAAACGTTGATCGGGTATTGGCATTTAAAAGGGGAGGCCGAACGGCTTCAAGACATAATGGAACAAGTGATTCTTGCATTGGAAGAGGGCGAAGGCGATGGAACATGAATGGGTAATGGGGCGCCAACCGGTACGGGAAGCGCTGACTGCCGGTCGACAGACAGAAAAGCTGTTGCTGGCGGAAGGGGCGCATAAAGGAAAAGGGGGGCTGGGTTCCCTATTGGAATTGGCGGCGGAGAAGCGAGTGCCTGTGCAGACTGTTCCGCGGCGAAAGCTGGATCGGCTGGCCCAAGGTGGCAACCACCAAGGGGTGATGGCCCAGGTGGCTTCTTATACCTATGCGGAAGTGGAGGATCTGTTCCGCCGGGCGGAAGCGCAGGGAGAGGCTCCTTTTTTACTGCTGCTGGATGGCATCGAAGATCCCCATAACCTGGGTTCGATCCTGCGTACCGCCGATGCGGCGGGCGTTCACGGCATTGTGATCCCCAGTCGTCGGGCGGTGGGCCTTACTCCCGTTGTAGCTAAAACATCCGCTGGCGCGATTGAGCATGTGCCTGTCGCCCGAGTAACCAATCTAAATCGTCTGGCCGCCGATTTAAAGGAGCGGGGTGTATGGCTGGTAGGCACCGATGCCGCTGCCAGTGAAAGCTTTGCCGCTGTTGATTACAGTCTCCCTGTCGCCCTGGTGATCGGCAACGAAGGTAAAGGTATCAGCCGGGTGCTGAAGGAGCGGTGTGACTTTTTGGTACGGCTGCCGATGAAGGGGCGGGTTCCTTCCCTCAATGCCTCGGTCGCGGCGGCGTTATTGATGTATGAAGTGATGCGCGGGCGGGAAAGTGGTCAGGTGTGATCAATGGATGAATGGCTGATCGTAGATGGATACAACATCATCGGTGCTCATCAAAATTGGGATCGGATTCCCTTGGAAGAGGCGAGAACACGCTTGATTGAACTGTTGTCGGAATATCAGGCCAGTTCCGGCCGTCGGGTGATGGTCGTCTTTGACGCGCATCGCACACCGGGTGGAGAGAGCGAAGAGAAGCTGGGAAACATCATTGTTCGCTATACCCGAGAGCATGAAACGGCTGATCAACTGATTGAACGGCTTGTCAAAAAAAATCGAGCCACCGGACAACGCCTGTATGTGGCTACCTCGGATTACCTGGAACAGCGAATGATTTTCGGGCAAGGGGCGTTTCGCGTCTCCGCCCGGGAATTGTTGCAGGAGATCCAATCGATGAAGCGGGAGATCTCTCGACGGATTGAAGAGGAGAGCAGTGGAGGGAAGCAAACCCTGGGTCAAGGATTAAACGGGGAAATATTGAAACAACTGGAATCGTTACGACGGAAAAAATAGGTGGAAATTTGACGTTTTTGTTTCAACTCAGATATAATAAGTTTATCCTGGTTACCAGCCAACGGGTCGGAGGGATGAAGGTGAGCGTCAATCTTCAGTGGAACACGATGTTAAACTACGAAACGATGGCTGACGAAGAACTGGTGGAGTCTGTACGTTTAGGAGACGGTGTGGCGCTGGAGCAATTGATTAACAAATACAAAAATTTTGTCAGGGCCAAAGCGCGTTCCTACTTTTTGATTGGGGCTGATCATGAAGATATCGTTCAGGAAGGGATGATTGGGCTTTACAAAGCGATTCGTGATTTTCGCGGAGATAAGCTTGCATCGTTTAAAGCTTTCGCCGAGCTGTGCATAACCCGCCAAATTATAACGGCGATCAAAACGGCGACACGTCAAAAACATATCCCTCTCAATTCTTATGTCTCCCTGGACAAGCCCATTTATGACGAAGATTCCGACCGCACACTGATGGATGTGTTGACGGGGGGACGCGTGTCGGATCCGGAAGAATTGTACATTAACCAAGAGGAATTCGATGACATCGAGGATAAAATGTCGCAAATTTTAAGCGAGTTGGAGCGGCAGGTGTTGATGCTGTACTTAGATGGGCGATCCTATCAGGAAATCGCCGTTGATTTAAACCGTCATGTTAAATCGATCGATAACGCATTGCAACGGGTCAAACGAAAGCTTGAACGTTATCTGGAAATCCGGGAGTTTACCCCTTAGACACCGTCGGTGTGTTTAGACTGCCGTCATACTCCTTAGGTATATTGCATCGGCCCTCGAGGGTTGTCGGTGAAATCTGCCTACCCACACATCGAATTTCTGCTGCAGGGATCAAGCGGGAAAGAGCGGCAGCCGGGGTTTGGCCGGAATTGTTTTTACAGAAAAGTTTAGATGGTTGGTGCAACCCCATTTGGGGTTTTTTATTTACATTCTTTCCTTACATCGTACCCGATTCGACAATAACCGTCATTTTCCTCCTTATTTATCGCAAAAGATTTTGTGATGGAGAAGAGGGGAACGATTTCGGTGTAGTTCCCTTTGTACTAAAGCACAAGTCTCGCTACAGTTACTCCGTTCCCTAGTCTTGCTTTGCACTAAAGCACAAGTCTCGCTACAGTCACTTCGTTCCTTAGTCTTGCTGCCGATGCGGAAAACACATGCGCATACTTTGAAGAAATACAACCCAGGAGACGAAAAAACCCCCTCCTAGCAAAAGGATTGGTCGGTCCCGCCGCTAGGATGTGGGGTTCTTGGCCTCAGCTTCGCTCGGATGGGGACTCCCATCTCGTCGATGAAATGCACCCTACAATGGGTTCCAGGCTGGTACCTGGGGTCATTTGTAGTTTATGCTCATTTTTATATTAGCGTACCATCGAAGGGTTGATATTATCGGGAACGGTCAAAGATCAACCTTATGTTCCATCCAGACATTGGGCTCAATATAAACCCCTTCATCTTTTGATAAACTTATTTCAAGAGGGGCGAGTCCGCCGGGAATCACATATTGTCCGTCGCTCATAAATCGCATGCCCGTCCATTCTTCCCATTGCTTTACTGTAGCAGGAATGATAGAAGCAGTTGACATCACCTTTAGGATAGTCGCCTCGAGTCGCTCATGTGTACGTATCCACGGATCAAACAGCAAGCCATCATCACGCCGCCATTTTAAGTACTCCTCCATGGGCAGAAGTGGATACCGTTGTTTATGATTGGGACGAACCGGAACAACCAGTGAGGAGAAGTCATGCTGGGAGGCGATATGCTTCATTGCCAGTAACACATCACGACTAATTCCTCTTCCTTGGTGTTTTTCCACTACTAACCCTGCTGTAGCACAAAGGACGTTAGGGGTTCCGCGTGCATGTAAGATGCGTTCAAAGTTTTCGGGTAAATCTTCTAAAGTCCCATCCCATTCCAATGGAACGGTTACCCCGCCCCCCACCATTTCTTCTCCTTCAAACAGTGCGAACTGAAAGGGAAGATGCCGTTCTAACATGGAATCCCAATAATCACGAGTGGGCGGATCGCCTTGAAAGAGAAAAGCAGGGAAAGATTTAAGAGTTAATTCGTTAATCTTTGATAGGAGTTCAGGTTTTTCTTCTGCCGTATGAACGGTAAATCGAGAAGAAACATTAGGCATCAATAGGCTCCGCCTCCTCCTTTTTATTGAAAAGCATTTGTGCGCTTTTACCAACCACTAAATGCATAACAGCAGCAACTACAAAAGCATCAATACCCGCAGCACCTGTCAAAGTGAATAACTCCAACCCCCCTTCTTCCTTTGTCATGGTCATAAGCCCGACAAGGGAAGAAGTGAACCATGATATCATAGGAACCCAGTAAATCCGGGCGATTTTTTTATTTTGAATGAAAACAAATAAAAATCTGGCTCGATTCAGCAAGAAATATTCAATAATATAAATTGCTGCAACCGGAGCAAATACTAGCGCTAAGATGTTGACAAATTCAACTAAAGAGTCAACTAACTTTATATAGGTTAAAAAGGCTCCAAAGAGACCGATGCCGAGCGTTAGCATGGACTTCGGAACGGATCGGAAGATATTTGACATCGATAAGCCGCCAGAGTACAGATTGTTATCATTGGTTGTCCACTGTGCTAGGATGAGGATAACTACTGCCCAGGCTCCCCAACCAACCCCGACCATCACTTGAATCACATTATCAGCACCTGTAATTCGGGACATAATTACTGCCGCACTCATCATCATGCTATTTCCAATAAAGAGACCAACGAAACCGGATAAGAATGCTGTCTTTTTTGTTCGTGCCCAACGAGCGATATCAGGGGAGATTACACACATCCCAATCCAGCTTCCCACTACCATCGAAATGGCGGAACCCATGGTAATAGTGATACCTGTGTTCGGCTCAACCAGAAACCAATGCTCTGGGGAATGAGCCGAGATCTTACCGATAAGTCCTCCTAATAGAAAAAGCATGAGTGGAACGGCGATTGAACTGAGTCGTTCAATGACGATGAATCCCAGAGTGGCGGTTAACGTCATTAACAAGGCGCCAATAACCGCTAACCACTGATCGGATACTTCTGTTCCAGTTAACGATAAAATAAGATAACTTGCTGATTCGCCAAACAATCCCGCTTGAATTGCAAAGAAACCGAGTAGCATAAAAAAGAGTGAATATGAGAGAATTCGTGACCCAATTTCTCCAAAGACAAAGCGGGAAATCATAGCTGTAGATAAGCCGGTCGCTCCTCCAATGTAGGAAACCAACCCCCCGATTACTCCCATGATGATGTTCGATATAAGGATTGATGTGATCGCATCTTTCACAGTCATTCCCGTGCTTAAATATACACCCAGCGATGCCCCGACTAAATCAGTTCCCATTCCTATCCACACGAGTGCGATCAGTAGCCACGCTCTTCGTTCTGGTATAGGGATGGGTTGACGAGCATAATCATCTTTTACAAAAAAACCAGTACCAAACTCTCGCAAATTTTACCCACCTCGCTATCAAAAGTGGAAACAGTTGAAATATACCATATTTTATTTCTTGTGAATAGACACTTAATGAATGCTTAATAGGAATAAATCTAGGGGCGAAGGAGACGTAGTGGACAGCCGTTCATCGTTGAGAGGAAAAGAGGCGCGAAGGTAGAAGTTGAAACCCAGACCTACTTTGTCACAAGTTGAATAGTTTTAGCGTTTCCATTTGCGTCTATAATGGAAAGACAAGCTCTGGGTTTCATTGACATTCCTGATCGTGTATGATAAAGTTGTTTGGGTATTTTTAATTACGCCCGTGATTCCCGTCTGCGGATCGGTTCTGGACAAGGAGGTGTTTGGCATGCGGGTACTGGTGACGTTAGCCTGCACGGAATGCAAGGAACGCAATTATTCAACCACCAAAAACAAACGGAAACATCCGGACCGGATGGAGTTTCGCAAGTTCTGCCCCCGCTGCAACGGGCATCGAGCGCATCGTGAAACCAAGTGATCGCAAACACTGCGATCGATTTCTCTCATGGGGGGAACAGACATGGGTTTTCTCGGCCGACTGGGCAGAGGCATCAAGAGAAGCTTCACCGGTATGATCAACTTTTTTCGTGGTGTTGGAACGGAGTTAAAAAAGGTGAGCTGGCCCACTCGCCAAGAGCTGTTCAAATATACCCTGGTTGTTCTGGTGACCGTTACCCTGGTGACGATCTTTATCACGTTGCTCGACTTGGGCATTGGGAGCTTAGTGGAAATGATCACCGCTGCTTGAGGAGTGGTCCGAATTTGTCATAAGGGGGGACAGGGTGTCGCGCCCTGAGTGCATGGAGAAGAATTGGTATGTGGTCCACACGTATTCCGGCTACGAGAACAAAGTGAAGACAAACCTGGAAAAGCGTGTACATTCGATGGATATGCAAGATAAAATCTTCCGTGTGCTCGTTCCAACGGAAGAGGAAATCGAAAACAAAGACGGCAAGAGGAAGACCGTCCAGCGCAAGGTTTTTCCGGGATACGTTCTGGTCGAGATGGTGATGACCGACGACTCGTGGTACGTGGTGCGCAATACCCCGGGAGTAACCGGATTTGTAGGTTCCACGGGGTCAGGATCGAAACCGACCCCTCTTATGCCGGATGAAGCACAAACAATCCTCAATCAGATGGGGATGGAGGAAGCCCGGCCAAAAGTGGACTTTACCGTTACTGAGAGCGTCAAGGTGAAAGAGGGTCCCTTTGCCGATTTTGTCGGTACCATCGAGGAAGTGGACGTCAATCGCCAGAAGCTAAAGGTGCTTGTAAATATGTTCGGTCGGGAAACCCCAGTGGAGCTCGACTTTTTCCAAGTGGAAAAAGTTTGAGCAAGGATCTTCCATTTGCGCGCCCATTGTGGTAGAGTAGTCGTGTTTGGGTTTGACACTTCCGGTAAGTGCTTCATTAAATGTGGGAGGGTTTTACCCGAAGAAACCACAATTTAGGTAGCCCGGCATAATCTGTGCCGGACGAGAAGTTTTACGCGACATCGACGCTGAAGACTTCTAGAGAAGGGAGTTGGATGGTGTGGCCAAAAAGGTTTCAAAAGTTGTGAAGCTGCAAATTCCCGCCGGAAAAGCCAATCCGGCACCGCCTGTCGGTCCTGCGTTGGGGCAAGCCGGTGTTAACATCATGGGCTTCTGCAAAGATTTTAACGCCCGTACCGCCGATCAGGCTGGAATGATTATCCCGGTGGAGATCACCGTGTATGAAGATCGTTCCTTCGACTTCATCACCAAAACACCGCCGGCTGCGGTGCTGTTGATGAAAGCCGCTGGTGTGGAAAAGGGTTCCGGGGAGCCCAATAAGAATAAAGTAGCTTCCGTCAAGCGGGATAAAGTTCGCGAGATCGCCGAACTAAAAATGCCTGACTTGAACGCTGCCAATGTAGAAGCAGCCATGCGCATGGTGGAAGGAACCGCCCGCAGCATGGGAATCACTGTTGAAGATTGACGGTTCATCCCTTTATTCGGCCGCCACGGGCTGATGAGGGGAGTGGGAGGATGTTCCGTTATGACCACGAAGGGAGTGATAAACCGTGGCTAAACATGGCAAGAAGTATCAGGAATCGCTGAAGAAGATCGACCGGGAACAAGCCTACGAAGTGGAAGAAGCGTTGCGCTTGGTGAAAGAAGTGGCCCCGGCCAAGTTTGACGAGACCGTAGAGGCGGCGTTCCGTCTGGGTATCGACACCAAACGGGCGGACCAACAGGTGCGCGGAGCGGTCGTATTGCCCCACGGAACCGGTAAGACCAAACGGGTTCTCGTTTTCGCCAAAGGTGAAAAAGCGAAGGAAGCCGAACAGGCTGGAGCCGATTTTGTGGGCGAGGAAGATCTCGTCAACAAGGTAACCCAGGGCTGGCTCGACTTTGACGTCGTCATCGCCACTCCGGATATGATGGGCCAAGTCGGGAAATTGGGACGGATTTTGGGCCCCCGCGGTCTGATGCCAAACCCGAAGACCGGCACTGTTACCTTTGAGGTAGCCAAAGCCATCGGCGAAGTAAAGGCGGGTAAGATCGAGTATCGTGCGGATCGGGCGGGCAATGTGCACGCTCCCATCGGTAAGGTCTCCTTCGACGATGACAAACTGGCCGAAAACTTCCAAGTGCTGATTGAAACGCTGGTAAAAGCAAAGCCAGCCGCTTCCAAAGGTCAATATTTGAAAAACGCTTCTGTCTCATCCACGATGGGGCCAGGGATCACGGTTAACACCAGCCGTTTTGTTTGATCCCGCGTTTAATCCATGAACCCACAATGAAATACAGCCATTACCGTAGACAGCAGGGGCACTTGGTGCTTAATTTTTCCTGCCGAGGTGTTGTGAGACAACTCGTACTCATTATGGGTTGTTCCCGGCCTTCGACTGTCTGCGAAGGCTTTTTTCATTGGGGTGAGTAATATTTTGAGGAGGTGTGTCCGTGTCCACTCAAGCGATTGAACAAAAGAAGCAAATCGTGGCTACGATTGCGGAAAAACTGCAAAACAGCAAAGCGACGGTGCTGACTGACTATCGCGGATTAACCGTTGCTGAGATGAATGAGCTGCGCAAACGGCTGCGCGAAGCTGGTGTGGAGTATCAGGTGTTGAAAAACACCATGACCCGCCGCGCTACTGCCGAAACCAACTACACGGAACTGGATGAGCATCTGGTGGGACCGATCGCCATTGCATTCTCTGCTGATGATGTAGTGGCTCCGGCCAAAGTGCTGCACCAGTTTGCCAAAGATCATAAAAACCTGGAGTTGAAGGCGGGGATTGTGGAAGGCAGCGTCGTCGGTGCTGATGATCTAAAGGAATTGGCCGATCTGCCGTCCCGGGAAGGGCTCTTGTCGATGTTGCTCAGTGTGTTGCAAGCGCCGATGCGCAACTTCGCCTTGGCAGTCAAAGCCGTTTCCGAAAAAGAAGAAGGCGGAGAAGGCACCCAAGCTTAATGCTTGGTCTCATTGCCTCGTAACTGTAGGAAAAAGCAATCGAAAACATTTACTCTAACTGGAGGGTTTATTATGAGCAAAGAGCAAATCATTGAAGCCATCAAAGGCATGAGCGTGCTCGAACTGAACGACTTGGTAAAAGCGATTGAGGAAGAATTCGGCGTAACCGCTGCTGCTGCTGTAGTCCAAGGTGGCGGAGGCGGTGGAGCTGAAGCCGCTGAAGAACAAACGGAATTTGACGTAGTTTTGACCAACGCTGGTAGCTCCAAAATCAACGTCATCAAAGCTGTGCGCGGTATCACCGGCTTGGGCTTAAAAGAAGCCAAAGCATTGGTAGACGGCGCTCCCGCTCCGGTAAAAGAAGGGGCTTCCAAAGAAGAAGCCGAAGAAATCAAATCTAAGTTGGAAGAAGCCGGTGCTACGGTGGAAGTGAAGTAACCTGCCACCAGCCAGCCGGGCCCGCTGGCGTTGCGTCGGCGGGCTTTTCTCATTTTGAGGGGTGAACCCATGACTGATCATTATTACAGCTCGCAGCCGACGGGAGAGAGCGATCAGCGAGAATTGACCGCCCGTTTGCGGGGACATGCCTTCTATTTTCGTTCCGATGCCGGTGTTTTCTCCAAAAAGGGGGTCGACTTCGGTACACGTCTGTTGATCGAAACGGTAGATCTTCCTGAAACCGGCACGATCTTGGATTTGGGGTGCGGCTACGGTCCTGTCGGAATCGCTTGTGCTGTATTTGCTCCAAAATGTCAGGTGACGATGGTGGATGTAAATCGCCGGGGTCTGATTCTAGCTGAAATCAACGCCAAGAGAAACGGCGTAGAAGACCGGGTAGACATCCAAGTTAGCGATGGATTGGCCGATCTGGGAGAGAAGCGCTTTGATGCCATCTTAACCAATCCGCCGATACGCGCAGGCAAGGATACGGTATATCGGCTGTTTGAAGAAGCGGCTCACCATCTGAATCCTGAGGGCAAATTGTGGGTTGTGATTCGCAAACAACAAGGGGCTAATTCGGCGAAAGAAAAGTTGGAATCTCTTTTTGCGGAAGTGGATCTGGTCTTGAAAAAGAAAGGGTACTGGATTTTGTGCGGAAAAAAGAGTGAAATTTAGCCGTTGACACCCATTGTTGGATGTGATATCGTTTTAGAATGCTAAAACCCAAAGTCTGTGAATTGCAGGATTCAACAGCAAGGGTGTTTTTTGTTGTGTGAATAAGAACTCTCAAATGAGGCAACCCTGTATGAATAGACCTTCATGATTGGTAAAATGAGGTATCGCAGGGTGATTTATATATTTTATACGTTTTTGTCGATCAGCAGCCATTGGTGTGAATAATGGAACGGCGGGAGATTGAATCGTCTTTCGCCAATCGACTGGGTTCGAGGGGGGAGCTCGTTTGGCAGGTAAACTGGTCCAATACGGTCGGCGGCAACGGCGCAGTTATGAGAGAATCAATGAAGTTCTCGAATTGCCCAACCTGATCGAGATCCAGCAGAAGTCCTATGATTGGTTTCTGGAGAATGGTCTGAAAGAGATGTTTCAGGATATTTCTCCGATCGAAGACTTTACAGGAAACTTGGTGTTGGAGTTTATCGACTATACGTTGGAAGAACCCAAGTATTCTGTGGAAGAGTCCAAAGAACGGGATGTCACGTATGCGGCGCCCCTGCGCGTCAAAGTCCGTCTGATCAACAAAGAGACGGGTGAGGTGAAGGAGCAGGAAGTTTTCATGGGGGATTTCCCCTTGATGACGGATACGGGTACGTTTATCATCAACGGCGCTGAACGTGTCATTGTCAGCCAGTTGGTACGTTCCCCTAGTGTCTACTATAATAGCAAAGTCGACAAAAATGGAAAACCCACCTTCACCGCCACGGTGATCCCGAATCGTGGGGCTTGGCTGGAATTTGAAACCGACGCCAAAGACATCATCTATGTACGCATTGATCGTACACGGAAGATTCCGGTGACGGTACTTTTGCGTGCACTCGGCTTTTCCAGCGATGCTGAAATCCTGGACTTGCTAGGCGAAGATGAATACATTCGCAATACCTTAGATAAAGATAACACCGGTAATACGGAAAAGGCGCTCATTGAAATCTACGAACGCCTGCGTCCCGGTGAACCGCCGACGGCGGATAACGCCCGCAGCCTTCTCTTTTCTCGCTTCTTCGATCCCAAACGATACGATTTGGCTAATGTGGGCCGTTACAAGATGAACAAAAAGCTTCACATCAAAAATCGATTGATCAATCAGCGCCTAGCAGAATCCGTCATCGATCCGGAAACCGGCGAAATTATCGCTGAAGCGGGTCAAGTGTTGGACAGACGGCTGATGAATCGGCTGATGTCGATTTTGGAAGCGGGGGCATACGGTCAATACGAATACTCCGTTCGCGGAGGGGTGCCGGAGGATGGTTTGATCCATCTGCAGTCCATTAAAATTTTCTCCCCGGCGGAAGATGGAAAAGTGATCAAGGTGATGTCCAACGGCGAAATTGATCGTTCGGTGAAAAACATTACCGCTGAAGATGTGATCGCCTCTATCAACTACTTTATCAACCTGCTGCACGGAGTTGGCAATACCGACGATATTGACCATTTGGGTAACCGTCGTCTACGCTCGGTGGGCGAGTTGCTGCAAAACCAGTTCCGGATCGGGCTTTCCCGGATGGAGCGGGTAGTGCGGGAGCGGATGTCGATCCAAGATGCCAACGCCATCACCCCGCAGGCTTTGATCAATATCCGGCCGGTAATCGCTTCGATCAAAGAATTCTTTGGCAGCAGCCAGCTGTCGCAGTTTATGGATCAGACCAACCCGTTGGCGGAGTTGACCCATAAACGGCGCTTGTCCGCTCTTGGACCCGGCGGTCTCACCCGTGAGCGGGCGGGTATGGAAGTCCGAGATGTTCACCATTCCCACTACGGCCGGATGTGTCCGATTGAGACGCCGGAGGGTCCCAACATCGGGTTGATTAACTCGCTGTCCTCTTATGCCCGCATCAACGAGTACGGCTTTATTGAGACGCCGTACCGCAAGGTAGATCCGGAGACCGGTCGAGTAACGGGCGAAATCGTCTACCTGACGGCGGATGAGGAAGACAACTACTATATCGCGCAGGCCAATGCCGAGCTGGATGAAAATAAGCAGTTTGTGAATGAACAGGTGGTTATCCGCTACAAGGAAGAGATTATGCCGGTACCGCGGGAGCGCGTCGACTTTATGGACGTTTCGCCCAAACAGGTCGTGTCGGTGGCTACCGCTTGCATTCCCTTCCTGGAAAACGATGACTCCAACCGTGCCTTGATGGGTTCCAACATGCAGCGGCAAGCAGTGCCGCTCTTAAAACCGGAATCTCCCTTTGTGGGTACGGGAATGGAGTATAAAGCGGCACGGGACTCCGGTGTGACCATTCTGGCAAAACGACCGGGTGTGGTGGAGCGCGTTACCGCTGATGAGATTTGGGTGCGGCATGAAGAAGAAGTAGACGGTCAGATGGTACGGGGCGATCTGGATAAATATAAGCTGCATAAATATATCCGTTCCAACCAAGGAACCAGCATCAACCAGCGCCCCATCGTCCGCCACGGCGAACGGGTGGCGACAGGAGATACGCTGGCGGATGGTCCTTCCACCGAGCAAGGGGAGATGGCGTTGGGACGCAACGTCGTCGTCGCCTTTATGACTTGGGAAGGGTATAACTACGAGGATGCCATCCTCTTGTCCGAGAAACTGGTAAAAGAAGACGTCTACACTTCGGTTCATATCGAAGAATATGAGTCGGAGGCACGGGATACCAAGCTGGGGCCGGAAGAGATCACCCGTGACATTCCCAATGTAGGGGAAGAAGCTCTCAAAAATCTGGATGAGCGAGGCATCATCCGCATTGGGGCTGAGATTAAATCCGGCGATATCCTCGTTGGCAAGGTAACCCCCAAAGGGGTGACGGAACTGACCGCTGAGGAACGGCTCCTACATGCTATTTTCGGGGAAAAAGCACGGGAAGTGCGCGATACCTCTCTCCGCGTCCCCCATGGAACCGATGGGATTGTCGTCGATGTAAAAGTGTTTGAACGGGAAAACGGCGACGAATTGCCGCCGGGCGTCAACCAATTGGTGCGTGTCTACATCGCGCAAAAACGGAAGATTTCCGAAGGGGACAAAATGGCGGGACGCCATGGAAACAAAGGGGTTATCGCCCGCATCCTGCCGGAGGAAGATATGCCTTTCCTGCCTGACGGCACCCCAGTGCAAGTAGTGTTAAATCCGTTGGGTGTGCCTTCGCGGATGAACATCGGTCAGGTGCTGGAAGTACACTTGGGGATGGCCGCCCGCCAGATGGGCCTCCATATGGCGACACCAGTCTTTGACGGGGCGACAGAGCAAGACGTGTTTGACTCCTTGGTGGAAGCGGGGTTGGATAGGGACGGTAAAACGACGCTCTTTGACGGACGAACCGGTGAACCGATGGAAAACCGGGTAACCGTCGGCGTGATGTATATGATTAAGCTGGCACATATGGTAGACGACAAGATCCATGCTCGTTCTACCGGACCGTATTCACTGGTTACGCAGCAGCCTTTGGGCGGGAAAGCCCAGTTCGGTGGGCAGCGCTTTGGTGAGATGGAAGTGTGGGCATTGGAAGCCTACGGTGCCGCCTACACATTGCAAGAGATTCTCACCGTCAAATCGGACGATGTGGTCGGACGTGTGAAAACCTATGAGTCCATCGTCAAAGGTGAAAACGTCCCTGAGCCCGGTGTACCGGAATCCTTCAAGGTTCTCATCAAAGAGCTGCAGAGCCTGGGGATGGACGTTAAGATTTTGGCGGAGGATGAACAGGAAATCGAGATCCGTGAAATCGACGAGGACGATGAACCGACCAGTGACAAAATCGGGTTGGAGATCGACGGCGGCCACGCCGATCGGAACTCTTCGTGATTCGCACGTCGGGCCTCGATACGCGAGGCGACTGCCATCAAAGGGTGGCTGTGACGAACGATTTACGGCCCTGCCCTGAGGGAGGAATGCCCTGTGTTGGACGTTAACAATTTTGAGTTCATGAAAATCGGACTCGCTTCCCCCAATAAAATCCGCTCTTGGTCCCGTGGGGAAGTGAAAAAGCCGGAAACGATCAACTACCGCACGTTGAAGCCGGAAAAAGAAGGGCTCTTCTGCGAGAAAATCTTCGGTCCCACCAAGGATTGGGAGTGCCACTGCGGCAAATATAAGCGCGTCCGCTACAAAGGCGTTGTTTGTGATCGCTGTGGTGTAGAAGTAACCCGGCAAAAAGTGCGACGGGAACGGATGGGTCACATTGAATTGGCGGCCCCCGTCTCCCACATCTGGTATTTCAAAGGAATTCCCAGCCGGATGGGGCTGGTTCTCGATATGTCGCCCCGCTCGCTGGAGGAAGTGATCTACTTTGCTTCCTATGTAGTAGTGGATCCCGGTGCGACGCCTCTGGAGAAAAAACAGCTCCTCTCCGAAAAGGAGTATCGCAGCTACCGCGAAAAATACGGCAACGCCTTCACTGCGATGATGGGTGCAGAGGCGATTAAGCGGATTTTGGCGGATATCGATTTGGACAAAGATGTGCAAGCACTCAAAGACGAAATGCAGACCGCCCAAGGGCAACGGCGTAACCGGG
Source organism: Desmospora activa DSM 45169 (assembly GCF_003046315.1). Lineage (NCBI taxonomy): Bacteria > Bacillati > Bacillota > Bacilli > Caryophanales > Thermoactinomycetaceae > Desmospora > Desmospora activa. The sequence continues at coordinate 52,007 of NZ_PZZP01000003.1, read as the reverse complement.
CGATCAAACGGCTAGAGGTATTGGAAGCCTTCCGCTCTTCCGGGAACCAGCCGGATTGGATGGTGTTGGACGTGTTGCCGGTAATCCCACCGGAGCTCCGTCCGATGGTGCAACTGGATGGGGGACGTTTTGCTACCTCCGACCTCAACGATCTTTACCGCCGGGTGATCAACCGGAACAACCGCTTAAAGCGTTTGTTGGATCTGGGTGCGCCGGACATTATCGTCCAGAACGAAAAGCGGATGTTGCAAGAGGCCGTCGATGCCCTGATCGACAACGGCCGCCGTGGCCGTCCGGTTACGGGACCTGGCAACCGTCCCTTAAAATCCCTCTCCCATATGCTAAAAGGGAAGCAGGGACGATTCCGCCAAAACCTGCTGGGGAAACGGGTGGACTACTCCGGTCGTTCCGTTATCGTGGTGGGACCCAACTTAAAGATGTATCAGTGCGGTCTGCCCAAAGAGATGGCGTTGGAGCTGTTTAAGCCCTTTGTGATGAAGGAGCTGGTGGCCAAAGGCTTGGCTCACAACATTAAGAGCGCCAAGCGCAAAGTGGAGCGTGTTCACCCTGAAGTGTGGGATGTGCTGGAAGAGGTTATTAAAGAGCATCCCGTTCTGCTTAACCGTGCTCCTACGTTGCACCGCTTGGGAATCCAGGCGTTTGAGCCTATCCTGGTGGAAGGGCGCGCTATTCGTTTGCACCCGTTGGTCTGTACCGCGTATAACGCTGACTTTGACGGGGACCAGATGGCGGTGCACGTGCCATTGTCTGCCGAGGCGCAGGCGGAAGCCCGACTGTTGATGCTGGCGGCACAAAACATCCTCAACCCCAAAGACGGAAAACCGGTTGTAACCCCGGGTCAGGACATGGTACTGGGTAGCTACTACCTTACCTTGGAGCGAGCGGGCTCGCCTGGGGAAGGGAAAGTATTTACCGATATCGGCGAAGCGATCAACGCCTACACGCAGGGGTATGTTTCCCTGCATACCCGGATTGCGGTTCCGGCGAAGACCCTAAATAAGCCGGCCTTTACGGAAAAACAACGGCAAGCACTGTTGTTGACCACCGTCGGAAAGCTGATCTTCAACGAGATCTTCCCGCCGGATTATCCGTATATCAACGAACCTTCCAAGGTGAATCTACAGGATGGCACCCCGGAAAAATACTTTGTGTATGACAAAGGGATCGATATCGCCAAGAAGATCAAGGAAATGCCGGAACAGGACGCTTTCAAAAAAGGCTTCCTCGGCACCGTGATCGCTGAATGCTTCCGCCGCTTTGGTACCAAAGAAACCTCGGTTCTCATGGACAACATGAAAGCGTTGGGCTACTCCTATTCCACCAAGGCCGGGATTACGATGTCCGTCTCTGACGTGGTGGTGCCGGAAGAGAAATCCGACATCCTGGATGAAGCGGAGAAAAAGGTGCAAACCGTGCTAAAGCAGTATCGGCGCGGTCTCATCACCGAAGAAGAGCGATATGAACGGGTGATCTCCATCTGGAGTCTGGCCAAGGACGATATCACAGACGTATTGATGAAAAAGCTGGGTAAATTTAATCCCATCTATATGATGGCTAACTCCGGTGCTCGGGGGAACGTTTCCCAGGTTACACAGTTGGCTGGAATGCGGGGCCTGATGGCCAATCCGTCAGGACGGATCATCGAGTTGCCGATTAAATCTAATTTCCGTGAAGGGCTGGATGTGTTGGAGTACTTTATCTCCACTCACGGCGCGCGGAAAGGTTTGGCGGATACGGCGCTTCGAACCGCCGATTCCGGTTATCTGACCCGTCGTTTGGTCGATGTGGCCCAGGATGTGATTGTACGGGAAGAAGATTGCGGTACCGACAATGGTTTGCCCGTTCGTCAGATCCAGGAAGGCAACGAAGTGATCGAGGAGTTGTTCGACCGAATTGTGGGTCGGGTTGCCTTTAAAACGGTACGACATCCGGAAACGGGTGAAGTGCTGGCTGAGCGTAACCAGCTGATCAATGAACAGATCGCTGAGCGCATTGTGGATTCCGGCGCCGAGGAAGTAGAGATTCGCTCCGTTCTCAGCTGTCGCACGCACCATGGTGTCTGCCGCAAATGTTACGGTCGCAACTTGGCGTTGGGCACCCGGGTTGAAATTGGCGAAGCCGTAGGGATCATCGCTGCCCAATCGATCGGGGAGCCGGGTACACAGTTGACGATGCGTACCTTCCATACCGGCGGTGTGGCTGGTGACGACATCACCCAAGGTTTGCCCCGGATTCAGGAGCTGTTTGAAGCGCGCAATCCCAAAGGGCAGGCCACGATCACCGAGATTTCCGGTAAGATCAGCGACATCCGCGAGGTGAAGGATCGTCGTGAGATCGAAGTAGAAGGCGATGTAGAATCCAAATCCTATCAAGTTCCTTACGGTTCCCGCATGAAAGTGGCAATTGGCGATGTCGTGGTAGCAGGCGACGAATTGACCGAGGGGTCGATCGATCCCAAAGAGCTTCTGCGGGTAAAAGGGGTTCGCGGTGTGCAGGAGTATATCTTGCAGGAAGTACAAAAGGTATACCGTCTGCAAGGGGTGGAGATCAACGATAAGCACGTGGAAGTGATGATCCGGCAAATGATGCGTAAAGTCCGGATCACCGATTCCGGCGATACCGATCTCTTGCCCGGTTCCTTCGTCGATCTGTACGACTACGAAGAAGCCAATCGTAAAGTCCTTCTGAAAAGTGGAGAACCGGCAGTGGCCCGACCGATCCTGCTCGGCATCACCAAAGCGTCGCTGGAGACCGAGTCCTTCCTGTCTGCGGCATCCTTCCAGGAAACCACTCGTGTTCTCACCGATGCCGCCATCAAAGGCAAAGTAGACCGCCTCCTGGGGCTGAAGGAAAACGTCATTATCGGGAAACTGGTACCCGCTGGAACCGGAATGTCCCGTTACCGCAATCTGGCTGTCAAAAAGTCACCAGAAGCGGAAGGGGCAGAAAGCGGCGAAATGGCGGAAACGGTATTGGCGGATTGAGTGGGGTAAAGCTTGCGGGGGCGATGGGGATGCAATGACAGCTCCATTCCCTGTATAAGTAAATTTCGGAAAACGACACCCACCAAACCGCGTGCGTTTGACGGTCACGTGGTTTGGTTCGGGTATGGTTATCGATTTATTCCGCTGCTACACCAGTACAATAGTGTTCTTGCGATATCTTACTTCATTGGTCGGAAGAAGTAGTCGTAAAAGCTAACATCCACTTGTTGACAACGGTTGATCCAGGTGGTAAGATATCGTCGTGTGCTTGGTATTTTTCACTTTGGAGGGCGAACGTTCTTGTCTTATGATAAAGTGAAAACGGCAAGTTCCCTGATGATTGGAGCCAAGCAGACCAAGAAAGCGGTTGAGCAAGGAAAAGTGCAACAAGTGCTGGTGGCGAAGGATGCTGATGAGCATGTGACGCGCTCCTTGATCCAGCTTTGTCGCCATCACGGGGTTCACGTCGTATATGTCGACTCCATGAGGGAGTTGGGTAAAGCCTGCGGGATCGACGTGGGCGCGGCGACTGCCGCCATCCTTGAGTAAGTAAATTGGAACAACCGATACCCATCAAACCGCGTGGCCTTAAGACGCACGCGGTTTGGTTTGGGTGTGGGTTCCGATTTTACGCATTAAAATGAACCGCCTGGTTCTGTGGGCTTGAAACAAACTGGTGAGGAGGTGACTGGATATGCCGACAATCAACCAATTGATTCGCAAAGGTCGGAAGCGCAAAGTGGAAAAATCGACCGCTCCGGCGTTGCAACACGGCTATAACAGCTATCGCAAAGAAACGACCAACCAAAGCTCTCCGCAAAAACGGGGTGTATGCACCCGTGTGGGCACCATGACTCCGAAAAAACCGAACTCCGCCCTGCGTAAATATGCCCGTGTGCGTTTGAGCAACCAGATCGAGGTAACGGCATACATCCCGGGGATCGGCCATAATCTGCAGGAGCACTCCTCTGTGCTGGTGCGTGGTGGCCGGGTAAAAGACTTGCCGGGTGTCCGTTATCACATCGTCCGCGGTGCACTGGATACCGCCGGTGTTCAAAACCGGATGCAAGGGCGTTCCAAATACGGAACCAAACGGCCGAAGAAATAATCGATGAAAACGACCATGCAGAAAAGGAGGGAATCCAATGCCGCGAAAAGGACCTGTACCCCGTCGGGAAGTGCTGCCGGATCCGATTTATAACAGCAAGTTGGTCACTCGTCTGATCAACCGGCTGATGCTGGACGGTAAAAAGGGGAAGGCACAAAAAATCTTGTACGATGCCTTTGATCTCGTCCGTGAACGTTCGGGCAAAGATCCGATGGAAGTGTTTGAACAATCCTTGAAAAACGTGATGCCGGTGCTGGAAGTAAAAGCACGCCGCGTTGGCGGAGCCAACTACCAGGTGCCGGTGGAAGTAAAGCCAGAACGGCGCACCAGCCTCGGTCTGCGCTGGTTGGTCAGTTATGCGCGTCTGCGTGGTGAAAAAACCATGCAAGAGCGTTTAGCCAATGAATTGATGGATGCCGCCAACAACACCGGCGCCGCCGTCAAGAAAAAGGAAGACACCCACCGGATGGCCGAAGCCAACCGCGCTTTTGCCCATTATCGCTGGTAAGGGTGTAGCCAATATTTTTTGCCAACGATGAAAGGAGACAACCCTGATGGCACGTGAGTTCTCTTTGAAAGAGACGCGCAACATCGGGATCATGGCACACATCGACGCGGGTAAAACCACGACGACGGAACGGATCCTGTTCTACAGCGGTCGGGTTCATAAAATCGGTGAGGTACATGAAGGTGCGGCCACGATGGACTGGATGGAGCAGGAGCAGGAGCGTGGAATTACGATCACCTCCGCTGCGACCACCTGTCAGTGGAACGACCATCGTATCAATATCATCGATACTCCCGGTCACGTGGACTTTACCGTCGAGGTGGAACGCTCCCTGCGCGTGTTGGACGGTTCCGTAGGGGTCTTCTGCGCCAAGGGCGGCGTGGAGCCTCAGTCCGAGACCGTTTGGCGCCAGGCGGATAAATATAGTGTTCCCCGCATCGCTTATGTTAATAAAATGGACATCATCGGTGCCGATTTTTACGGTGCCGTTGAACAGATGCGGAACCGGCTGAATGCCAACGCTGTGCCGATCCAGTTGCCGATCGGGGCTGAAGATTCCTTTGAAGGGATTATCGACCTGGTCAAAAACTGCGCGTACTTCTATTTGGACGATCTGGGTACCCGTACGGAAGCACGGGAAATTCCGGATGAATACAAGGAAAAGGCCGAAGAATATCGCACCAAGCTGCTGGAAGCCGTCGCCGATCTCGATGATGAACTGATGGAGAAAGTCCTCATGGAAGAGGAGCTTACCGAAGAAGAGATCAAAGCGGCTGTGCGCAAGGGTGTCTGCAATGTGGAGATCATCCCAGTGCTGTGCGGTTCTTCCTATAAAAACAAAGGGGTTCAGTTGATGCTGGACGCCGTTGTCGACTACATGCCGTCTCCGCTGGATGTTCCCCCGATCCAAGGGGAGCTGCCAGACGGCACCGAAGCCAAGCGCAAATCCGACGACAATGAGCCCTTTGCAGCACTTGCCTTTAAAATCATGTCTGACCCCTATGTGGGTAAACTTACCTTCTTCCGGGTGTATTCCGGCACCTTGGATTCCGGTTCCTACGTGCTTAATGCTACCAAAGATAAGCGCGAGCGGATCGGACGCATCCTACAGATGCACGCCAACAGCCGGCAAGAGATTAAAACGGTGTATGCTGGCGATATCGCCGCTGCCGTCGGTCTGAAAGATACCGGTACTGGTGACACCTTGTGTGACGAAAAGAACCCGATTATCCTGGAATCGATGATCTTCCCCGACCCGGTGATTCAGCTGGCGATCGAGCCGAAGACCAAGAGTGACCAGGATAAAATGGCGATGGCTCTGGCCAAACTGGCGGAAGAAGACCCTACTTTCCGCGCTGAGACCGATGAAGATACTGGTCAGACGATCATCCACGGAATGGGTGAGTTGCACCTGGACATCATCGTCGATCGCCTGCGACGGGAGTTTAAAGTGGATGCCAATGTGGGTAACCCACAGGTGGCCTTCCGCGAAACCTTCCGCAGCGCCGCCAAGGTGGAAGGGAAGTTTATCCGTCAATCCGGCGGTCGTGGTCAATACGGTCATGTTTGGATCGAATTTGAGCCCCTGGAAGAAGGCGGCGGTTTTGAATTCGTCAACAAGATCGTTGGCGGTGTCGTACCACGGGAATACATCCCCGCTGTGCAAGCAGGTGTGGAAGAAGCCCTGCAAAACGGTGTGTTGGCCGGATATCCGCTCGTAGACGTAAAGGCTACCATTGTAGATGGATCCTACCACGATGTGGACTCCTCGGAGATGGCCTTTAAGATTGCCGGTTCAATGGCGCTAAAAGCAGCCAAAGGCAAGTGTAGCCCCGTCATACTGGAGCCGGTGATGAAAGTGGAAGTCAATGTTCCCGAAGAATATATGGGCGACATCATGGGCGACATCAACTCCCGCCGTGGTCGTGTGGAAGGGATGGAAACTCGTGGCGGCACCCAAGTGATCAAGGGAATGGTGCCTCTGGCCGAAATGTTTGGGTATGCAACCAGCTTGCGTTCCCGTACCCAAGGTCGTGGAACCTACTCCATGCACTTCGATCATTATGAAGAAGTGCCGAAGAGCATCGCGGAAGAGATCATCGCCAAAAACTCGGGTCAGTGATCTTAGACGCACCTTTTAACGGGTAAAGAGAGTTGGAGCGGATCATACCCGCTTCCACTTTCTCCCTTATACATTAACTATTTATGGAAGTGAACAAAAGGAGGATCTCAAGTCATGGCGAAAGAGAAGTTTGAGCGTACAAAACCGCACGTCAACGTAGGCACGATTGGTCACGTTGACCATGGTAAAACCACTCTGACGGCTGCGATCACCACGATCCTGGCCAAAGCCGGCGGCAGCACTGCAATGGCTTACGACCAAATCGACAACGCTCCGGAAGAAAAAGAGCGTGGAATCACCATCTCCACCGCTCACGTGGAATATGAAACTGAAAATCGCCACTATGCGCATGTGGATTGCCCAGGCCATGCTGACTACGTCAAAAACATGATCACCGGTGCCGCTCAAATGGACGGCGCGATCCTGGTAGTTTCCGCCGCTGATGGTCCGATGCCGCAAACGCGGGAACACATCCTGCTGTCCCGTCAGGTTGACGTGGAACACATCGTTGTATTCCTGAACAAAGTGGACATGGTGGATGACGAAGAGTTGTTGGAACTGGTGGAAATGGAAGTACGTGAACTCTTGTCCGAGTACGACTTCCCGGGTGACGACATCCCGGTTGTGGCTGGTTCCGCTCTGAAAGCCCTGGAAGAGCCGGAAGGTGAATGGGCTGAAAAGATCCTGGAACTGATGCGTGAAGTGGATAACTATGTGCCTACTCCGGAACGCGACACCGACAAGCCCTTCATGATGCCGGTTGAGGACGTCTTCACCATCACCGGTCGTGGTACCGTAGCCACCGGTCGTGTAGAGCGCGGTGTGATCAAGGTTTCCGACGAAGTGGAAGTCGTCGGACTGGAAGAAGAAACCCGCAAAACGGTTGTCACCGGGGTGGAAATGTTCCGTAAGCTGATGGATCAAGCTGAAGCTGGGGACAACATCGGCGCCCTGCTGCGCGGTGTGAACCGGGAAGATATCCAGCGTGGCCAAGTGCTGGCCAAGCCGGGTACGGTGAAACCCCACACCAAATTTAAAGCACAAGTGTACATTCTCTCCAAAGACGAAGGCGGTCGTCATAAGCCGTTCTTCGGCGGTTACCGTCCGCAATTCTACTTCCGCACCACCGACGTAACTGGCGTGATCAGCCTGCCGGAAGGTACGGAAATGGTGATGCCCGGAGACAACGTCGAGATGGAAGTGGAACTGATCGCCCCGATCGCGATCGAAGACAACACCCGCTTCACCATCCGTGAAGGCGGCCGCACCGTCGGCGCTGGCGCTGTGACCACCATCACCAAGTAAGGGATATAGTTAAAGACCTCCCATAAGTGGGAGGTCTTTTTGTTGTGCATAAGAGTAACGCTTCAAATTTATACTTTCAGAAATAAAAAGCAACCTCATTCAATCGCTGTCACAACTTGTGCGTGCTTAGGGCATCATGAATCACGCGGTTACGGAGCTGAGAGGCCACTGGGATCAATATCCTGTGCTGTGAACAAAAAAACCGCCAAGACGCCACCGGGTACCCCGAGGAGCTGCCAGACGGCACCGAAGCCAAGTGCAAATCCGACGACAATGAGCCCTTTGCAGCACATGCCTTAAAATCATGTCTGATAGAGGGTAGGAGTGCCAGATGGTTTTCTTTTCTTTGGGCTAATGCCTGAAAGTATTGGTTTGATCTCTGATTGGCGTTAAACAAAGTAACTTTTTTTGTTTCTAAAATACGTAAATAGACAGACTAAAATGTATAATAAATTAACTGGGTAATGTCTGGCCCTTTAAGCAGACAATGGAGAGGTTGTAATCGATCAAAGCTCTTTTCTTTTTACACCATCATTTTTATAGTTGCCAGACATATCTTTTTTGTTTAAAAAAGGGGGTTGTGAACTTGCGGTATCAGCTAAAAGGAATCATGTGTGGGATTGCGTTTTTACTAGCTGTAATGCCGGCAACGGCGTTCGCTTGTAACGCTGGGCCGGAGGTAGATGGGGATAAAGCAGGTTTGGTAAAGCCGGGAAAAGCCTTTAGCAACGGGAAAGCACAGATGAGTGTTCACCCGAACTACGAGTTAAACGAGATCGCGACTGCATCCCCGGAGGAGCGAAAAGGAGTCGACGTTACATCTGCCGATGTCTACGCCCATAAAGGATATGCCTATATGGGAACGCATCGCGGTCAGCAATCCAACGAAGGTGTGCGGGTATTTGATATCCGTGACCCCAAAAATCCGGTGGAAGTGGCCGCTTTCGCCAATGACCTCCCCGGAACCTGGCAGGAAAAGGTGATTGTAAAAGAAGTAAACACCAAGCATTTTAAAGGGGATCTGGCGGTGGTAAGCGTACAAAAGTACCGTCAGGATCAGACACAAAACGGTGGGGTGTTGGTCTATGATGTGACCGATCCCGCGAACCCAAAAAAATTGGCTTTTTGGACCTTGCCGGAAGAGATCCGCTCCGGTACCCATGAGCTTTACTTGACAGTACAAGGCGATCGCGCCATCTTTCTTGCCGCCAACATTTATGCGGATTACTACACGGAAGGGAAGTACCACGACTTTTCCATCGTTGATGTCAGTAATCCTGCCCAGCCGGTGGAGTTACATAACTGGAATCCACGGGAATTGTTAAAAGCGGCAGACTATGACGGCTATACGTACACCGATGACGAAGGTGCCCAACGCACTGCCTTTGCCCACAGTATCATCACGGATAAGAAGGGCGAATTCGCCTATGTTTCCTATTGGGATTTGGGCACGATTATCGTCGATATCCGTAACCCCGAAAATCCTACCATTGTCGGTCACACCAAGTTTGAACGGCATGTTCAAGGCGCGGCCCACTCCGCCGCTCTGGCTAAAGGGGATACCATCCTGATTGAGACACGGGAAGTATTTGAACCGGATCCCGATGATCCAGCATTTGAGCGGGGATGGGGATATGTACGCATTTACGACATCAAGGACAAGAAAAATCCAAAGCTGATCGGAGATTACCGTTCGGAGAACTCCATGCGTCAAATTAAAGCGGGGGAGCGGGATCCAGGAACATACACTGTGCATGATCCCAAAGTGAAAGGGAATCTCCTCTATCTCTCCCATTATTCAGATGGGGTACGTATTGTGGATATCACCGATCCGACCCATCCCTATGAAGTGGCTTCCTATGTGCCTGACCGGGCAATGGTGTGGGGAGTCTTCCTGCACAAAAACGAAATTTTGGCATCCGATATGGGAACGGGGCTAAAGGTCTTGGAATTAAACCGGAAACCGGATCGAAAAAGCCTCCTGTAAACCGGCTATTCATATTTTGTCAATAACCTCGAAAGCGCCCCTTGGGTGCTTTCTTTTGTTCATAAATTGAGCCAACAGTTGTTGGTGATCCACTCAAAAAAGCGACCTTCCATGAGCTTGTTCATGAGAGGTCGCTTTTTGGTTATAAACCCATTTGATCGGGATTGATATTCAAACGAACGTTCGTTTTCCATAGCATTTTAACTACAGGGTTGGTCCCCCGAGCGATGATCCCCATGATAGGGATAGGTTTATCTATGATTAAGGTGGCGTTGGAAAAATCGTCTTAGCGGGCCAACAGACAGCAAAGCCGGGTGGAGAATCAATCCCCGGTTTTTGGGTTGCATCCACCCGCCATAATCACTGCCAAGATAACGTGATTGATCCGATAATCAAGAGGTTAGGCGCTATCTCTTTTCTAATACCATCGTGCTGCGTGGATTAACAGTAACCGTTTTTCCTTTGATCGTACCTAAGGTTTGGGTGCCTGCCCGCTCCTCGTTGACAAGTACATTCCAGGAATCACTGTCGGGAAGTGTGACTTCCACTGTGTCGGGGTTAGCATTGTGGATGATTACCAGCGTATTCTCCCGTTGGCTGCCTGCGATGGTGTAGGCGACGGTGTTTTCCGGGCTGTTCAGGAACGTGAGACGCTCCCGGATTTCGTCGGGATCGGACAGGCGAAACTGGGGTTTAGCCAGGCGCAATTGGATTAATCCCTTGACGTAGTCGACTTCATTAGCAAAGACTGCTCGGCGATTCCAATCGAGACGGTTGATTTGATCCGGGGATTTATAACTGTTTTCATCGCCGTATTTGGTGCGCATAAACTCCTGACCCGCATGGAGAAAGGAGATGCCTTGAGAGGTAAGGACGATGGATGTAGCCAGTTGATGCATCTGTTTGCGCTCCTCTTCGGAAGCATCCGGTTGGGTGAGCTCTAGCTTATCCCACAAGGTGTGATTGTCATGGGCTTCTACATAAGTGACCGTCTGATCAGGGGAGGTAGCAAAGGTAGATAGCTCTTCACTGTAAGCGATCCCGCCCACAATCCCTCGCCGGATCTCCCGTTCCATGCCAGGTTTACCGTTGACAAAACCGGCATCTCGCTCCTCAAATACACTTCCCTTTAGCCCGTCACGGATATAGTCGTTAAAGTGAGCGATGCCCGCCATCTGGGCGGCGTTTTTCTGGTTGGCCTTTTTTGCGGGGTCCAGCGGTGTATTTAGATCCCAGCCTTCACCGATGATCAGGATCGAGGGATCGATCTGATCCAACGCCTCTCTCACTTCGTTCATGGTATCCACATCATGGATACCCATCAGGTCAAAGCGGAAGCCGTCGAGGTTGTACTCTTTCGCCCAAAAGGTGACGGAGTCAACGATAAATTTGCGCATCATCCGTCGCTCGGAAGCGGTATCGTTTCCTACACCGGTACCGTTGGCCAAGGTGCCATCTTCGTTGTAGCGGAAGTAATAGCCCGGTACCAGTTTATGAAACGAAGATTGTTCCACATCGTAGACATGGTTATATACGACGTCCATCAACACCCGTAGCCGCTCGTCGTGAAGCGTCTGTACCATCTGCTTCAACTCGGTGATGCGGGTGACGGGATGATAAGGGTCGGTCGCGTAGGAGCCTTCAGGTGCATTGTAGTTCTTGGGATCGTATCCCCAGTTGAATTGTGGTTCATCCAGACGGGTTTCATCCACTGAGGCGTAGTCATAGATGGGTAAAAATTGCACATGGGTCACACCCAGATCCTTGATATGATCCAGTCCGGTTTTCACGCCGTTCGGCCCTTGTGTTCCTTTTTCCGCTACACCAAGAAACTTCCCCTTATGTTGGATGCCACTGTCGGGGTGAATCGATAGGTCCCGTACATGGGTTTCATAGATGACGGCATCGGTCGGTTCGCCGAATGTCGGCTTCTTCTGCGGCTTCCATCCTTTGGGGTTTGTATTTTTTAGATTGAGTACAATCCCTTTGTCCCCATTGACAGTAACGCCTTTGGCGTAAGGGTCAACCGCTTCATTCCATTTATCTCCGATTTTGACGCGGGTTGTGTAGATGGTGCCGTGTTGATCACCGGATAAGGTGGTTTGCCAGGTCCCTTTTTTACCCGCTTTCATCTCAATCATTTGCCCCTCGTCATCTTCCCAATGATCGTAAACGACCAATTGTGCCCGCTGTGCAGTAGGGGCCCACAAGCGGAAATCGGTTTTCTTTTTGTCGTATAATGGTCCCAGTTCACCATTATAGGCATACCGTTGATCAAAGGTAGCGGTGCGGACTACTTTGCCAGCGGTAACGGTTTTTTCCCCGAAACCCTCAAAGGAGAGACGAGGCGGTTGGGAGAGATTCAGTTTTTGATTTGTATGCAGAAGCAAATGGTTGGTCTCTGTTTGCTCCGGATCTGGGGCTTCAATCGATTGGATGGCGATGCCGTCCGATAAGGTTATCCGTTTTTCTGCTTCTTGCCAAGCGAAGGGTTGATTGGTGCGGATGGAGATCGTATCCCAATCATCGATGCTGGCGTCTACAATTTTTGGGGAGCGATCCACCTCTTTTTCATCATAATAAACGGTATCTTCTCCTTGCAGGATCCACACCTCCACCTGATTTTTTTCCCGGTTCCACTGGGTGATAGTGCGATCGCTAAAATCTTTTTCCGCCCACTCATTTTCCGGCATGCTGCGGCGGGGTAGAAGGCCGATCTGGTCCCCCTCCTGCAGGCCTGTTATTTGAAAGCGGGCGATTTTGCCGTATTCATCATTCGCTGTAAACGGGTAGGACTTTCCATCCCGCTCTTCCGCCCACGCCCACAAATTCCATCCTTCATAATCGCCGCCAAAACGCCAATAGTGGACGGTAACATCAACCGTGTCTTCCTCGGTTTGTGCAACCGTTTGCATCGGAAGCGTGAAAAAAAGACTGCCAATCAACATCAACGACAGCATGATTGCAATACCCTTTTTATAACCCGCGCGTTTCACAGAATCACTTCCCCTCTCAGATAGTCTACTCTATGGTACTTCAGCTTTGTAAGGGGTTTCAATAATAAAGTGGGAAAATTGAATCTCTTTGTGGAGGCTCCTCCTTTTATTGCTGTTTATGACAGATCTCATTGAAGTGGAGAAACTGGATCCGACGGTTTATTTGCAGCGGTTGCGATTAAGTGACCAATCATCAATCGATACGGGTCTTAAGCTTGGTCATCATGATCGGCGCAAATCTCCGACGATTAATGAAGGATTGCCCTTTTCAAAAGTGCCAATAGTGTGGGATGATGATATCATCCATATCGTAACCAGACGGGGTGGTTTCGATAAAAACGCTGGAATATTACATCGAATTGCGATTGCACTATTCAGATGTGGGGGTTGGGCAAACGATCAACGTTCGTTTGGATGAGTTGACGGAGACACTTTATAGTTCAAAACGAAATGTGACGCGCCTGCTAAAAAACATGGAGAAAGAGGGGTACTTGAGCTGGCAGCCGGGAAAGGGGAGAGGCCATGCTTCCGCTATTCAGTTTCAACGTCCCTTGGATGAGGCTGTATCCCTTCACTTTGATCAATTGCTGGATTGGGGAAAGTACAAAGAAGCGATCCGTTTGCTGAAGCGGAGCGGAGTGCCGCCAACGGTACGGGACCGCTGTTATCGGTTATTGATGGCGGAGCTGAGTATTCCCGGACTTTCCGTTGATGAATCGTTATCGACACAATTATCGGATCTAAAGCCGGCGATCGTATCGACAGAGACGGGGAGCTGGAGGATTGTGCGGAAAGAGGGATGAGAGGGGGAAGTGTGTGCTAAAGATGTAATCTCCGAAATCGACCCGAACTTCTCCACATTTCGCCCCTGTTTACTTTTGTCTGGGATTAGGATAGAATGAATACAAAAGAAACGCATAAACTAACGGCACGAACCCGTGTACCGGGTCCGTGCGACAACTGAGCTTAGGTGTCAGTTGAAGTCCGGTTTCCGCTGCCACGGGTATCGGACTTCTTGCTTTCTCGGCGTCGTTGCAACCAAAATGTCAGGAATACCGGTCCAAAGACCAGGAACGCCTGCCAAAAATGGCTGAAGAGCCAAGATAACAAGTCTCGCATGCGGTTTCACCTCCTTCCGCATGGGGCTCACGGAAGGCACCTCCTTTCCAGGGGAAGGTTCGGATGGCCCCTGCCCTGGCCCCGTGAGGCCAAGGCCAGGGCAAGACTCCGAAAAAAGTCCACCTAAAAAAAGAGAACCGCATGGGAGAGACGTCCGATCTGGATCGTGCCTTGTCCATCAGTATAGCATATATTGGTGGAAGATTCATTTTATTCTACAAGAAAAAACGTCAATTTTCTTTATCACAATTCACCCCCTTCCTTTTATCAGGTTGGGGGTGTTTAAGTGGGCATGATCCGAATTTGAAAACAGGGTTTTACCTTTTGAAGGTTGGCAAAGCGGCGATTGCTTCCAGGTACGGTGGTTTGATTACGCCATATTCTGTGACGATTGCGGTGATCAGGTTGGCCGGTGTAACGTCAAAGGCTGGATTGTATACGTTTACGCCCGGAGGTGCAGTGGCAGTATTCCAGCCATGGGTGATCTCGGCTGCATCCCGCTCTTCAATCGGAATATCGTCACCAGTAGGGGTGTTCCGATCGATGGAAGGGGTAGGGGCAGCGATATAAAAGGGAATGTGGTGGGCTTTCGCTAAAACGGCTAGCGAATACGTTCCGATCTTGTTAGCTACATCCCCATTGGCGGCGACTCGATCCGTTCCGACGATAACGGCTTGGATCTTGCCCTGTTGCATCATATGGCCAGCCATGTTATCGCAGATCAAGGTTACGTCGATCCCCGCTTGTTGCAGTTCATAGGCGGTTAGACGAGAGCCCTGGAGTACCGGCCGGGTCTCATCGGCATATACGTGGATGTTCCAGCCTTTTTCCTTGGCTAGATAAAGGGGGGCCAGTGCTGTGCCGTAGGCGGCGGTAGCCAAACCACCAGCATTGCAGTGGGTGAGAATGCCCATTCCGTCGTGAAGTAAGGGCAGAAAGTTTTCTCCGATCTGTCGACAGAGCGCAGCATCCTCCTGCTGAATCGCCTGTGCCTCTTCCAGTATGTGTGTTTTAAGCTGGGAGAGGGGAAGGTTGCGGTCAGTTTCAGCACGCAAAAGAACACGATCCAACGCCCATACCAGATTAACGGCGGTCGGACGAGCCGAGCGCAAATCCGCAGCTGTCCGTTGAAGGGTTTGCCAAAAGCCGTCGGTATCCGTATCAGGAAGATGACGGATTCCCAGATAAAGACCGTAGGCCGCAGCGATGCCGATGGCGGGAGCACCGCGAACAGCTAGGGTAACGATAGCGTCCCGTACTACTTGGGGAGAGCGGCAGGTGATATAGCTGGTTTCTAGCGGGAGTCTTCGTTGATCCAGTAGTTGAAGCCCCTCTTCCGTCCATCGTAGAGAAACGGGATGGGGAAGTTGCGAAAGGATGGTGCTCATATTTGCACTTCCTTTTGGGCGGCAATGGATTGAACCAAGTGAACGAGTGCATCCCCGTCGGTTATTGAGCGCCGTTGTAGTACACATTCACGTCCGATGTGTAGTGCCAATCTCTCCGCCTCCGCCCGCACCCTTTCATCTTCGATTGTCTCCAGGTCAGCCACCGGCGCCAATCCGATTACCCGCCGCATCATTTTACAACCGGCAAAACCGATGCTATCGACCAAGATCTCTTGCAGTACTTGATCCACATAACCCGGTGTTTTCCACATTTCATCACGGACATGTTCCTGCCACAGCGTTCGAAACTGTTGCTCAAACCGGTGCCATGTCTGCTGTGCGGTCTCCAACAACCACACTTGATACTCCCGTCGTTCCGTGATGGAACCCGGTTGACCCTCGTGCGAAGCAAAGGAGAGGAAGAGGTTGGCCAAAAACGCTCCTATATCAAACCCAATTGGCCCCACAAAAGCAAATTCTGGGTCAATCACTTTGGTGCTGCTATCGGTAACCATGATTGATCCGGTGTGAAGGTCCCCATGCAGCAACGCTTGTGCTTTTGTCATAAACGATTCTTTTAATGTGGCCACTTCCCGCTTTAAGACCGCGTCACTCCAGATTGCTTCCACTTGGGGGCGGATGTGGGGATTAAAGGAATTGGTGTCCGCATCGTAGTAGGGGTCGGTAAAAACCAACCCTTCGGTGATATTGCATAGCTCCGGGTTGATAAATTGGCGCACCAGCTCTTTTTTACTGGCGGGATCGAGATAGTAGTCCGAGGTAAAAAATAGCGTGTGTGCCAAAAAGGTGGCGATATCTTCAGCCAAACGAGGATAACGCTGACGTTGGATCAGTCCGGTTCGCAAAATTATATGATCCGACAGGTCCTCCATCACCGTGAGCGCCATCACCGGATCATAATGAAACACTTTTGGAACCAGACCGGGGGCTCGTTCTGCTTCCTTTTTTAAGGTCTCCGATTCAATTCGAGCGCGATCCAAGGTCAAAGGCCAGGATTCTCCCACCACCCGTGCATAGGGCAGCGCTTGTTTGATGATTACACTCTTATCCGACTGTTGATCTACAATATGAAACACCAGATTAAGGTTGCCGTCTCCAATCTCCCGATTCACTAACTCTGCCGTTTGCTCAAAGAGACCGGGCAATTGGCGGACGTACTGGATTGCCCCTTCGTCTGTCAACGGTTGATATGCTTGCGCCATACGTTTTCCTCCTATAGGCAAAAGTTTCAATCAATTTTTTACAGCCCGCACTTGGCGGGCTGCACCGGCTTAAGAAGTCTTCTTGAATGTGGGGTCCTCGTAAGGATGGGCGACCCAGCCGGCAGGATCAATAAAGAGGCGAACGGCAACCACCTTCCGGTTTTCCATTAAGGTAAAAAAGTGAGGGGTGTTTACCGGTACGGAGATGACGTCTCCGGCTGATAATTCTACATCGAAATAGCCGATCTCATCACCGCCTTTGATAGTAAAGATGCCGTTGCCTGCGGTGATGGCGCGCACTTCATCTTCGGTGTGGATATGGACGTTTTCAAATTTCTTTAAGAGCTCGTCGAGATTGGGCGTGGCATCGGATAATGCGACGATGTCCCATTTTTCATAGCCGTTCCGTTGTGCCAGTGAGCGGATCTCCTCATCATAGACTTGCAGGATTTCCGCTTTTTCTTCCTCTGTCAGGGTGTAATAGTCCCGCAGATTTTCCGGCAGTTTTTCCGGATTCCAATGTTCATAAAGCACACCTTGCTCCTGTAAAAATGCGCGTACTTCCTGTTCGCTTTCCAGCCGTTGTTCGGTATTGCGGATACGGATGTGGGCCATGAGGCCATCCCTCCTCAAGGTTTTCCATTTTGGATTGCAAAGAAAGTGGTATTGCGCCTTTTGTTCTCTTGTGTTGGCAAAGAAGTAGCGCAATCGCGGCGAACGCGGGGGGATCCTCGCATCAGCCTACTAGGGGCAGTTCTGGGTTGCTCGGCAAAAGCACTCCTCCGTTCAAAAACTTCTTGCTTACGGTCACAGCCGTTCAATCATCCAACGCTGTACTTGGTACTCAAACAAAAACTCCAAGGCTTCCAGGTGGCGCTTTGTTTCAAATACACTTTTCCCCCAAACGGTGACACCATGGTTGCGAATTAACACAGCCGGTACATCCGGATGAATCACCGCCTCCATTGCTTGGGCGAGGCGAGGGAGATTAGCGTGATTTTCCACGATCGGGATGTGGATTTCGGCATCTTCTTCCCACCGCTGCAGGGCTTTTAGTAACTCATGCTTGGAAAAGGTGACAGATCCGCGCGCAGCTGCCCACTCGGATACGAGGTTGTTGGCGACGGTATGAATGTGAAAGACGGCTCCGACTTCAGGAAAACGCCGATATAGCGCGGTGTGTAGCAATGTTTCCGCTGATGGTTTTAAGTGTGTGGGATAGGCCGGTTTTCCCTGTAGATCGACTACCAGAAAGTCTTCCGCTGTGTCGACGGATTTGTCTTTCCCGCTGGCGGTGATGACCAGTAACGGATCTGCGCCATCCGCTGACAGGCGCAAGGAGAGGTTGCCGCTGGTAGCCGGGAACCACCCGCGCTGAGCAAAGGTCTGCTTCACTTCCCGCAAGGTGTCAAAGCCAGCCTGGATATGCTCTAGTGGCAGTATTTTTGTATTTGATGGTGCATTCATTCCGTCATTCCTCCCTTTACAGGGGCATGCGCTTCCAATGCTGCGATTACATCATCAAACGTTTCAAACGGGCGATGGGGTAGTTGTTGCTCACGACAACGATCCAACAAATAGTCGCGGGCAATCACCCAGTCTGCCAATTGCGCCCCGGCCAGGTCGGTTACACTATCCCCGATCACGATTCGTTCTGCAGCGGGAAAACGGCGCATAATGGTGGTTTTACACATGCCACAATCCCCGTCACAATGGCGATCACAGGAGTGTGGCCAGGTAATGCGAACCGTTTCGCCGGAAAAATCGCTGCCGTTACAAAAGATATCCTCCTGCGGAATACCAAAGGGTTCCAAGATGGGATAGACAAAGAAGTCGATCCCGCCGCTGGTGATCAACAGACGGATGCCCTCGCTGCGGCAATACGTCAAAAAGCGTTGAAAGCCAGGACGAATCTCCGCCCCTTCCACAACAAAACGGGTGAGCGCTTCCCGCCGTTGAGAGGGAATCAGGGAAAACATTCGGCCCACCCCTTCCCGAATGCTGATGCGCCGAGCCAGCACATCATCTTTGATCCCTTCCCATCCCGATGGATTCTCCTGGCGCAAGAGGCGAATGATATTGTCGTTGGTGGTGATGGTGCCGTCAAAGTCGCAGAACAGCACGCGTTCGGTACCGTTCACGCTTGTACCACTCCCCATTGATCTAGCGCTTGTTGCAACTCGGCGGATTCCTGTGCCGCCTCATCCAAGGATTGTCCGGCGACCGTTGCCTCGATCGCATCCCGAAACGCTTTACCTCCAGCAGCCGCTCCCTGTGGATGACCATGGATGCCGCCACCGGCATTAACTAACAGATCATGGCCAAAGTCATCTAACAGCACCGGTACCATCCCGGGATGAATACCAGCGGCAGGTCCAGGGAAAGCCGGTCGATGAACGCTTTTGCTTCGCAGGTGAGCGGCGATGGCGAGAGCGTCTGCCCGCGGTAGGGCGACTGACCCATAGGGAGAGGGGTATAACACCAGATCCGCTCCTGCCCAACGCAACAGTTTACCCAGCAACAAAGGGGAATCCACCCCTTGGATCGCGCCGGCAAAGGCGGGGTGAGCCATCACCGGTACGGGAATGTCGTCATCGGCGGCCAAGCGGTGTAAGATGTCTAAACCATAAGGATAAACATTGAGAAGCAGTACATCCGCCCCTGCTTCCACCACCCGCCTCGCCTGATCCAGGATCGTGGTGGAAGGGCCAGTGACATTAACTGCATACCAAGCTTTTTGGCCGGTCTCTTCTTCTCGCTGCAAGTTTAAGGCTTTAAAACGTCGCACCCGTTCCAACACCGGTGCTTTTTCGTCTTGGAAAAAGATTTCGTCATCTTTGATTAAATCGACGCCACCTGCTAATTGTTGGCGGTATCCTTTTTCTAAATCGACCAGCGGCAGGCCGATACATTGTTTAAAAATGCTCATCAACAGGGGGCGATCAAACACACCCAATCGTTCCCGCATGCCTGCAATTCCTAGCTTTGGTCCAGGAAAGTGCTGCTCCCACTGCGGCGGCAGCTCCAAATCGAGCAGACGAATATTGTCGTCAAGGGAGAGCTTGCCGAATACCGTCGTCAGAATGGCCGGCAAATCGGGAGTGAGATTACGAACAGGATAGCCGATTTTGATGTGTGCTTTCGCCGGTTGATCGGCAGTTGCCGAAACAGTGGTTATATCCACCACCTTACCCAAGTGAGGAGCCAACTCTGCCTGTTTCTCCTGCGGCAGCTCCGTCCAAGTACCCACGGTTAAACCGATGGCGATCCCCTTCGCTTTTTTAAAAGGATCATGATGACCGTCAATCTCATACGTCGCCACCAGATACCCATCATCTGTGGCCAAACCCATCACCTTCTTCGTTCCTTCCGTCACCCATGATGATCATGGGGCGGATCTGTATTTTGGAGTAATCCTATCATATTAAAAGGGTTAATGACTAGAGGGTTTTTAGGCATTTTTTTGGATAAGAGATGGCAGGAAAGAAATGTAGGAGAATTGATGAGGTGTAGAGGGAATAACCGAACCGTCTATAATAACGGAGAAAGAAGTTAGGAATCACACAAAGCTTCATCAGCAGATTGGAAAATATGGAAAATCCGTATAATATGTCAATTGACCTATCTTTTTGATTAACAGCACCCAACTGGACGAAACAAGCATATTTATGATATCCTATGGATAGAAATAGTAACGGCGGCAGGGAGGCACCCCTACCGCCGGGTAGCTGCCGCAGACGAGCGGCCACGGATAAGCGAGAAGTAACCCGCATACCTTTGCCAGGGGACGGGTTACTTCTTTTTGAGTGCCTGATACGCTACATACACAGCCAATGCTTGTACAACTACACCAGCCGCGTTTACGATCAGGTCAAGAAGTTTCATGGCCTCACCCCCTCTCTTGGAGAGGTTGGTGTGGCTACCCGCCCTTGGCTACTACCATATTTTTATTTTATCATATTAATTCGGAATAGAGTATTATTTCCATCCTGATAAAAAAGGATTTAATCAATCGAATTTGTAGTGAATATTCCTCAATTTTCCCCTCCTTACACTTATTTTCTAACTATAAACTCGATTACCTGTTATTTGGGCTTTTCTCCTCAGAGTTAGCTGTTCACTGATAAAATTTCCAGTGATTTGATTTTCCTATTTGATCAAATCATCGACTTATCCCCTCAAATACATTTGCATACCCCTTCTTTCCGTGATACCCTACATAAGGTTAAACTTGTCATTGTTGGACTTGATTAGATTTGAGATGGCAATTTTGGCCGGAATGCTAGATCCGGCTTATTTTTCCTTGCATAAGACTATCCATTTCAGTATAATGAGGAATGTTGGTCATGAACGGCGATGATGCGGAAGGTTGCCGACACACCCGGCCCCTTTGCCATGGGTGAACGGGGAATTTCCGCGGAGCAAAGGTTCATTTCCTGAAAATGAGCGAAAAGGAGGGGCATACATGGCAAAGCAAAAGATTCGCATTCGCCTCAAAGCGTATGACCATCGCGCATTGGATCAATCGGCGGAGAAAATCGTCGAGACAGCCAACCGGACGGGGGCGGATGTGTCGGGACCGATCCCGCTGCCGACGGAGCGCGCCGTCTACACGGTTTTGCGTGCGGTTCACAAATACAAGGATTCGCGGGAGCAATTCGAGATGCGCACCCATAAGCGGCTGATCGATATCGTCAACCCGACTCCGCAAACGGTGGATGCACTGATGCGGCTCGATTTGCCGTCCGGCGTCGACATTGAAATCAAACTTTAAATGAAACAAAAACCAGTCGGTAGGAGGTGTGCGACGTGAAAGGGATTCTCGGTAAAAAGTTGGGCATGACGCAAGTGTTTGCCGAAGACGGCACCATGATCCCCGTGACGGTGATCAACGCGGGCCCATGCGCTGTGTTGCAGAAGAAAGAAGCCGCAACCGACGGCTATGAATCCGTTCAGCTCGGATTTGCCGATAAAAAAGAACATCGTGCCAACAAACCGGAAGCCGGCCATGCGAAAAAAGCAGGTGTGGCAACCAAAAAGTTTATCCGTGAGATTCGCGGGATGAACCCGACCGAATTTGAGTTGGGCGAGGAAGTAAAAGCGGATCTGTTTGCGGAAGGTGACATCGTTGATGTGACCGCCACGTCGAAAGGGAAGGGCTTTGCCGGTGCAATTAAACGGCACAACCAATCCCGCGGTCCGATGAGTCACGGTTCTCGCTATCATCGTGGTCCTGGTTCCTTGGGAGCGATCGATCCGATGCGTGTCTTTAAGGGGCAAACCTTGCCTGGACGCATGGGTGGCGAAAAAGTGACCGTGCAAAACTTGAAAGTGGTTAAAGTGGACACCGACAAAAACCTGTTGTTGATCAAGGGTTCGGTGCCGGGTCCGAAAAACAGCTACGTCGTCATTCGATCCGCAGTCAAGGGTCAATAACGGAAGAAGGGAGGAGACGACATGCCAAAAGTAAATGTTTTGGACATGAACGGCAGTCAAGTGGGCGAATTGGAATTATCCGAATCCGTATTCGGAATCGAGCCCAATGAAGCGGTTCTGCATGATGCGGTTGTGATGCAGCAAGCATCCCAACGCCGTGGAACCCATGCCGTAAAAAACCGTTCCGCTGTTCGTGGCGGTGGCCGCAAACCGTGGAAACAAAAAGGGACGGGACGTGCGCGTCACGGTAGCATCCGTTCCCCGATCTGGGTTGGCGGAGGCGTTGTGTTTGGTCCGACACCACGCAGCTATGCCTATAAACTGCCGAAAAAAGTGCGCCGCCTGGCGATTCGTTCCGCGCTTTCTTCCAAAGTGAAGGCTGACAGCTTGGTGGTTCTCGATCAGTTGTCCTTGGAAGCGCCAAAAACCAAAGAGATGGTACAGGTGCTGAACAACCTGAACGCCGATCGTAAAGCATTGGTGGTCAGCAACAGCTTCGATGAGAACGTCGCCCTGTCCGCGCGCAACATTCCCGGTGTCAAAGTGATCGATACCGATGGGTTGAACGTCCTCGACGTCCTCAACTACGATAAGGTGATCATCACCCGGGATGCCGTTTCTCGTGTGGAGGAGGTGCTCGGCAGATGAAAGACCCCCGCGACATTATCCGCCGTCCGGTGGTAACCGAGAAAACCACCGACATGATGGAGGAAAACAAGTACGTATTTGAAGTAGATCTGAAAGCCAACAAGTCCGAAATCAAAAAAGCGATTGAAAAGATCTTTGATGTGAAGGTTTCTCAGGTGAACACCATGCGTGTCAAAGGGAAACCGAAGCGTTTCGGCCGTTACAGCGGATATCGCTCCGATCGCAAAAAAGCGATTGTGAAGCTGACGGACGACAGCAAGAGCATCGAGCTCTTTGAAGCTTAATCCCCTGGAAAAGGAGGGAACGAATCATGGGTATCAAGCATTTTAAACCGACCTCGCCTGGTCGTCGGCAGATGACGGTCTCCACGTTTGAGGAGATTACCACGGATAAGCCGGAGAAATCCCTGACGACCAATCTGATCAAAAAAGCGGGCCGTAACAATCAAGGCCGCATCACCACCCGTCATCAGGGCGGCGGTCACAAACGTAAGTATCGGATCATCGATTTTAAGCGGAACAAAGATGGCATTCCCGGTAAAGTTGCCACCGTTGAATACGATCCAAACCGTTCCGCCAATATCGCACTGATCCATTATGCAGATGGAGAAAAACGCTACATCCTGCATCCGAAAGGGCTAAAAGTAGGCGATACGATTGAGTCCGGCCCAGATGCCGACATCAAAGTAGGGAACGCCTTGCCCCTGGATAACATTCCGGTGGGTAGTGTAATCCACAATATCGAGCTGAAGCCGGGTGCCGGTGGACAGATGGTTCGTGCAGCCGGAACACAGGCACAGTTGCTCGGTAAAGACGGCAAATACGCCATCATTCGCCTCACTTCCGGTGAAACCCGCATGGTGCAACGGACTTGCCGTGCTACCATCGGTCAGGTAGGCAACCTGGATCATGAATTGATCAACATCGGAAAAGCGGGGCGCAGTCGCTGGAAAGGTGTTCGCCCGACGGTTCGCGGTTCGGTTATGAACCCCTCGGATCACCCGCACGGTGGTGGGGAAGGTCGCGCTCCGATCGGACGCAAATCTCCAGTTACCCCATGGGGTAAACCCACGTTGGGTTACAAAACCCGCAAGAAAAACAAACCGTCGGATAAATATATTGTGCGTCGTCGCAAGAAGAAGTAATCTCATCACCCTGTGTAAACAAGAAGGGGGGTTAAATGCATGGGTCGTAGCCTCAAAAAGGGACCTTTTGCAGATGAACACTTGCTGAAGAAAGTCCGGGAGCTAAACGAGAAGAACGATAAAAAGGTGATCAAAACCTGGTCGCGCCGTTCCACCATCTTCCCCGATTTTATCGGCCACACCATCGCGGTGCACGATGGGCGCAAACATGTGCCGGTGTATGTGAGTGAAGACATGGTGGGTCATAAGTTGGGCGAATTCGTCTCCACGCGGACGTTTAAAGGGCATGCCGGTGACGATAAGAAAACCCGGAAACGGTAATTGAGCGTGATAGAGAGGAGGTCTTAAGCCATGGAAGCGACTGAAGCCCAAGCAAAAGCGGTGGTACGCCACGTCCGGATCGCTCCTCGCAAAGCGCGATTAGTGATTGACCTGATTCGGGGCAAATCCGCGGCTGAAGCATTGGCGATCTTGAAGTTTACGCCTCGTGCGGCTTCTCCGATCATTGAAAAAGTGTTGCAATCGGCAATCGCCAACGCAGAGCACAACTACAATCTCAACCCGGAAAATCTGGTGGTATCCAAAGCGGTGGTGGACGAAGGTGCGACCATAAAACGCTTCCGTCCCCGTGCGCAGGGACGTGCCAGCCGCATCAACAAGCGGACCAGCCACATTACGGTGGTTGTATCTGAAAAATAAGGAGGGAAACACATGGGTCAGAAAGTCAACCCGGTAGGGTTGCGTGTCGGCGTCATCCGTGACTGGGAATCCAAGTGGTTCGGTGGCAAAGATTACGCTGACATGCTGCACGAAGATAACCATATCCGTGAATTTCTGGCGAAACGGCTGAAAGAGGCGGCGGTTTCCTCCGTGGAAATCGAACGGGCCGCCAACCGCGTCAATCTGACGATCCATACCGCAAAGCCCGGCATGGTGATCGGAAAAGGCGGTTCCGAAGTGGAAGCCTTGCGCCAGGAACTGACGAAGTTGACTGGAAAGAAAGTGCACATCAATATCAACGAAATTAAATCCCCTGAGCTGGACGCTCGTCTGGTGGCGGAAAACATCGCACAACAATTGGAGCGTCGGATCTCTTTCCGCCGCGCGATGAAACAGACGATCCAACGGACACTGCGTTCCGGTGCCAAAGGGGTACGGACGCAAGTGAGTGGCCGCCTCGGCGGAGCGGATATCGCTCGGACTGAAGGTTACAACGAGGGTACTGTTCCTCTGCACACCTTGCGTGCAGACATTGATTACGGATTTGCGGAAGCCCACACCACCTACGGACGGATTGGTGTAAAGGTGTGGATTTACCGCGGTGAGGTCCTCCCGGCCAAGAAAAAGGGAGACGCGGAAGGAGGCAAGTAACATGTTGATGCCGAAACGCACCAAGTATCGGAAAGAGCATCGTGGACGCATGAGAGGCCGCGCCAAAGGCGGCACAGAAGTGGCTTTTGGCGAATACGGCTTACAAGCTCTGGAGCCTTCCTGGATCACCAACCGGCAGATCGAGGCGGCACGGATTGCGATGACTCGTTATATCAAGCGTGGCGGTAAAGTCTGGATCAAAATTTTCCCCGACAAACCGATTACGCAAAAACCTCTGGAGGTTCGGATGGGTTCCGGTAAAGGTTCTCCTGAAAAGTGGGTAGCCGTTGTGAAACCGGGCAAAATCATGTTTGAACTGGCAGGGGTTCCGGAAGATGTGGCTCGGGAAGCGATGCGGCTTGCCGCCAATAAACTTCCGATCAAAACGAAGTTTGTAAAACGTGATGAAGCGGGTGGTGGAACGGATGAAAGCTAAAGAGCTGATGGAGATGACCACCGCGGAGATTGAGCAACAATTGGCCTCGCTGAAAGAAGAGCTGTTTAACCTCCGGTTCCAGGCCGCTACGGGTCAGTTGGATAACCCGGCACGGATCCGTCAGGTTCGCAAGAATATTGCCCGCGCCAAAACGGTGATGCGGGAGCGCGAACTGGGAATTGAAAGGAGGAAACAGGCATGACTGAAGAACGCAGCCGCCGCAAGGTGCGCGTAGGTAAAGTCGTCAGCGACAAGATGGACAAAACGATCGTCGTCGCGGTGGAGACTTACAAGCGGAACAAATTGTACGGCAAACGCGTGAAATACAGCAAGAAATTTAAAGCGCATGATGAGCAGAACCAAGCCAAAGTGGGCGACGTCGTTAAAATCATGGAAACCCGCCCGCTGTCCAAAGACAAACGGTGGCGCTTGGTTGAGATCGTAGAAGAAGCCGTGATCGTTTAAGTTCATTTTGACTGGCGGAAGGAGGGAGACCGATGATTCAACCGCAAACCCGTTTGCGCGCTGCCGATAACTCCGGTGCCAAAGAACTGATGTGCATCAAAGTGCTGGGTGGTTCCAAACGGAAGTCGGCAGGGATCGGCGATATTATCGTTGCATCGGTAAAACAAGCAACACCCGGGGGCGTTGTCAAGAAGGGTGAAGTCGTCAAATGCGTAATTGTGCGCGCCAAGCGTTCCACCCGTCGTCAAGATGGTTCCTACATCCGTTTTGACGAAAATGCAGCCGTGGTGATCCGGGAAGACAAAAGCCCGCGTGGGACCCGTATCTTCGGCCCCGTTGCTCGGGAACTGCGTGAAAAAGATTTTATGAAAATCGTCTCACTGGCTCCGGAGGTACTCTGATACCGGATGCGGATGAGAACCGTCAAGTAAGGAGGTGCCGACCACATGAAGGCGAACCGTCCCAACAAGCTGCACATTAAAAAAGGCGACACTGTGATCGTGATGCGCGGAAAGGACGCCCCAACCCGTGACAAAGACGGGAAAATGGTGTATACAAAAGGGCGTGTGCTGCGGGTATTCCCGACGGAACAACGGGCTCTG
Source organism: Desmospora activa DSM 45169 (assembly GCF_003046315.1). NCBI lineage: Bacteria > Bacillati > Bacillota > Bacilli > Caryophanales > Thermoactinomycetaceae > Desmospora > Desmospora activa. The sequence goes on along the minus strand of NZ_PZZP01000003.1, from coordinate 25,144 downwards.
GTCGAAGGCGTCAACATGATGAAGAAACACAGCCGCCCGACACAAGATAATCCGCAGGGGGGCATTATCGACAAGGAAGCCCCGATCCACCTTTCCAACCTGATGGTGGAAGACCCGAAGACAAAAGAACCGACACGGATCGGTTATAAAACCGTAGAAGGCAAAGGCGGAAAGCAAAAGAAAATCCGTTACGCCAAGAAATCCGGTGAAGTGCTGGATAAGTAATCCTCGTCAGGAAAGGAGGAATTGAGCCATGTCAGTTCAATTAAAAGAACGTTACCAACAGGAAATTAGCCCGGCGCTGATGAAAAAGTTTGAGTACCAATCTCCCATGCAAGTGCCCAAAGTGGAAAAAGTGGTTATCAATATGGGTGTGGGTGAAGCGGTGCAAAACGCGAAAGTGCTGGATAGCGCAGTGGAAGATCTGACTCTGATTTCCGGACAAAAACCGGTGATCACCCGGGCAAAGAAATCGATCGCCGGCTTTAAGCTGCGGGAAGGAATGCCGATCGGGACGAAAGTGACTTTGCGCGGTGAGCGGATGTATGACTTTCTCGATAAGCTGATCAATGTGGCTCTGCCCCGTGTGCGCGACTTCCGTGGGATTTCGCCTAAGGCTTTTGACGGTCGTGGCAACTACACCTTGGGGCTGAAGGAACAATTGGTCTTCCCGGAGATCGAGTACGATAAAGTGGATAAAGTGCGGGGCATGGACATCGTGATCGTGACAACTGCCGATTCTGATGAAGAAGCCCGTGAGCTGTTGACCCAGATGGGTATGCCGTTCCGGAAATAACGATAGATGAGTGTGACCTCGATCGAGGCACGACTTGTCCAGTATGAAAATCTGTAAGTAGTGATCTGAAGGATCGGTTACACTGGACATTCGTCCAGTATCAAAATTTCGAAGTGGCGGAGCCACTAACTCATTCTATAAGGAGGGAATCCGTTGGCGAAGAAATCGATGATCGCGAAGGCAAAGCGCAAACCGAAGTTTGAAGTGCGTGGCTATACCCGCTGTGAACGTTGTGGACGTCCGCATTCCGTGATCCGAAAGTTTCGCTTGTGCCGTATTTGTTTCCGTGAGTTGGCCTACAAAGGGCAGATTCCCGGAGTTAAAAAAGCCAGCTGGTAATTGATTGTGGAAGGAGGGATCTCGCATGGTTATGACTGACCCGATTGCTGACATGCTGACCCGCATCCGTAACGCGAACCTGGTTCGCCATGAAAGCCTGGAGTTGCCGGCTTCCAAATTGAAGCGGGAGATTGCGGAGATTCTGAAGCGGGAAGGCTTCATCCGCGATGCGGAGTATATCGAAGACAGCAAGCAAGGGATCATCCGTATCTTTTTGAAATACGGGCCCAACAACGAGCGCGTGATCACCGGGTTGAAACGGATCAGCAAACCGGGCTTGCGCGTTTATGCCAAAAACGATGAAGTGCCCCGCGTTCTGCGTGGATTGGGAGTCGCTGTTCTGTCGACCTCCAAAGGGGTTATGACGGACAAAGAAGCGCGCAACGCCAAAGTGGGCGGCGAAGTGCTGGCTTATATCTGGTAATCTCGTCGGAAAGGATGGAGGTGAAATCGCATGTCCCGTATCGGCAAAAAACCGGTCACCATTCCCAGCGGGGTGGAGGTAAAATTGGACGGGAGCACCATTCAGGTCAAAGGGCCCAAAGGAACCTTGACCCGGGAGCTGCACCCTGAAATCAGCGTAAAGGTAGAGGGCAACGAAATTATTATGGAACGCCCGAGTGACCACCGCAAACACCGTGCGTTGCACGGAACCATTCGCAGCTTGGTGGCCAACATGGTGGAAGGGGTCACCAACGGCTACAGCAAAACCTTGGAATTGGTGGGTGTCGGTTACCGCGCCCAGAAAAAGGGCAGCAAAGTGGTCCTGAACGTTGGCTACTCCCACCCGGTGGAAGTGGATCCGCGGGAAGGGATTGAACTGGATGTCCCCTCTCAAACCCAAATTATCGTCAAAGGGATCGACAAAGAAGCGGTAGGCGCACAAGCCGCCAATATCCGCTCAATCCGTAAACCGGAACCCTACAAAGGTAAAGGGATTAAATACAGCGATGAACGCATTCGTCGCAAAGAAGGGAAAACCGGGAAGTAATCTCGTGCAGAAAGGAGTGACAGCGGCATGATCAACAAACTAGACCGCAACGCGAGTCGGAAACGGCGCCATCTGCGTGTCCGCAAAAAGATTACCGGCACGTTGGAGCGTCCACGTCTAAATGTGTTCCGTTCCGCTAAATATATTTACGCCCAAGTGATCGACGACAAAAACGGCAAAACATTAGTTTCCGCATCTAGCCTCGACTCGGAAGTAAAAGAGCTGGGGATCTACGGCGGCAATGTGGAAGCTGCGCGCAAAGTGGGCGAACTGTTGGCCAAGCGCGCTTCTGAAAAAGGCATCCAGCATGTTGTATTCGACCGGGGCGGATATCTCTACCACGGACGGATTAAGGCATTGGCTGAGGGTGCTCGCGAAGGAGGTCTCGACTTTTGAGCAGAGGGGGTAAGAGCGTGCGCAAGGACCAACCCAAAGACGATATGATCGAAAAAGTGGTCAGCATCAACCGGGTGGCCAAAGTGGTGAAAGGCGGTCGTCGCTTTAGCTTTAGCGCCTTGGTCGTCGTCGGTGACGGCAAGGGCAAAGTGGGTGCCGGAATCGGCAAAGCGGCTGAAGTACCGGAAGCGATCCGCAAAGGCGTGGAAGCCGCCAAGAAAAATATGATTTCCATCCCGCTCAACGGGACGACGATCCCCCATGATGTGATCGGGGCTTACGGAGCCGGACGGGTGTTGATGAAACCCGCATCCAAAGGTACCGGTGTGATCGCCGGCGGCGCTGTCCGCGATGTGTTGACAGTGGCCGGTGTCGGTGATATTTTGACCAAATCGACAGGTTCCAACAACCCGATCAATATGGTTCGCGCCACCCTGCAAGGGATTGAAAGCTTAAAGCGTCCCGAAGATGTGGCCAAGTTGCGCGGGAAAACAGTAGAAGAGTTGTTAGGATAAGGAGGGATGATATCGTGGCAAAAAAATTGGCTATCACCCTCAAACGGAGCTTGATCGGCCGTCCGGAACCACAACGGGTGACGGTACGGACTCTCGGCCTGACCAAGCGGGAACAGACCGTGATCCAAAACGACACCCCGGCAATCCGCGGGATGATTAATCAAGTCAAGCATCTGCTTGAAGTGAAAGAAGTCGATGCTTGATCCGTGACTCATCGAGCTCGCAGAGGAGGTGCAAAGGATGAAATTGCATGAATTGAAACCGGCGGAAGGGGCCCGGAAAAACCGCAAACGCTTAGGCCGCGGGATTTCTGCTGGCCAAGGTAAAACCTCCGGCCGTGGGCACAAAGGGCAAAAAGCCCGTTCCGGCGGTGGGGTGCGACCCGGATTTGAAGGGGGACAAAACCCGATTTACCGCCGTCTGCCGAAGCGCGGGTTTACCAATCCCACCCGCAAAGAATACGCCGTGATCAATCTGGATACCCTCAACCGCTTTGAAGAGGGCACGGTGGTGACGCCGGAACTCCTCAAGGAAACTGGTGTGGTGAAAAATATGAAGGACGGTTTGAAAGTGCTGGCGAATGGGGAACTGAAAGTCAAACTAACGGTGAAGGCTCATAAGTTCTCGACCGCGGCTGCGGAAGGAATCGCAAAAGCCGGAGGCACGACGGAGGTGCTCTGATGTTTCAGACCGTGCGTAACATCTTTAAGGTGGAGGACCTTCGCCGCCGGATACTTTTCACCCTGGCGATGATCGTCGTCTTCCGGATCGGTAGTTTCATTCCCGTACCCAATACCAACAAAGACGCCCTCCATGCACTGACCGAAGGTGCCGGGGTATTCGGTCTGTTGAATACCTTTTCCGGGGGAGCGCTGCTGAACTTCTCCATCTTTGCCTTGGGAATTTTTCCTTATATCACTGCGTCGATTATTGTGCAGTTATTGACGATGGATGTGATACCCAAGTTTGCCCAATGGGCAAAAGAAGGGGAAGTGGGTCGGCGCAAGTTGGCACGTGTAACCCGCTATGGTACGATAGTGCTGGCATTGATCCAGTCCATCGCTCTGACGATCGGTTTTAACACGATGGGCGCCAATATGGGGATGAACTTTATCAATGATCCCAACTTCTTTACCTTAGCGTTGATCACCATCACCTTGACCGCCGGAACGGCCTTCCTGATGTGGTTGGGTGAGCGCATCACCGAACACGGCATTGGAAACGGGATCTCCATCCTGATCTTTGCTGGGATTATTGCCGGCATTGCACCGGCAAGTCAGCAAATCTATCAATCGCAGTTCCTCAATGCCGGTGATGAGATCTTCCTCAGCATTGTCAAGATCCTGATTATCTTAGCGGTGTTGATGTTGATCATCGTCGGTGTGATCTTCATCCAACAAGGAGTACGGAAGATCAAAGTCCAATATGCCAAACGGGTCGTGGGACGCAAGATGTACGGCGGCCAATCCACCTACATCCCGATGAAAGTGAACGCGGCAGGGGTGATTCCGGTTATCTTCGCCATGTCGCTGTTGATTTTCCCGTCTACCATTGCCCAATTTTTCCCCAACAGCAGCATCTCCCAGTGGGTTATGGCCAATGTGACCTTTAATGCACCGCTGGGGATGGTCTTCTATGTGATGCTGATCATCGGATTTACCTACTTTTACACCTTTGTACAGATCAACCCGATTCAGCTGGCGGATCAGTTAAAGAAAAACGGTGGGTATATCCAGGGGAAACGTCCAGGCAAAGTGACTTCCCAGTTCCTTACCTATGTGATGAACCGTATCACTTTTGCCGGTGCTTTGTTCCTGGCTGCGATCTCCATTTTGCCGGTCTTCTTCACCAGCTTGGCCGGCTTACCCAGCTCGGTACAGATTGGCGGAACCTCGCTTTTGATCGTGGTCGGCGTGGCTCTGGAGACGATGAAAACGGTCGAAAGCCAGTTAATCAAGCGCCATTACAAAGGGTTTATCAACAAATAAATGATTCCCCAGGTTTCCTGGGGAATCCCGTGTAAACGGCCGACAGGCCGATTGTCGCACATGACGGTGCTTGCTCTCGCAAACCGGGAGCGAGCACCGGGGGTGATCTCCAGGCGGACCGCCCTGTGTTTGTTTACACCACTGGGAGGGATGAGGCTTGAATATCGTGCTGATGGGACTGCCTGGTGCCGGAAAGGGCACCCAAGCTGACCGGATCACTGAGGCGTTCCACATCCCGCACATCTCCACAGGCGACATGTTCCGTTCCGCAGTGAAAGAAGGCACTCCCTTGGGATTGGAAGCCAAGTCCTATATGGATGAAGGACAACTCGTTCCTGACCGTGTTACCATCGGTATCGTAAAAGAGCGGTTGGGCAAAGATGATTGTGCCGAAGGCTTTATGTTGGACGGGTTTCCCCGTACCGTTCCGCAAGCGGAGGCCTTGGATGACAGCCTGCTTGAGATGGGCAAAACCCTCGATCATGTTATTTATATCGAGGTGGAAGAGGAAGAGCTTTTGAGACGGTTGACCGGTCGACGGATCTGTCGCGATTGCGGAGCCACTTATCATGTGGCGTTTGCACCCCCGCAGAATGAAGGGGTTTGTGATCGCTGCGGCGGTCTCCTTCATCAACGGGACGACGACAAAGAGGAAACGGTGGCCAAGCGTTTGCAAGTCAACCTGGAACAGACACAGGCGTTGCTGGATTACTACAAGGACAAAGGCAACGTCTGTAAAATCGACGGCCAACAGTCGATTGAAGCTGTCACCCAAAACATTCTTGGTCACCTTAGGGGATCAGTAGAATGATAATCCTAAAATCGTCGAAAGAAATCGAGCGGATGAGACGGGCGGGTCGCGTTGTATATGAAGCCCACCAGTTGATCCGAGAGGCGATCCGGCCGGGGATCACAACCAAGGAGATCGACCGGATCGTTGATTCCTACATTCGGAAGCAGGGAGCCACTCCTTCTTTTAAGGGGTATAACGGGTTTAAAGGTAGTGTCTGCGCATCCGTCAACGAGGAGTTGGTTCACGGTATCCCTGGTGAGCGCGTGTTGGAGGAAGGGGATATTATCACCGTCGATATTGGAGCTTTCTTAGATGGGTATCACGGTGATTCCGCCTGGACCTATCCGGTGGGCACCATCTCCGCGGAAGCGTCACGTTTGCTAGAAGTGACCGAAGACTCCCTGTATCGCGGATTGAAGCAAGCGTTACCCGGAAACCGCATCGGAGATATCTCCCACGCGATCCAGACGATTGTGGAAGAGGCTGGATTCTCGATTGTACGAGAGTATGTCGGGCACGGCGTAGGGCAAAACCTGCATGAGGAGCCCAGTGTTCCCAACTTTGGCCCTCCGGGAAAAGGCCCGCGGTTAAAGCCTGGTATGACCTTGGCTGTAGAGCCGATGGTAAATGTGGGATCTCGTCACGTGAAGACTTTGGGGGATAACTGGACGGTCGTCACGGAAGATGGTTCACTCTGTGCCCATTTTGAACATACCATTGCGATCACAGAAGATGGCCACGAGATATTGACCACAGCTGGTTAGGTGAAGGGTGATGGATGTGATTGATGCCGAGAGACGGCCTTCCATCGGGCAGATCGTCCAAGTGAAAAAAGGTCGTGAGGCGGGGCGATATGCGATCGTGATCGGGTGGGAAGAACCGCATTTTGTTCTTCTCGTGGACGGGGACAAACGAAAATTTAGCCAGTCCAAAAGGAAAAACGTCAAGCATATCCAACCTACCAAGCACATCGCCCGGGAAGTAGAAGAATCCATGACAAAAGATGGCCGGGTGAGCAACGCTAAGCTGCGCCACGCCTTGAACCAATACCTTCTCCACATTGGAGAGCGAAAAGGAGAGTGAGTCAATGGCCAAGGAAGATGTGATCGAGGTAGAAGGCAAGGTGATCGAGCCGTTGCCCAATGCCATGTTTCGCGTGGAGCTGGAGAATGGACACAAAGTGCTCGCCCATGTTTCTGGCAAAATCCGCATGCACTTTATCCGGATTTTGCCCGGTGACCGGGTGACGGTCCAGCTTTCCCCATATGATTTGACTCGCGGCCGGATTACGTATCGCTATAAGTGACCCCCCGCGGAATGTTCCGCTCGGATGGCAGCGTCAAACGTGATCCGGGCGCATTCCCGGAGTTGACACCGAGTGGATACAGGAGGGAAACAAGATGAAAGTGAGACCTTCGGTAAAACCGATTTGTGAAAAATGTAAGGTCATCCGTCGCAAAGGAATTGTGATGGTGATCTGCGAAAATCCCAAGCATAAACAAAAACAAGGCTGAAGACAGGAGGTGCTCAACCTTGGCTCGTATCTCAGGCATCGATTTGCCCCGTGAAAAGCGGGTGGAAATTGCGCTGACCTATATTTTTGGCATTGGTCGCTCCCAAGCTGCCCGCATTTTAAAGGAGACCGACATCAATCCGGATACGCGTGTACGCGACCTGACGGAAGACGAAATCTCCAAGCTGCGCAGCTTTATCGATAAAAACGTGATGGTGGAAGGGGATCTCCGTCGGGAGACCGCTTTAAACATCAAGCGTTTGATCGAGATCGGCTCCTATCGGGGTATTCGTCACCGCCGCGGTCTGCCAGTGCGGGGGCAACGGAGCAAAACCAACGCACGTACTCGCAAAGGTCCTCGTCGGACTGTCGCCAACAAGAAAAAATAAGGATAAGGAGGGAAACAAATGGCTGCCAAAAAGCGGACGACCAACCAACGCGTCAAACGGCGTGCAAAGAAAAATGTGGAGTCCGGTACGGTTCATATCCGTTCCACTTTTAACAACACCATCATCACCATTACCGATAAGCGCGGGAACACCGTCTCCTGGGCTAGCTCCGGTACCTTAGGGTTTAAAGGCTCCCGCAAGAGTACTCCTTTCGCCGCCCAGATGGCTGCGGAAGCCGCTGCTAAACAGGCGATGGAACATGGAATGAAAACCGTGGAAGTGATGGTCAAAGGACCGGGTGCCGGTCGGGAAGCGGCGATCCGCTCGCTGCAAGCGGCCGGGTTGGAAGTCAACCTGATTAAAGACGTCACTCCCATTCCCCATAACGGATGCCGCCCACCGAAGCGTCGCCGTGTCTGATGACCGATTGGATTCCGGGTTGATTTTTGGTTTATACTGGTAAGGCTATGTGTATACTGGTAGGGTACCCATTTATACATTTGGTTGCCCATGACCGTTTGCCGGGCGATAGATGGCTTATTCCATCCCAGATTACACCGATGTCACCCGGAATGCGACGTTCTGAAGGAGGGTTTCAAAGCTGATGATTGAAATCGAAAAACCCAAAATCGAGACCGTTGAGGTCAGCGAAAATGGCCGATACGGAAAATTCGTTGTGGAACCCTTGGAACGCGGCTATGGCACCACCCTGGGCAACTCGCTACGGCGTATTCTGTTGTCTTCTCTTCCGGGTGCGGCGGTTACGTCCATCCAGATAGACGGGGTGTTGCACGAGTTTTCCACGATTCCCGGTGTGGTAGAGGATACAACGGAAATTATCCTCAACTTAAAACGCCTCTCGCTCAAGGTTCATTCCGATGAGGAGAAGGTGTTGGAAATTGACGTGGAGGGCGGCGGTGAAGTAAAAGCCGGCGATATCCGCGCCGATTCCGATGTGGAGATTCTTAACCCGGATCTTCATATCGCCACTTTGGCTGATGATGGACGCCTTCATGCCCGTCTGACAGCTGACCGGGGTCGTGGATATGTTCCTGCGGACCGCAACAAAAGTGAAGACCAACCGATCGGTGTGATTCCGATCGACTCGATTTATACCCCGATTGAACGGGTTAATTACCAGGTAGAAAACACCCGTGTCGGCCAAGTCACCAACTACGATAAGCTGACATTGGAAGTGTGGACCGACGGTAGCCTCCGTCCAGAGGAATCGGTCAGCCTGGGGGCTAAGATCATGACTGAGCATCTGTTGCTTTTTGTCGGTTTGACAGAAGGAGCGCAAGATGCGGAGATCATGGTGGAAAAAGAAGAAGATAAAAAAGAAAAGGTCATGGAAATGACCATCGAGGAGCTGGACCTGTCGGTTCGCTCTTACAATTGTTTAAAGCGGGCTGGAATCAACACCGTCCAAGAACTGACACAGAAGTCGGAAGAGGACATGATGAAAGTTCGCAACCTGGGACGCAAATCGCTGGAAGAAGTGCAGGAGAAGTTGTCCGAGTTGGGTCTCTCCCTGCGCAGCGATGACTAACTCTCATCATCTGTTTACAAGGGAGGGGAAAAACGATGGCATATTCAAAACTGGGTCGGAATACAGCAGCACGGAAAGCGCTGCTCCGTGATCTGGTCACCGACCTGATCATCCACGAACGGATTAAAACGACGGCGACTCGAGCCAAAGAAGTACGCTCGATTGCGGAAAAGATGATCACCCTGGCCAAACGGGGCGATCTCCATGCCCGGCGCCAGGCCGCTTCCTTCGTAAGGACCAACCGTTCCCGCACTGAAAAAGAAGGGGAGCAGGTCAACCACGAAAAAGTGGATGCCGTAAAAAAGCTGTTTGATGAAGTGGGTCCCCGTTATGAAGAGCGTAATGGCGGCTATACCCGCATCATTAAAATCGGGCCACGTCGTGGCGATGCGACGGAAATGGTTTATCTTGAACTGGTGAAATAAACCGTCTGTGGATCAAAGGGAGAGGGCAGGATCGATCCGGTCCTGAAATCTGCCCTTTTTTCTTTGCAGAACAGGGGTGGATGGCTTGATAATTCGATTGCAAAATGTCGGCTTTCACTACCCCGGCCAGGGAGAAGAAGGGACGGGTACCGTTCTTTCCGGGCTGGATTGGAGCGTGGACAGAGGCGAGTATGTCGCTGTGATGGGTCCCAATGGCTCCGGAAAATCCACCCTAGCCAAATTGTTAAATGCGCTGCTGGTTCCAACTGCGGGAACGGTGCAAGTATGTGGTTTGGATACCAACGATCATCGTCAATGGGGCGCGATCCGGCAGCGGGTGGGGATGGTCTTCCAAAACCCCGATAACCAGATCGTAGGCACCACTGTTCGTGACGATGTCGCCTTTGGACTGGAAAACCTGGGCCTGCCCCGGGAGGAAATGCGGCGGAGAATCGCCGATGTCCTCCCGCGGGTGGGCCTTTCCGGAATGGAGGATCAATCCCCTCACCATTTGTCCGGCGGACAAAAACAGCGTCTGGCGATTGCCGGTGTGATTGCGATGCGACCCGATGTGATTGTATTTGATGAAGCCACATCGATGCTGGACCCCGCCGGGAGAAGAGAAGTGCTACATGCGATCCGTTCGCTCCATCAAGGGGGAACGACGGTGATCCATATTACCCACTCCGCCAGAGAAGCTTTATACGCCCAACGGGTAGTGGTAATGGCCGCGGGAGCGATCCGGTTGGACGGAAGCCCGGTCGATGTATTCAACCAGGTGGATCATTTGCAGGAATGGTCCCTTGAGTTGCCGCTGTTTGCCGAAGTGGCGGACCGACTGCGGCAACAGGGCCTTCCCCTTTCCCGTCGTATCTCCAATGAAGAAACGTTGGTGAAGGAATTATGGGCATTGTTGCAATAAATGTATCCCATGTTTATCTGACGGGAACTCCTTATGCCAAACCGGCTCTCACCGAAGTAAATCTAACGGTGCCGACCGGCGCTTTTGTCGGGGTGATCGGGCCGACAGGCTCCGGCAAATCGACGCTGATCCAGCATATCGCCGGTTTACTTCGCCCCACTTCTGGTACATTGCGGATTGGAGATACCGTCATCGATGTCGACAGCAAAGATCTATCGTCACTACGTGGACGGGTAGGAGTCGTGTTTCAATACCCTGAACATCAATTATTTGAGGAGACGGTGATCAAAGATATCGCGTACGGCCCCCGTAATTTGGGGTTGGCAGAGGATGAGATCGAGCAGCGGGTAACAACGGCACTGGAATGGGTAGGGTTGTCACCAGAACTGGCTCAGCGCTCCCCCTTTCAACTGAGCGGAGGGCAGATGCGGCGAGTAGCTATAGCCGGGGTATTGGCGATGCATCCTGAGATTTTGATCCTGGATGAGCCTACTGCCGGTCTCGATCCTGCCGGACAACGCGAACTGCTGGATCGCATCTACTCCCTTCATCGGCAGCGAAATATGACCGTAATCTTAGTCTCCCACAGCATGGAAGATGTGAGTCGATATGCGGAAAGGTTGTTTGTGATGGCGGGAGGGCGGATGGTTTTAAGTGGTTCGCCGCAAGAGGTGTTTCAACACCCAGACCGCTTACGGGAATGGGGATTGGAACTACCAGAAACGATCCGGCTCATGGAGCGCATCAATCAGGAACTCGCCGTTCCGTTGAAATTGGATCGTTTTACACCGGAGGCACTGGTGGAAGCGATTATGGCACGGGTCAAAGGAAGGGGAGGCTTATGAGTGCGCTATCCAATCCGATCCTGGGCCAATATGTGCCGGGAGACTCCTCTTTGCACCGCATGGATCCCCGCGCCAAACTGATCTATGTATTTTTGTTTATGATCGTCGTCTTTTTGGCGAACAATGGTTTGACTTATGGCTTGTTGGTGGTGGTAACCCTGACGGGTCTGTTGCTGTCTGGTGTTCCGTTGTTGATGGTGTGGCGGGGTTTAAAGCCGATCCTGTTTTTAATCGCCTTTACCGCCGGGCTTCATTTGTGGATGACCCGTGGTGGTGAGGTGTGGGTCGATTGGGGATGGTTCACCATTTATGAAGAAGGGGTGATTCAGGCCGTGATGATCGCCCTTCGCTTTCTGCTGTTGGTGGTGACCGGCACCTTGCTCACTCTGACCACTTCTCCCATCGACCTGACGGACGGGTTAGAGAAGCTCCTGTCCCCTCTTACCCGCGTCGGGGTGCCTGCACATGAGCTGGCACTGATGATGTCGATCGCCCTTCGCTTTATCCCTACGCTGTGGGAAGAGACGGATAAAATCATAAAAGCGCAAAAAGCCCGTGGCGCCTCCTTTGAATCGGGAGGGGTGTGGAAACGAGCCAAAGGCTTTATCGCCATTTTGATCCCGTTATTTATCTCCTCGTTTCGGCGGGCGGAAGAGTTGGCATGGGCGATGGAAGCCCGCGGCTACCAGGGTGGTGTCGGTCGGACCAAACTGCGGGAACTCCGCTACACCCGGCTTGACTTCCTTTTATGGGGCGTGTTGACGGTGGTGATTCTCGCCCTGGTGGGACTGCGGAATTAAAAGGAGGGAGCACCATGCGGTTAAAAATGACGGTCGCTTATGACGGTACTGGTTTTTCCGGGTTTCAAAGCCAACCGAGTTGCCGCACGGTGCAAACCGTCCTCGAACAAGCCCTTACAAAAGTGGCGGGCCATCCCGTTCGCGTCACCAGCTCCGGTCGAACCGATGCTGGTGTCCATGCGAAGGGGCAGGTGATTCACTGCGATATTGACTCCACGATGCCGGTAGAGCGCTGGGCTCGCGCCCTTAACCACACCTTGCCGCAAGACGTATTGGTGCAAGCGGTGGAGCATGTGCACGATCGCTTTCACGCTCGCAAGGATGCGCGTTGGAAGTGGTATCGCTATTCCTGGGACAACCGTTCCATTCCCGATTTATTTATCCGCCGGTATACCACCCACTGGCCTCACCCCCTCGATGGGAATGCGATGGTTGAAGCGGGGCGCCATCTTATCGGTACCCATGATTTTACCGCTTTTTCCGCTGCGCGAGCACAAGTCTCCCACCGTGTGCGCACCTTGTACGACTGTCGCATGGTTCAACCACAACCAGGAGTGGTAGCGATGGATGTGATCGGGGATGGTTTTTTGTATAACATGGTCCGTATTATCGCGGGTACCTTATTGGATGTCGGTATGGGAAAAATATCCGCCGATAGCATTCCCGCGATCGTAGCTGCCAAAAAGCGGGAGGCGGCTGGGAAAACGCTACCGCCGCAAGGGTTGTGTTTAATGCGGGTGGGCTATGATGATTTTGTAGAGAGAAATTCCTTATCTTGACACGAGCTTGAAGTTGGTGTAATATGATCGTTGGTATTTTTCCACTTGCCCCGGTGGAACATGTTCGGCGCAACACTTTTTGAATGAAAGCCAGACCATGTATAAGAGCGATGGTTGTGGCCACGAGGAGGGAATTTGAATGCGAACCACATTTATGGCCAAACCGAACCAAGTGGAACGGAAATGGTATGTGGTAGATGCTACCGATAAAACGTTGGGTCGTTTGGCCACGGAAGTGGCGACCCTGCTGCGCGGAAAACACAAACCCCAGTATACCCCCCATGTGGATACGGGTGACTTTGTGATTGTCATCAACGCCGCCAAAATCCAACTGAGCGGGAACAAAGCCGCAGATAAAATGTACTACCGTCACTCCGGCTGGCCGGGTGGTCTCAAGAGCATTACCGCTGGCGATTTACGTGAGAAGCGGCCAGAAATGATGATTGAACTGGCTGTCAGAGGCATGCTGCCCAAGAATAAACTGGGTCGCCAACAGCTGAAAAAGCTGAAGGTATACGCCGGTTCGGAACACCCCCATCAGGCGCAACAGCCTGAACAGTGGGAAGTACGCGGATAATAAAGGAGGGAACCAACTTTGGCACAAGTCCAATTTTACGGCACCGGTCGCCGCAAGGAATCGATTGCTCGCGTTCGCTTGGTACCGGGAGACGGCCGCATCGTGATCAATGGTCGCGAGATGGATGATTACTTTGGTCTGGAAACGTTGAAGGCGATTGTAAGGCAACCGTTAGTACTTACCGAAACGGTCAACCAATACGATGTATTGGTCACCGTTGAAGGTGGCGGCTTTACCGGCCAAGCGGGAGCGATCCGCCACGGCGTCGCCCGCGCTCTGTTAAAAGTAGATCCGGAACTGCGTCCGTCCCTGAAAAAAGCCGGCTTTCTCACCCGTGACCCGCGGATGAAAGAACGGAAAAAATACGGCCTCAAAAAAGCCCGTCGCGCGCCTCAATTTTCCAAGCGCTGATGGGATCGCATCAACCCTGCCCTTTGCGGCGGGGTTTTTTGCTTTGTAGCACAATGTACCAGATCGATTGGACTGGTAATCTTTCCTCTCCCCGGCAACACTACATCAGGAAAGCCATGATGATCGGTGAGGCGAAAGGGGGGACTGTGATGGGCAAAGTGGTATGGCTGGAAGCGTGGCGACTGACACGGATGGAACGGGTACGCCAAGAAGCGCTGGCTTGTTTCTCCTGGGGCAAATTGTCCCGACTGGTGGAGGAGGTATTGGAGCCAACCACGCGCTCCCTGTCTCCTCATAAGCGGTTTGCCGTCGATGAAGCAGTATATCGATTAGCGTTTGAATCCTATGTACAAGGAATTGAGCACTCTCGTCGTGGTGCGGTGGAATGCCCGCCTGATCTTCCCTTCTCCGAACGACGCCATTGGTACAATACCCGTTTTCGTGAACAAGGCGATCGTTTAGTAGGGAGAATCGCAGACGAGATGGACCTTTTTTTTCATGTAGACGAGTGGACCTGCCAGTCCGTATTGCTCTTTTTTGACGAGGTGGCGACGCGCTGGTTTTTAGAAGGGATTGATTTTGGCATCCAACTGCGGAAACGAATGCAGTAACAGGCATAATCGGCCCGTCTCTCCATATATATGGGACAAACCCGGTTTGTATCAAAGGGGGGACCCCTATGGACCAGTGGAAAGAATGGATATCGAAACGGAGCCCGGCTTTTTGGGTTTTATCCTTCCTCTTACTTCTCGCTGCGGCGACATCAGTGCTGGCGTGGTGGACGGGCTCTGCAAGCCAAGATGCCTGGAGTATGCCATTGTCCGGAAAAATCATTGTAGTAGACCCTGGACATGGCGGAAGGGATGGGGGAGCCGTTAGTCGGGACGGATTGGTGGAAAAGGAAGTTACCCTCGCGATTGCGTTGCAGTTGCGGGATTATTTGCAGGAGGCGGGTGCTTTGGTGATTATGACCCGTGAGACGGACCGGGATTTGGCGGACGATGGCGCCCGCAAGCGCAAAGCACAGGATTTATACCGACGGGCGCAGATGGTAAAGGAAAATGATGCGGACTTGTTTATCAGCATCCACCTAAACGCGGTTCCTTCGCCCCGCTGGTCCGGTGCCCAAACCTTTTATTACCCCACCTTGGAAGATAATGAGTTACTCGCCGGTCATATCCAAAATGAGTTAGTTCGCAATCTGGAAAACACCAAACGGAAAGAACGGCACAGCGGAGAAATTTACATATTGAAAACCTCATCCGTTCCTTCGGCTTTGGTAGAGGTCGGCTTTTTATCCAACCCGGAAGAGGCTTCCCGTTTAGCCCAGGAACCGTATCAAAACCTATTGGCCACTTCCATTTACCACGGAGTAATCAGTTACCTCGTGGAAAAAGAGACGGAGGAAGAGGGCTCACTTTGAAAATGCGGCGATGATTGGTATGATGGAAATGAATAAAGCTGCTTTGGATTGAGGTGTAACAAGGGTATGACGACGATCGAAAACGTGCTGGAAGCGCTTCGCCAAGTGGAAGAACCGGAGTTTAAACATCACCTTGTTAAATTAAACCTGGTTCGCAATATCCGTATTTTTGCAGATAAGGTGACACTGGAATTGATGTTGTTCAACGAAGATTCTCCCCACCGGGATCAGTTGATCCAAGAGGTGGAGAAAGTGCTAAAAGACATTGGCGTACCAAAGGTAGAAATCACCGTCAGCATTTTGAGTGAAAAGGAGCGGGATGCGTTAAGTGCTCGCATACGCGCGGAACATCAACAAAAAGTTCGTGCTAAGCGGGCAGAGGGGCGCACACCGCTACAGGCGGAACAAGCCTCCTCACTAACAGCGCAAGATTCCAACACTCTCTTTATTGCAGTCGCCAGCGGTAAAGGCGGGGTGGGAAAATCGACGGTAGCGGTCAATCTGGCGGTGGCTTTGGCGCGGGAAGGAAAACGCGTCGGGGTGATCGATGCCGATATTTACGGATTTAGCGTGCCTGATATGATGGGGATTGAGGAGCGTCCGGCGGTGGTGGATAAAACGATCTATCCGGTGGAACGCTTTGGTGTCAAAGTGATCTCCATGGGCTTTTTCGTGGAGGAAAATGCCCCGGTGATCTGGCGCGGTCCCATGTTGGGCAAAATGTTGCGCAACTTTTTCCAAGAGGTGGAGTGGGGCAAATTGGATTATGTCATCCTCGACTTGCCTCCCGGTACTGGTGATGTGGCGCTGGATGTCCACCAGATGTTGCCCCAGAGCAAGGAATTGCTGGTGACGACGCCGCATGCTACCGCTGCCTTTGTGGCGGCACGAGCAGGGGCGATGGCGCTGCATACGGAGCATGAGATCTTGGGTGTGGTAGAAAACATGGCTTACTACCAATGCTCGGACTGTGGCAAGCGGGATTACGTTTTTGGAGAGGGTGGCGGCGAGAAGTTGGCGGAGGAGCTGCAAACGGATTTGCTCGCCCAAATTCCCTTAGGTGCTCCTAATAACGGAGACCCCTCTTCTCCTGATTTCTCACCCTCCGTCTATGACGCCGATACGTCTGTCGGTAAGTTGTATAAAGAGCTGGCCCAAAAAGTGATTGAGCGCACGAGCCCGGTTCAATCTTCTTGATCAGGCCAAACAAGCGACTGTTCTTTTGACGGTCGCTTGTTTTTTAAGAGAAGTAACCTAAGTGCCGCCGTCTTCCCCTTCACTTGATTGCTGTTGTCCTCCTTGTTTCTCCTTTTTCTTTTTCTCCTGTTCTTGCTTCTTGACCGCCTCTTCCACTACTTTGCTGAACTTTTCCCGGAACACGGGGTTATCCAGTGCTTCTTCCATTGTCTTCATCGTCTGTTGGCGGTATTCCCGGCTTTTCATCAGTTGTTTCAGATGTTTACTGTATTCAGGATCCTGCATAATATCCAACAATCCCTTTTGATATTCAGGATCTTTTAACAGCGACTTCATCAGCTGTTTTTGCTCTTTTTGCGTCGCTTTGGCAAAGCTGCTTGCCACCTTGGGCTTTTCCAGCAGCTTTTGTAGTTGTTTTTCCATTTTAGGCGAAAGCATGGTGTCGCTGATGGTTTGCTCCATCTCTTTTTCATCGATGATGATATCTTGACGAAATTCCGGATCACGCAGCAATTCCACCAGTGCTTTTTTGCCTTCTTGTGTCTGCAAAACATCCATCACCATCTGTTTCGTCTCTCCGTAATCCGGAGACTCTGACTCCGGTCGTTTAGCGGGACTACAAGAAACGGTGACGATCAACGATAGAAGTACGATTGGCACAACGTGCAAACGATGAACCATATGAGTCAACTCCCTTTCCAAGCTCACACTGTTAATATGGGAAGGGGAAGGATATTTTATGAATTCCTTTGAACTGTCACATTGGTGATGTGGATATTATTTGCATTCAGCCAGGTCATCGGTATAATGGGTGTGGATTTATGGAAAAAGGAGCGCTAATCGCCCGATGACGATACGTAAATTATTTTTTCTGTTTTGGACGACATTGGCTTTGGGAACATTGACGGCACCGCTGGCTGGAGGGTTGTTACAGCTGTTTTTTGGACCGCTTGGAATCGATTTTGTCTATCTATTGTGGGCGGGGTTGATGTTTGGCGCGATCGCCCAGATGGGCTTTTTTGCCTATATGGTGTTTAATATGGTGGCCCGGGGATTTATTCGAAATCCTTATCTTTACCAAGGGTTGCAGTTGCTATTCACTGTTCTCGTTTTGGTCAATATTTTCTCCACACCTTTTCGCTTGCAGGGAGAGGAGACCACTTCCTTTACTCTGCATCTGGTGTTACCGCTTACGATTTTGATTGTTTCCTTGATTGTGGCATGGTTTAAAATGAAAGCGACCAATGAAATGGGCTTTATCCCCGCTCTCTTCTTTATGGTGGCGGCTACATGGTTGGAGGCAGTTCCTTCAATTGAAGCGCAATCGCTGGAAATGATGTTGTTGATGGTGTTAACCTTAATGGCTTGCAACACCTGGCAAATCATGCAGTTGCATCGCTTGCTGGAACCGGCAAAAACTTCAACGAACAAGACAGCCGATCGAGGAGAGACTAACAAGCACAAAGGAAAGAAAAAGAAAAAAAAGAAGGGCTGAACCGGTGTGGTCAGCCTCCTAATCCACGGGGTTTAAGTCTACCTCTGAGCCTGCGATCAGCTCAGATACAGTCACAAATTCATACCCTTTTTCCGTCAGATCGTCAATAATCACCGGCAGTGCTTCATGCAGCTGTTTACTGGAGTCGCTGGCATGCATCAAAATGATATCCCCGGAATGGGCTTTACTGGTTACCCGGTTGATAATTTTATCCTTGCCGGGATTCATCCAGTCCAAGGAGTCGGTATCCCACTGGATGGTGGTATAGCCCATGTCATCGGCAACTTTTAATACGCGTTTGTCGAAGTCTCCGTTGGGAAAGCGAATTAGATTGGGCTCTTGATCAGTCAACTCGGTCAATATTTGATGGGCTTTGCGAATTTGGGTGCGAATCTTTTCTTCGTCATAGGTGCTGTAGTTTTCATGACGATGACCGTGGCTACCAACCTCATATCCCATATCGACGATCCGTTTGACGATGTCAGGGTGTGTCTCGGCCCAGGGGGAGCTCAAGAAAAAGGTTGCGTTTTTTATCCCTTTTTGTTCCAAAACATCGAGAATGGGCCCCGCTCGCTCTTCCCCCCAACTGATGTCAAAGGTAAGGGCCAACTTTTTTTGATCCGTATCGACACTGTAGACTGCTGCCGGACCTTGATTAAGCGGCATAAAGACCTGGATGTCCCGCTGTTCCGCCACATAAATACCAAATGCCAGGATTAGGGCAACCGCCACCATCAGGATGCGCTTTAGCCGTTTGCCCGACAATACCCAGAAGAAATTCAACTCCCGCCACCTCCGCCACAATCGTTAATGGGTGCTTGATGCACCTGTCCCACTTTAAATGTATTCTCGTGGACGAGTGTTATGATAGGTTGGTGGGAAAAGAGGAGTGTGAGGGGATGCGTCGTTTTATTCGAGCCGTTGGGGAAGATAAAAATTTCCTGATCTTTGCCACATTCGTTTTTCTGTTTACCGCATTGGCCGGATATGCAGGATCGGAAACCATCGCAAAAGCTTTGATGGATTCTCCGCTGTGGGAAGACTTTCAAAAAACCTTGGAAGGGATCCAGCAAAACCCCACCTATACCAATGCCTTTGTCACCATCTTTGTCAATAATGTTACCGCCTCTCTTATTATGGTGGTATCGGGGCTCTTTTTTGGCGTATTTCCCTTGGTTGCCCTCTTTTCCAATGGGATGCTCTTAGGTGTAGTTTTGGGAATGGCTGCTACTCAATCAGGTGCTAATCCGTTGGTGCTGTTTGTTACCACCATCCTTCCTCACGGCATATTGGAACTGCCGGCGATCTTGATTGCGGCCGCTTTTGGGATTCGCTTAGGCATAACGGTCTCCCGATCGATTGTGGGGATTTTTTCAACCACTGCCCGTGTAAAAAGCGGAGAAGAGTGGAAAAGCATCGGCAGACGGACGTTACCGATGTTGGTGGGAATTGTGGTGTTACTCTTTTTTGCCGCCTTGATCGAGGCGGGTCTGATCACCATCTTAGGCGACTTTTCATAAGGAGTGAAAATACCGATGAAAATGGAAATGACTTGGGGCGGAAAGATGCGTTTTGAGGCGCAGACTCCATCTGGACATACAGTACTATTGGATGCGGCACCGGAAGTGGGTGGGGAAAATGAAGGTCCGCGTCCGACGGAACTGTTGCTGGCGGCCACAGGGGCATGCTCCGGGATTGACATCGTCGATATTTTGCGCAAAATGCGCCTGACGGTGGAGTCATTTGCAATGGAAGTATCGGGAGAGCGGGCGGAAGATCATCCGCGGCGGTTTACCCATGTCCACATTCATTATCAATTAAGCGGAGACCTTCCTGTGGATAAAGTACGGCGCGCCGTCGATCTCTCCCGGGACAAATATTGTTCCGTCTCTCAATCCCTCAATGCAGAGGTAACCACCAGCTTTTCCATCAATGGCGAGCGATATGAGTAATTTTTCACGTTGAGTATGATCTGTTTTTATCCTTACAAGTGTGGACTAAACATTAAAGGGGGAGCACATTCCAAACATCGCAGGAAGTCTCCCTGCTTTTTCGATTAGCAAAAGCCTTCACAGGTTGAAGTTAATAGGGAAGGGACGAATCACTCGATGCCGGATTGGTCCTATCGCACGCTGTTTCAGCCGTTGTTGTTTTCGCTGTCGGATGAGCGTGCCCGCCGTTTGACGCTGGGTGCGATGCGAGGGCTTTACCGCTTTCCACTGGGGAAGCAACTAATTCAGCATATGGGTCATATGGCCCCATCCCCAAAATTGTCCCGGCATTTATTAGGAGTTGAACTCGCTTCCCCCGTCGCCATCGCCGGTGATATCGACCCCGAACGATTGGGAGTGGAACCGTTATCCCTATTTGGAGCAGGACTACTCGATTTGGGAATGGTGACAGAAGAGCCGATTGTGGGCACGATTATACGAAATGATAAAGAGGGTGGACTTCAATTATCCCATCCTTGGGTCAATCAAGGAAAAGAGGCGTTATTGGCCCGTTTGCGTGACATCGGCTCAATATCGACTCCGTTGACGGTGCGCCTTGGTTACAAACCGACTGCCAGTGTGGAGGAAATCACGCATGAGCGTACCCGTTTGCTGCGTGAGCTAGCGCCTTTCCTCTCGTTTTTTATTTTGGATGAAACCCATCATCGTGACTGGGATCAACGGGAATGGATGGAGCACCTTGCTGCGGTAGCGGCTGTCTCCCGTGAAATGCACAAGCCTCTGATCGCCCATGACCGCGCAGGTTTTGGCGGCACATTGCTAGCGACGGGAATCGTTTTTTTGTTAACGGCCTTATGGGGAATCCGGCAAGGGGAGCGCTGGGTGTGGTGGGCGCTTTTCTTAAGCGGGCTTCCCGGTTTTGTCGCTGGAATCGGGGTTCATTTTGATGTGGGCTATATTGATCATTTTCATTTGTTACCGGCTTATATCGCCTTGGGATTGTATGTGGCCGGATTGGTCTTGACGTATCCATATTTAATGGATAAAAAGCAAACGAAAATCCTTCTCATGGAGCAATCTCGACATGTCTGATAAACAAATTAAATGGTTGATACTCATCATTCCCACGATCGTGATCGGACTGTGGGAATATGTGCGTCACGAATTTCTGCTTCCTTATATTTCGATGGAACTGGGTAACTGGTTATCACCGATCATTGTTTTTTTTGTTACGATGACTTTTCTTGTCCAATTGTTTAAAAGGTATGAACAGCTACAGGAGCAACTAAAAAAAGAACGAACAGAAAAAGCAATCTTACAGGAGCGTGAACGGATTGCACGGGAGTTGCATGATGGAATCGCTCAATCCTTGTTTTTATGTTCGGTACAGATCAGTCAGATGAAACAAAAGCAGCCCGATATGGGGTGGGAGGAGTTAGACAAAAGTTTACGGCAGATTCACAACTATGTTCGCCATTCGATTTCTAATCTAAAGGGCACTCCTGCATCGACTCCAGCTACAGCATGGAAAATGTCTGTCCAAGAGCTGGTAGAACGGTTTCAATTCGATACTGGGGTAATCGTTGAATTACAATTAGAGTTGGCAGAGACGCAGCTGTCAGCAAAAGAAAAAGTGGAACTGTTTGCTTGCATCCAGGAAGCGTTAACCAATATCCGAAAACATGCTCATGCTTCCCATGCTACAATTCGATTTCAATCAAAGGAATGGGGTTGGTGTTTGGAAGTAGAGGATAACGGCCAAGGATTTCATGGAAATCCATTTCAACAACTGGATTGCTTTGGTTTAAGGATTATGCAGGAGCGAGTGCGAGAAATAAAGGCGACTTTAACCCTTTCACGACAACAAGATAAAACAAGGTTAGTCATTCAAAAGGAGAAAGCGACATGAACGCTCCCTATCGAATCGTGATCGGTGATGATCACGAGCATGCCCGTAAAGCGATACGAATGATTATTGAGAGTGATCCTGCTTTTAAAATCATAGGAGAAGCGACGAATGGACAAGACGTCATCCAATTGACTGAACAAACCATGCCGGATTTAATTTTGATGGATATTAACATGCCCGTATTAAACGGTCTTCAGACCACAGGAATAATTAAAGAACGTTTTCCAGCTGTGAAAATCGCGATTGTGACGGTTTCAGATGATGCTTCTGATTTATTTGAAGCCTTAAAGAGAGGGGCACAAGGGTATCTTCTTAAAAACTTAAACCCGGAGGTATGGATTGAATATTTACATACATTGGTGAACAATGAAGCCTTGATATCCCGTGAGATAGCGCAACGAATGATGAAAGAATTTAACCGTTCAAGCATTGCACAACCAAATGACCTTACTCAAAGGGAACAAGAAATATTAACTTTTGTGGCGAAGGGATGGAGTAATAAAGAGATCGCCAATCATTTGACCCTATCGGAGCATACTGTGAAGAACCACCTCAAAAATATTATGCATAAGCTTCATTTAAAAAATAGAGTTCAACTTACACGTTACGCTTATGAACAAGGGTGGGCTTAATGAAATGGTAATCCCAATCGGTGATAAGATTAGTAGGTCTAATTTGTAGTCCATTTTTCAAAATAGGTTATCAAAATAATCGGCATATTTATTTGCGCTTTTCAATTCTTTGACACATCTAATAGCTCTTTTGAGTCATGATCAAACCCGTTTTCATTTTTATAATCGAGATGTATTCGAAAATATGAAGAGTGAGGAATTTGATTATGAAGCCAATCAGTGTAGGGATCTTTTTATTTGAAGGTGTAGAGGTACTCGACTTTGCTGGTCCATTTGAAGTTTTATCGGTTACTCAATTTGAGCAAGATTGGAAAGCCAAACCTTTTCAAGTTGCGACGTTCTCGGAATCAGGAGAAACGATTGTAGCCAGAAATGGGCTAAAGATATTACCCAATGATAGCTTCTGTTCTGCTCCTCCATTTGACATCATCGTTATTCCGGGAGGGCCGGGTATTGAAAACGAGTTTTATAATGCTGCAACCATTCAGTGGCTTAAGGAACGGATGGAACATGTTCAAGTCATGGCATCGGTTTGTACGGGTGCTTTTTTATTAGCGAAAGCTGGTTTACTTAATGGAAAGCAAGTAACCACTCATTGGGCAAGTATTGAGGAGTTACAAAACAGATTTCCAGATACGACTGTGATGAAAAAAGTGAAGTTTGTTGATCAGGGAAAGATCATTACAGCTGCTGGCGTTTCTGCAGGTATCGAAATGTCCCTTCATCTGGTCGACCGTTTTTACGGTAATGAGATGGCAAAGAAAACTGCAAGATATATTGAGTATGATGTTGATTTCGAAGCGAAGGGCAGATTCGTGGAATAAAGCATTTCTCGATGACGATGAAAGGGACTATCAATATGCCACAAGAGGAAATAATCGAATCCAAACTGTCAGCTTTATTCCGCAATCGCGTTCTTTTGGTTATGATTACAGCGATCTTATGTTCACAAGTCGGTATTTGGATTCGTTATTATGCCGTACTGATGTTTATCATCGAACGGACGAACACGATCCATTTGCGATTTCGTTGCTAACGGTAGCAGAATTTGCTCCGGTAATCTTTTTTTCCTTTATCGGTGGAACCTTCGCGGATCGCTGGCGACCAAAAAGAACACTGATTGTATGTGATTTGTTAAACGCTGTATTTGTATTTATCGTTCTGATTGCGTTTCTTTTTATCAGTTGGAAGGCAGTATTCCTTGTACCGCTTGCGTATGCTAGCTTTATGCAATTTTCACAACCGGCAGGATTCAAGTTATTTAAAAAGCATCTCCAAGAGAACCAATTAAAAATAGGCCTCGCGATCTATCAGACCGCTTTTTCGATCTTTATTCTCCTTGGCCCGGTAATAGGTACCTTCGTATTTCAACGATTTGGTGTTGATGTAGCGATCGCGATTATGGGGATGATGTATCTCTTATCGGCGCTGGTACAAACACTCCTTCCTCACGATCAACAAACCAAGGGAGAACAGGCTAAAACCGCCATTCTTTTTGAGATGAAAGCAGGCTTTCGCTATGTCTTCTCAAAAAGAAAACTGAAGCGAGTGGGTATCTGTTTTATTTTATCCTATTTAGGGTTTGGGCTGGTTCAACCCTTAAGTGTATTTTTGGTTTCCGAGCGATTAGCATTGGGTAACGAATGGCTACAGTGGTTGTTGACAGCGAATGGTGCGGGAACTGCTTTAAGCGGGCTTTTAGTTATCACAGCTGCAAAACGGTTTTCACCCCAGCATTTAGTCATGATTGGGATTATAGTGAGTGCGTTTAGTCTGTGTGTCTCGGTTTTATCAACATATTTATGGATAACATTAGTTGCCCAGTTTATTTCGGGTTTGATGATGCCCCTTGTCCAAATTGGACTCAATACACTGATATTGCAAAAGACGAACGAAGGATACATTGGAAGAGTAAATGGAATCCTAATTCCGCTATATACCGCTTCCATGGTAATTGCGAGTAGTATCGCCGGAAAGTTAAAAGATCAACTTTCGCTCTTCGGTATTTATGGGATTGCTTTCTTTGTATTTATGGTTGCCCTTTTTGTTATCATCCCATCGCTTCATTTACCAAATGGGCGTAAATCAAAGCTAACGCACTAACTTGAGTACGACAAAGACTTGTTTTGTCATATACTTTTTTTATTCTTAGAGGAGCCACAAGGGATTGCTCGCTCCTCTATTTTGGGTGGGAGCCAATTGAATCATGATCCTCCAAAAGAGCATCCTAATAAATTTAAAAAACCTCTTGACGTAAAAGCCTGCCCATGTTAAATTAATATCTGTCGCCGCAACACGGCAGCGAAACAAAAAAACAACTTCAAAAAAAGTTGTTGACAAGATCATCACGGTTTGATAAGATAGATCTTGTCGCCGCAAGAGGCGGCAGGGTTGAAAAAGCCTGAAGCAACAAGCGTTCCTTGAAAACTGAAGAGCGAATGAACGACCCTGTTCAATTCTTAATTATGAGCGTTTCAAGCTCTTTTTATGGAGAGTTTGATCCTGGCT